>NZ_JAVHZE010000006.1:0-195901 GCF_040981185.1 Kocuria sabuli
CCCCCCGGGCGGGCACGGCAAACCCCCCCCCCCCCACCCCCCGGGGGGCGGCCGGGGGGGGGGGGGGAACGGCCGGGGGGGGGCCCCCCCCCCCCCCCCCCCCCCCCCCCGTGAGGTGCCCGCGGACCGCCCTGCGGCCGGGTGGCGCTGCCCGGGGTCGGCGGGGCGGTGCGCCGCGGGCCGGGCGGATGACCCGGACCGGTGGCGGGACGCGGGCGGGATGTCCCGCCCCGGTCAGCGCGTGGGCCGGGCCCCGCGGCCGCCGAGGCGGTGGGAGGTGTCCCCGGCCGCGGTGAGGCGGGCGCGCAGCTCCTTGGGCAGGGAGAACAGGACGTCCTCCTCGGCGGTGACGACCTGCTCGACCTCCCCGTAGCCGTAGTCCGCGAGCAGCCGCAGCACGTCCTGCACGAGCACCTCGGGCACGGAGGCCCCGCTGGTCACCCCGACCGTCGCGACGCCCTCGAACCACGCCTCGTCCACCTGGTTGGCGAAGTCCACGCGCTCGGCGCGGCGGGCGCCGTACTCGAGGGCGACCTCCTTGAGCCGCACGGAGTTGGAGGAGTTGGCGGAGCCCACGACGATCACGAGGTCGGCGTCCGGGGCGATCTTCTTGATCGCGGTCTGCCGGTTGGAGGTCGCGTAGCAGATGTCGTCGCTCGGCGGGTCCTGCAGGGAGGGGAAGCGCTCGCGCAGCCGCTGCACGGTCTCCAGGGTCTCGTCGACGCTGAGGGTGGTCTGGGACAGCCACACGACCTTGTCCGGGTCGCGGACCACGACCTGGTCGACCTCGTCGGGGCTGTTGACCACCTGGATGTGCTCGGGCGCCTCGCCGGAGGTGCCCTCGACCTCCTCGTGGCCCTCGTGGCCGATGAGGAGGATGTCGTAGTCGCTCTTCGCGAAGCGCACGGCCTCGCGGTGCACCTTGGTCACCAGCGGGCACGTGGCGTCGATGGTGCGCAGCTGCCGGTCCTCGGCGGAGCGCACGACCGCCGGGGAGACCCCGTGCGCCGAGAAGATGAGCAGCGAGCCCTCCGGGACCTCGTCGGTCTCGTCGACGAACACGGCGCCCTGCTCCTCGAGGGTGTTCACCACGTACTTGTTGTGCACGATCTCCTTGCGCACGTACACCGGGGCCCCGTAGTGCTCGAGGGCCTTCTCCACCGCGATCACCGCGCGGTCCACGCCGGCGCAGTAGCCGCGGGGGGACGCGAGGAGGACCTTCTTGGGCGCGCCGACGGGAGCGGCGGCGGCCACGTCGGCGGGCGAGCGCCGCTGACGGGGGACGGTGGGCATGGTGAGCGCAACGGTGGTCGGCATGGCCTCCATGCTACGCGGTGGGCCGGACACCGCGCCGTGATCCGCCCGACACCAGGATCGCCCCGACAAGGCCGACGACGCCCGTGATCCCGGCGATCCAGGCCGCGGTGACCATCTGCTCGCCGAGGGAGCCGGTGAGCAGGACGAGCACCCGGTCGGCGGCGAGGCGCACCACCGGGTCCGGGCCGAGCACGCCGGAGGCCCGCCGGACGCCCTCCTCCACGGTCAGCCACACGACGCCCAGGCCGGCGAGCGTGCCCAGCCCCAGCACGGCGAGCGTGGCGAAGCGGTGCCGGGTCACCAGCAGCGCGAGCGCCGCCAGCAAGGCGGCGGCCCAGGTGAGGGGCACGGCGAGCTCGGTCAGCCGGGTCCCCGCCTCGATCAGGCGCCCGGTGTTCGAGCCGGGGACGGTGACCCGGCCCTCCCGGTCCGCGAGGCCGATGTCCACGCCCAGGGACCGCTGCACGGCCGCGTCCACCTCCTGGAGGACCGGTCCGATGTCCAGCACGAGGTGCTTCGGCGGCGTGTCCACCGCGCCGTCCACGGGGACGTTGGCCTCGTGCGTCCGGGTGAGCGCCTGTGTCCACGCCCGCTGGTACGCGGGCTCGGAGGTGAGGTCCACCGCGACGTCCGCGGCCCGGCGGACGGCGTTCTCCAGCATCCGGTCGAGGAACCCGACGCCGGTGGCCTGCTCCCCCATGATCCGGTCGGCCGCCTGCTCCACGGCGGTGCGGGCCAGCTCCTCCTGGAACGGCTCGTCCTGCGCGAGGGTGCCCACCACCTGGGTGAAGCCCTCCCGGGAGACGAGCGTGTCCTGCGCCCAGTGCAGCGGCACGAGCACCGCCACGAGGGCCGCGGCGGTCAGGCCCAGGACCGCGCCGAGACCGGTGCGCAGGACGGTGGCGGCCCGTCGTCGGGAACGGTGTCCGGGGGCGGGGGGTGCTGAAGGGCTCACAGCACCACTGTACGCACGGGCGGAGCGCGTGCACGGCTGTCCGCACCGGGTGGTAAGCATGGGACATGACCTACCTCGAGCCCCAGGGGGACGCGCCCCCGGGCGGTGGACGCGAACTGCCCGCGCGGGCGGACCGGACCACCCCGGAGAACCCCTGGCCGCTGCGGATGCTCTCGGAGAACCTGCACGCCTACATCGCCCGCTGCGCCCCCACGTGGGTCGAGGGGCAGATCATCGAGCTCAACCGGCGCGCCCGCGTCACCTACGTCACCCTGCGCGACGTCGACGCCGAGATCTCCGTGCCCGTGACCCTGTTCGCCAACGAGACCGCGCACCTGGACCGCCCCCTCGAGCAGGGCATGCGGGTGGTCGCCCAGCTCAAGCCCGACTTCTGGGCCAAGACCGGCCGGCTGTCCATGCTGGGCCGCGGCATCCGGCCGGTCGGCCTCGGGGACCTCCTCGAACGGCTCGAGCTGCTGCGGCGGGCCCTGGCCGAGGAGGGGCTGTTCGACGCCGAGCGCAAGAAGCCGCTGCCGCTGCTGCCCCGCCGGGTCGGCCTGGTCACGGGGCGCAACTCGGACGCCGAGAAGGACGTCGTCCGCAACGCGTCGCTGCGCTGGCCGGCCGTGCACTTCGAGGTGCGGGAGGTCGCCGTGCAGGGCGCCGGCGCGGTGCGCGCGGTGACCCAGGCGCTGCACGAGCTCGACGGCATGCCCGAGGTGGACGTCATCGTGATCGCCCGCGGGGGCGGGTCCTTCGAGGACCTGCTGGCCTTCAGCGACGAGTCCCTGATCCGCGCCGTGGCCGCCGCGCGGACCCCGGTGGTGAGCGCCATCGGGCACGAGAACGACCAGCCCCTGCTGGACTGGGTGGCGGACCTGCGGGCGTCCACCCCCACGGACGCCGGCAAGCGGATCGTCCCCGACGTCGTCGAGGAGCGCGCCGGGGTGGCGCGGGCCCGGGTGACCCTGGACCGCGCTGTGCGCGCCTTCCTGGACCGGGAGGCCACCGGGCTGGCGGCCGTGCGCTCCCGCCCCGCCCTCGCCCAGCCGGAGAACACGATCCTGCTGCGCGAGGAGGACGTGGACCGGTGGCGCACCCGGGCGCTGGCGGCCGTGGACGCCCGCACGCTCCGGGAGCGCGACGCCGTGCGCCACCTGCGCGCGCGCGTCCGCGCCCTGTCCCCGCAGGAGACGCTGCAGCGCGGCTACTCCGTGGTCCTGGACGCCTCGGGGGCCGTGGTCACCGACGCCGCCGCCGTGCGCGCCGGGGACCTGCTGGGCGTGCGCCTGGCCGCGGGCGAGCTCGGCGTCCGCACCGAGACCGTCTCCGCCCGCCGCCCGGGCGAGCGGGCCGGCGACGCCTGACGGGCGCGCCCCCGCCGCCCGGAGGAGCACGGTCCTCCGCCGTCGCAGGGGGCACGGGACCCGCAGGAGGTGGGAGGATGGGCCGTGTCCCGGACCGGACGAGCTCCTCCGCCGACACCGCACGCACACCTCCCGCCGCAGAAAGGCCGCACCCATGGCGAGCACCGACCACCCCGCAGCAGCGCCCGACCTGTCCGACATCGCGGGCATGGGCTACGAGCAGGCCCGCGAGGAGCTCGTGCAGGTGGTCTCCCGGCTCGAGGCCGGGGGCACCTCCCTCGAGGAGTCCCTCGCCCTGTGGGAGCGCGGCGAGGCCCTGGCCGCGCGCTGCGAGCAGTGGCTGGACGGCGCCCGCGAGCGCCTCGACGCCGCCCGGGCCCGCCGCGCGGACGCCGAGGGCGACGACGCCGGGCGCGACTGAGCCGGTCCTGCCCGGCCGGGGTGCTCAGAGCGCGGCGAGCCGCCGGCGCATCTCCCTGACGTCGTACTGGGGGTCCGGCCAGTCCTGGTGCAGGCCCGCGAGGGCGGAGATCAGCAGCTCCTGGACCACGGCCCGGGCGTACCACTTCCGGTCGGTGGGCACCACGTACCAGGGGGCGTGGTCGGCGTCGGTGGCGTCGATCGCGCGCTCGTAGGCGGCCATGTAGACGTCCCACCGGCTGCGGGCGGTGAGGTCCGAAGGGTCGAACTTCCACTGCTTCGTCCGGTCGCCCAGGCGGGCCATCAGGTTCTGGCGCTGCTCGTCCCGGCCCAGGTGCAGGAAGACCTTGATGACGATCGTGCCGTCCTCCGCCAGTTCCTGCTCGAACTCCCGGATCTCGGCGTAGCGCCGCTCGAGCTGACGGTCCTCGAGCATGTCGTGCACCACGGGCACGAGCACGTCCTCGTAGTGGGAGCGGTCGAAGGCCCCGATCACGCCCGGGCGCGGCAGCTGGCGCCGGACACGCTCGAGGAAGTGCTGGGCCGCCTCCTCGGGGGTGGGCCGGCCGAAGCCGTGGGTGTGCACGCCGTGCGGGCTGAGCCCGCCGAGGACGTGCTGGATGACCCCGCCCTTGCCCGAGGTGTCCATGCCCTGGAGCACCAGCAGCACCCGGTGCCGGGCCCCCGCCGTGGCGCCGGCGTAGATCAGCCGCTGGAGCTCGGACAGCTCGCTCTCGCGGGCGGCGCGCAGGGCGGTGCCCAGCTTCTTGGACCCGGAGAAACCCGGGGTGGAGCCGGTGTCCACCCGGGCGAGGGCCAGTCCCGGCCGGGCGCGCAGCAGCGGCCGCACGTCCTGCTCGAAGCCGGTGCCGGGCTTGCGGTCGACAGCGCTCATACGGGGCCTCCTGGGGTGCGGGCCGCGGGGCGGCCGGCGGTCACTGGCGGTAGCTGCCGAGGAACTCCTCGATCCGGTCCAGGGCGGTCGCGAGCACCTCCGTCGACGGCAGGAACACCAGGCGGAAGTGCTCCGGGGTGTTCATGTTGAAGGCGCTGCCGTGGCTGACGAGGATCTTCTGCTCCTTGAGCAGGTCCAGGGCGAACTTCTCGTCGTCGACGATGTTGAACTTCTCCACGTCGAGCTTCGGGAACAGGTAGAGCGCCCCGTCGGCCTGCCGGCAGGACACGCCGTCGATCTCGTTGAGCCTCCGGTGGGCGAGGTCGCGCTGGGCCTTGAGCCGCCCGCCCGGGAGGATGAGGTCGTTGATCGACTGGTAGCCGCCCAGGGCGGTCTGGATCGCGTGCTGGGCCGGGACGTTGGCGCACATCCGCATGTTGGCCAGCAGCTTCAGGCCCTCCAGGTAGGACTCGGCCTTCCAGTTGGGGCCGGTGATCGCCAGCCACCCGGAGCGGTAGCCGGCCACCCGGTAGGCCTTGGACAGCCCGGAGAACGTCAGGCACAGCACGTCCTCACCGGTGAAGGTCGCGAGGTTGATCATCTCCGCGGCGTCGTAGGTGATCTTCTCGTAGATCTCGTCGGCGAACAGGATCAGCTCGTGCTCCTTGGCGAGGTCCGCGATGCGCTGGAGCACCTCCCGGGAGTACACCGCGCCCGTGGGGTTGTTGGGGTTGATCACCACGATCCCGCGGGTGCGCGGGGTGATCTTCGCCGCGAGGTCCTCGAGGTCGGGGTTCCAGTCGTCGTCCTCGTCGCAGCGGTAGTGCACGGCGGTCCCGCCGGAGAGCGTCGTCGCCCCCGTCCACAGCGGGTAGTCCGGGGCGGGGACGAGGATCTCGTCGCCCGGGTTGCACAGCGCCTGCAGGGCCATGCTGATCAGCTCGGAGACGCCGTTGCCCAGGTAGACGTCGTCGACGTCCAGGTTCATGATCCCCCGGGTCTGGTAGTACTGCACCACCGCCGTGCGCGCCGAGAAGATCCCGCGGGAGTCCGAGTAGCCCTGCGCGGTCGGCAGATTCTTGATCATGTCCACGAGGATCGCGTCGGGTGCCTCGAAGCCGAACGGCGCGGGGTTGCCGATGTTGAGCTTGAGGATCCGGTGACCCTCCGCCTCCATGTGCTCGGCCTGCTCGAGCACGGGACCCCGGACGTCGTAGCGGACGTTCTTCAGCTTCTCGGACTGCTTCACCACTGACATGCGGTACACCCTACCCCCGGGCGAACCGCCTCCCGCGGCGGCGCTCAGGTGTCGTCGCCGCCCTCCAGCCAGTACCGCGCGGCCTCCTCCGGGGTGTACGGGTCGCGGGCGGTGGTCATCCGGGTCATCAGCACGAGGTCGTCGGTGTCGATCTGCGCCGAGACCTCCTCCACGACCTGCACGGCCGCGTCCGGCAGCTTCCGGTCCCCCACCGGGACCACGCGCTGGGGGACGAAGTTGTTGAGCGGGTCCGCGAGGACCACCAGGGCGTTGTCCTCGATCGCGGGCGATGCCGTGAACAGGGCCGCCGCCTGGACCCGGTCCCCGAGGAGGGCGTCCACGAGCTCGTCCTGCTCGGCGAACGGCACGAAGCTCCGCGGCACGCACTCGTAGGCGTCCTTCAGCCCCTCCGGGCCGTAGGAGCGGCCCGCGAAGTCGAGGCCGGTGCCGAGGGCGATCTCGTCGCACACGGGCCCCAGGTCCTCCAGGTCCGACAGCCCGTGCTCCACGGCGGTCGCGCGGGTGACCACGACCGCCACCGTGTTCTCCGCCGGCGCCGGCTCGAGGACCCGCAGCCCCTCGGGCAGGACCTCGCGCACACCGGCGAGCACGTCGTCGTCGTCCGCTCTCTCCTCCCCCAGGCCCAGCAGCTCGGAGAGGTCCTCGGCGAGCCCGCGCTCCTCCGGGGTGGGCGTGGGGCTCGGCGTGGCGATTCCCGTGGAGGCGGCCCCGGCCGGCCCCACCGGTGCCCGTCCGCGCAGGTGCAGGTAGAGGTTGCCGGAGTAGTCGGCCACGAGCTCGACGTCGCCGCGCTCCAGGGCCGCGAGGTAGTCCGCGCGGCCGGCGCCCGCGTCGACCACGCCGGCGTCGAAGCCGGCCTCCCGCAGCCGCCCGGCGTAGACGTGGGCGAGCACGGCCGTCTGCCCGGTCGGTCCCGCCGCGATCCGGATCGGCTCCGCGGGGACGGACGGCGTCGCGCTCGGCGAGGGCGTCGCCGGGGCCTCCGGGGCGCCGGCGCACCCGGTCAGCACGGCGAGGGCGAGCAGGCCGGACGCCGCGCGGCGACGGCTCACCACCTGCCACCGGCCGCCGGGAGGCCCGCGGGGAGGAGACCGGCCAGGTCCAGGCCCACCGTCACCAGGCTCAGCAGCGGCAGCTGCGGCACCGCGTCCAGCGGGAACCAGCGCGCCTCGTCCGAGGAGCCGTCCAGCTCCGCGGTGAGCGTCCCGCCCGTGACGTGCGCACGGTAGATGACCCGCAGCGCGTGGAAGGGCCGGCCGTGCCCGTCCAGTCGCTCCTCGGGGTCCATGTGGCGGCTGTGCACGCCGAGCAGCTCGTCGAGCTCCACGGTGAGGCCCGTCTCCTCGGTGACCTCCCGGCGGGCGGTCTGCGCCGGCTGCTCCCCGATCTCCATGCCCCCGCCGGGCAGGCTCCACGCCCCCCGCAGCGTGGGGTGGCGGGGGTTCCAGTGGCTCAGCAGCACCGCCCCGTCCTGGACGATGACGGCGTAGGCGCCCACCCGGGTGTCCATGGGGAAACTCATGTCCCCCATTCTAGGAAGACCGGGCACGGGTCGGGGACCGCCGCGCTCAGGGCTCCTCGCGTCGGCGCCGGGCGGCGTCGGACAGTCCCCGGCGGTTGCGCAGCACCCGCTTGACCACCCACCAGACGACGAGCGCGGCGACCGTGACGAGCACGACCCGGGAGAAGATGCCGGCGTACCGCTCGGCGAGGTGCCAGTTCTCCCCCAGGTAGTACCCGGCGAGCACGAACACGGTGTTCCAGATGAGCGAGCCCGCCGTGCTCAGCAGCACGAAGGCCGGGAAGGACATCCGCTCGACGCCGGCCGGGATCGAGATCAGGGACCGGAAGATCGGGATCATCCGACCGAAGAACACCGCCGCCCTGCCGTGGCGCTGGAACCACGCCTCGGTGCGGTCCAGGTCGTGCAGGTCCACCAGCGGCATCCGCTCGACGATCACCCGCAGCCGCCGCCGGCCCAGGGCCGCACCGATCCAGTACAGGGCGGTCGCCCCGAGCACCGCCCCCAGGGTGGTCCAGAAGATCGCCCCGGCCAGGGAGAAGTTGCCCTGGCTGGCCGTGAACCCGGCCAGCGGCAGGATCACCTCCGAGGGCAGCGGCGGGAAGAGGTTCTCCAGGGCCACCAGCAGCCCGGCGCCCGGGGCGCCGATGGCCTCCATCACCCGCACCGCCCAGTCGGCGACACCGCCCAGCCCCTCGGCCGCGCCGGTGGTGGTGGCGGGGTCCGGGACGGCGTGCAGCACCGCGGCGAGGGGGGCCGGCTCGGGGGCGGCGGACTGGACGGGGCTCGGTGCGGTCATGGGTCCTCGCTGCTGGACGGGGGCGGGGCGCGCGGTGGGCCCCGCCGGATCGGGCACCATTGTGCCCGATGCCTCCCCGGGACGGCCGGGAGCAGCACGGGCCGGGCGGAGCGTTCGCTACGCTTCCCCCATGCTCTTCCCCATGTCGTCCCCCGCCCTCGACCTGAGCTGGCAGTTCTGGTTGGACAAGCCCCTGCGGGTCCTGGTCGTCCTGCTCGGGGCGACCGTCCTCTCCGCCGTGGCCCGGCTGCTCATCCGCCGCGTCTCCGGCGGCATCGCCCGGGGCACCCGCTCCCGGATCGTCCGCCGGCTCGACCGGGGCAGGCCCCGGTGGGTCGAGGACGCCGGGCTCGCCGGTGCCCGGCAGGCGCAGCGGGCCACGACCATCGGCTCGGTGCTCTCCTCCGTGGGCACGGTGCTCATCTGGGCGGTCGCGCTGCTGATGATCCTCTCGGAGCTGGAGTACGACATCGGCCCCGTCCTGGCCAGCGCCGGGATCGCCGGCGTGGCCCTGAGCTTCGGGGCGCAGTCCCTCGTCAAGGACTACCTGTCCGGGATCTTCATCGTCGCCGAGGACCAGCTCGGGATCGGCGACGTCGTCGACCTCGGCGAGGCGAGCGGAACGGTCGAGGCCGTGGGACTGCGGGTGACCCAGGTCCGGGACGTCAACGGCACCCTGTGGCACGTGCGCAACGGCGAGATCCTGCGCGTGGGCAACCAGTCCCAGGGCTGGGCCCGCTGCGTGCTGGACCTGCCGGTGCCCTACGACACGAACATCGAGCTGATGACCGAGCTCATCCTGCACGAGGCCGCCCTGCTGCGCGACGACCCCAAGGTGGGCGAGTTCATCACCGAGGACCCGGAGGTGTGGGGTGTCGAGGCCGTGACCGGCGAGTCGGTCACCGTGCGGGTCGCCGTCCGCACCGTGCCCCTCAAGCAGTGGGACGTGGCCCGGGCGCTGCGGCTGCGGATGAAGATCATGCTCGACCGCGAGGGCCTGCAGGTGCCCCTGCTGAACCAGACGGTGATCCGCCAGGCCGGGACGGGGCCCGCCCCCGGAGCACCCGAGACGGGCCAGGTCCGGGCCGTCCGGCGCGGTGTGCCAGGATCGGACGCATGAGCATCGTCAAGATCAACGCCATCACCGTTCCCGCCGACTCCGGCGACGAGCTGGGCCGGCGCTTCGCCGCCCACGGCGGGTCCATGGCCGGTGTCGCCGGCTTCGAGGGCTTCGAGCTGCTCCGGCCCACCGACGGGCGCACGCAGTGGCTCGTGCTCACCCGCTGGGCCGACGAGCAGTCCTTCGAGGCGTGGAAGTCCTCCCAGGACTTCGCCCGGTCCCACGGCCGCGGCCCCGGGCGCGGTGCCGGGGCGGAGGCCTCCGGGCGGCCGACCCCGGTGGGGACCTCCTCGGAGCTGTGGTCCTACACGGTGGCCGTCGAGCAGCAGTAGGGCGCGGGCCCGGTCAGCGCCGTCCCCGCCCGCCGGAGCGCCGCCCGCCCTTGGCTCCCCCTCGGGCCCCGCCCCGGCCGCCCGCGGCTCCGCCGCGCACCGGGCCGCGCCGGGTCCGCTGCGGGGTCCGGGCACCGCCCCGGGGCGACGACGCCTTCGCCCCCTTCGCGCCGGCGGCCGCGCGCTCCTCCGGGGCCGGCGCGGCCCCCGCTCCGCTGCCGCGGGAGCTGTTGAGGCCGCGCCCCCGCACGACGCCCACGAAGTCCTGCACGAGCTCCTCCTGCTCCTCCGGCAGGTCCTGCGGCCACACCAGCAGCACGGGGACCGTGGCGGCGTCGGGCACCACCCGGTGGACGAGGTCCTTGCGGTGGTGCAGCCGCGCCAGCGACATCGGCACCACCACCAGGCCGAGCCCCGCGGCGACGAGCTCGATCGCGTCGCGGGCGTGGCGGATCGGCGGCAGCGGGGCGTCCGCGGCGCTCGCCCCCGGGGCGCGCAGCCGGTCCCGCTCGGGCAGGGTCGAGGGCTCCTGCAGCAGCACCTCGTCCACGAGCTCGGCGACCGGGACCTCGTCGAGCAGGGTCAGTTCGTGGTCCCGGGGCAGCACGACCACCTGCTGCTCCGCGTAGAGCTCCACGGCCCGGAAGCTCCGGCGCAGGGCGGCGAGGTCGTCGACGTCGGGCCGGGGGTGGGGCGGCAGCCGCACGAAGCACGCGTGCGCGCTCCCCTCGCCGAGCTCCTCCCGCCACGTCTCCGCCTCGAGCGGGCGCTCGGCGAGGACGCGGCCGGGATTGCGGTCCCGCCACCGGAAGAACCACTTGCCGGGCATCACCCCGGGGACGAAGGCGACGACGAGGTCGGCCGCCGTCCCGGTCTCATCGGCTGCGGGGTCCTGGGGTCCGGGCGCTTCGTCCATGGCCGCCAATCTACCCACTGCCGGGCCGGCCACCGGACCACCGCCGGGCGCATCCCCCGGCACGCCCGTGTCCCGGGATGCGAAACCGGCGCGAGCTGTATAGGATGGAACGGTTGCTCCGGGGCTATAGCTCAGTTGGTAGAGCGTTTCGTTCGCAATGAAAAGGTCAGGGGTTCGATTCCCCTTAGCTCCACCCCGAAAGAGGGCCCTCACCCGGCAGACCGCCGAGTGGGGGCCCTTTGCTTCTCCGGTTTCACCGGTCCCACCCCACGCCCACCCCACGTTCTTGTTCTCGGTGGCCCCCGCGAACCGCTCCGGCACAGCAGCGGGAGCCGGTGCCATGGCCGCCCGCTCGACGCAGTGGAGGCCCGTCGCCGAGGGTGCCGAGCCGTTGACCAAGCTGCACCGGCAGGTATGGCTCGACATGGTGGGCGAGCTCATGGTGCACGCTCAGGAGACCGTGACGACATGACAGAGGCGCCCCACCATCTCTCGGGCGGGGCGCCCCCGTCGCACCATGGGTGCGTGACTAGACGAGATCGGGGTGGAGTTCGGGCGCTTCCCCCCGGAGGCGCCGTTCAACCCTGACATCGAGCCCCCCGGCTCGACTGGTCTAACCGATAGTCAAGGTATCCAGCCACGAGTTGAGTGACCTAACGCACCATCTCACACTCTGGACACGAGGCATCCGGCCTCGTGGAGCACCCCGACTGCCGGCAGGCAGGCGGGGTGCTCACGTACCCAGGATGGCGATCCGGTACCTCCCCCGAGGGCGGGGATGGCTCGACCGTACTGAGGACGGCTGAACGGCAGTTGAACAGAGGCGAGGCGCCGAGCCGGTCCTCCTCCTGCGGACAGCGCCCTGCGCCCCAGCTCCCCATGTGTGCCCCCGCTCAGGCGAGGTCCTCCCGCAGCTGGGAGAGCAGCACCCCGACGACGTCCGCGCCGCCCTCCGTCCCGGTGCGCAACCGGACCACCTCCGCGCCGTGCAGGGCACCCACCGCGTAGCGGTCCTCCCCCGAACGGGCGAGGGCCGTCGCCGTGGCCGCGAGCCACCCCTCGACCACCGAGGCGTCCATGATCAGGCCCAGGGCGTCCTGGTAGTCCTCCGCGTCCTGGGCGGCCCGGCGCAGGGACTTCCCGGGGCGGAACCCGGCCCGGTCCAGCACGGCGTCGACGTAGCGCACGCGCTTGACCGCCTTGCGGACGTCGTGCAGGTGCTCGAGCCGCTGCTCTCCGCCCGTCTCCCCGGCATCCTCCGCCGCGGCTCCGCGCTCCGCCACGCGGACGACCTTCCGCAGCGCCCGGAGCACCAGGGCGTCGGAGACCTCCCGTGCCGAGAGCTCCGCGCACTCCTCGGTCAGCGGCGGGGTCGCCGCGAACGCCCGCACGTCCGCCAGCAGTTGCAGGTGCCCCTTGGCCGCCACGTGCTTGTGCACCGTGCCGGCCGCCCTGCGGGCCTGGTCCTCGGCGGTGCGCTGCAGGACCTCCGCCGCTGCCGGGCCCACCCGGCCGTCGAGCTCCGCCACGCGCCCGGCCAGCAGCTGCGCGGTGACCTCCGCGTCCCGCGCCGAGGACAGCGCCCGGGCGAGCTCCCGCAGCCGGGCGTCGAGCTCGTCCGCGGCGTCCCCCTCGAAGAAGGGGGACGCGACCCGCAGGACGCTGCGCAGGGACCGCGAGGTCACCCGCATCTGGTGGACGGCGTCCGGGGCGTCCAGGCGGACCTTGAAGTCCCACAGCACCAGCTGCTCGGCGAGTTCCTCCAGCACCGTCCGCAGGACCTCCGGACCCGTGCCCTTCGCCTTGCGGCCGGGGTTCTTGCCCGACTTCTTCGCGGACTTCTTCTCGGCCCGCCGGCCGGACTTCTTCTCCGCCTTGTCGTTGGACTTCTTGCCCGACTTCTTCTCCGTCTTCGGTGCGGACTTCTTGCCCGACTTCTTCTCCGCCTGCCGGCCGGACGTCTTCTCCGTCCGTTCGCCGCGCTCCTCCTCCGGCGCCGTCGTCCCGTCCGTTTCCGCACCGGGTTCGGCCCCCGCCGGGCCGGCGCCGTCCTCGGCGCCGAGGGCACGGGCGATCTTCGCCCGGGAGCTCGAGGGCCGGCCGCCCACCGCGAAGATGGCGGACTCGACCGCGTCGAAGATCTCCCGCTGCTGCTCCTCGGGGACCGTGCCGTCGAGGAGCTCGACCTCCCACTCGGACCAGGACCGGGCCGTGCCGGTGCGCTCGTCGACGGCCTCGACGACGTCGGCGGCGAACTCCGCGACCTCGGTCCCGCCCTCGTCGCTGACCGTGCGGACCCGCCGGACGGTGCGCAGGGTGGCGATCGGGCGCAGCTGCTGCCCGCCGCTGAGCCCGGCCAGCAGGTTCCGCACGGCCGCGGGCATCCGGTCCGGGGTCCGCAGCAGCGGGACCTGCCACTCCTGCCGGCCGGTGGGCTCGTGGAACTTCACGTGCCATCCGTCGTCGGCACCGCCCCGGCGGCGGCGCAGCGCGACGAGCCGGCGGCCCAGCGACATGTCCTCGGTGTCGTAGTAGACCGCCTCCATGCGGTGCTCCACCGGCTCCGCGGAGACCGTGTACCCCGGCAGCCCGCTCCAGTCGACGCGCTCCTCGGCCCCCTCGGGCACCTCGTACTTGCGCTCGACCTCACGGTGGGCGACGGCGGTCATGGTTCCTCCTCGGTCGGGGCGTCCGGCAGCCGGTTGTTGCCGTGATGATACCGGGGACGGAGCCCGCCGCCCGTGGAACGGCTCCGCCGCACGGTTCCGTCGGGGACCGTGCGGCGGAGCAGGAGGACGCCGGCGGAGTGCGCTCAGGCGCGGCGGCGCTTGAGGACGTCGTCGAGGTCGAGGGCGGCCCGGCCCCGCTCCTCGCCCGTGCGCACCGCGTCCTTGAGGCTGCCGGAGCGGGAGGCCGGCTGCTCGGGCACCGGCAGCGGCTCCGGGGCGGGGCGCTGGACCACGGGGGCGTCGGCGTAGGTCGGCCGCGGCACGGGCACCGGCTCCCACGTGCGGCCGGCCGCACCGGCGGACTCCCGGGCCACGCGCAGCGCCTCGGCGCGCAGCTCCTCCACGGTGAACGCGGCGGGCGCCCGGGGTTGCTCGTGCGCGGCCGGGAGGTCGAGCTCCTGGGCGGCCACGCCCGGCCGCTCCCGGACCTCGTCGACCTCCTCGGCGGCGACGTCCTCGGTGACGACGTCCTCGTTGTCGAACAGGGCCACGTCCTCCCGCGGGGCGTGCGGGTCCACGGCCGGGACGCGGACCGGGCGCGAGCTGCGCCGGGCGGCCCGGTCCTGGACGGCCAGGTAGCGCAGGGCGAGCACGGAGCCCACGGCGAGCAGCAGGAGGAACACGGGCCACGGCCAGCTCACGGCGGCCGAGAAGGGCGCGACGACGGCCGTGAGCAGTGCGGCCACGAGCGCGGCGCAGCCGGCGAGGAGGATGCCGGCGCGGTCCCGCTTGATGCGCAGCGTCCCGGGGCGGCGGGCGGCGCTGCTGCCGGAGGACGGGGAGTCGGTGTCGGTGGTCGCCATGGTGATCCTTCGTCGGCGGGACTCGGGTGAGGGCGCCTCGATCCGGAGGGAGTGCTCCGCCGGGGCGGGGTCCGCACCGGCCTGGTCGGTCCCGGTGCTCTCGACCTGCGTCTCGCGGCGGCGCTGCAGGTGCGGCACGACCCAGAACAGGGAGAGGGCGCACACCACGACCAGCACGGCCGAGCTGCTCACCCAGATCATGGTCGCGGTCCTGCCTCTGTGGTCGCTCGGACGAGCGGACGTGGGCCGCCGGCGCGCGGGCGCCGGCGGGTCCGGGCCCGGGCTCGGGCCGTGAGCCACAGCCTACTACCGTGAGGCGCCGGGGGTGGGTGTCCCTGTGGACGCGGCAGGTCCGGTCACTGCCACACGGCCGGGCGGTCCGAACCGGTGAACCGCCGCACCAGACCCCCGGGGGCCTCGGGCGCGGTGAGGGCGAAGCTGCGGTGGTCCGTCCAGCGGCCGTCGATGTGCAGGAAGTCCTTGCGCAGGCCCTCGTCCCGGAACCCGAGCTTCTCGACCACCCGCAGGGACTTGGTGTTCTCCGGGCGGATGTTGATCTCCATCCGGTGCAGACCGAGTCCCTCGAAGCAGTAGTCGGTGGCCATGGCCACCGCCATGGGCGTCACGCCGCGCCCCGCCTGCTCCCGGTCCACCCAGTAGCCCAGGCTCGCGGACAGGGACGACCCCCACGAGATCCCGGAGACGGTCAGCTGGCCGATGAGGCCGAACCGCTCCGTCCCCGGGACCCGCTCCGTGATCACGAACGGCAGCGCCGTGCCCTGCCGCGCCTGCTGGTCGAGGGCGCGCACGAACTGCCAGAAGGTGGGCGCCGTCCCGCCGGGGGCGGGGTTCGTCGCCTCCCAGGGGTCCAGCCACTCCCGGTTGCGGGCGCGCACGAGGTCCCACTCCCGGCGGTCCGCCCGCACGAGGGGGCGCAGCCGCAGCTCGCCCCAGGAGACGGTCACGGGCCAGCGGAACTGCCCGGGCACGGGGTGACGGCCTCTCAGCCGACCGGCAGGGACCGGGTGTAGTCCTTGAGCCACTCCCGCAGCTCCGGACCGAGGTCCTCCCGCTCCGAGGCCAGGATGATGTTGGCCTTGAGGTAGCTGAGCTTGTCGCCGGTGTCGTAGCGGCGGCCCTTGAAGACCACCCCGTACACTCCGCCGCCCTCGCCGTCGCGCCCGGCGAGGGTCTGCAGCGCGTCGGTGAGCTGGATCTCGTTGCCGCGGCCCGGAGCGGTGTTCTCCAGGACCTCGAACACGTCCGAGTGCAGCACGTAGCGGCCGATGACCGCCAGGTTGGACGGGGCGTCGGCCGGGGCCGGCTTCTCCACCATCCCGTTGACCCGCACGAACTCCTCGCCCTCCACGACGGTGACGTCGGCGCAGCCGTAGGAGCTGATCTGCTCCGGCTCCACCTCCATCAGCGCCACCACCGAACCACCGGTGCGCTCCTGGACGGCAATCATCTGCGTGAGCAGGTCGTCGCGGGCGTCGATGAGGTCGTCGCCCAGCAGCACCGCGAACGGCTCCTCGCCCACGTGGATCTTGGCCCGCAGCACCGCGTGCCCCAGTCCCTTGGGGTCGGCCTGGCGCAGGTAGTGGATCTCGCCCAGCTCCGAGGCGTGCTCGACCTCGCGCAGCAGCGCGGTCTTGCCCGACTCCTGGAGCTGGTGCTCCAGGGCCGGCACGCGGTCGAAGTGGTCCTCCAGGGCCCGCTTGGAGCGGCCGGTGATCATCAGCACGTCCTGCAGGCCGGCGTCCACCGCCTCCTGCACCACGTACTGGATGGCCGGTCGGTCCACGACCGGCAACATCTCCTTGGGCATGGCCTTCGTCGCGGGCAGGAACCGGGTGCCGAGCCCGGCGGCGGGAATGACGGCCTTCCGGACCGTGCGGGGGCTGCTGTTTCCACTCATGGGCACAGGCTAACGGATCGACTGCCCGCGCCGGTTGATCCCCACGCCACCCACGGCTAACCTCGCACCACCGGCCCCGGGCGGGCCGGTCCATCCGGGGCGCCGCCCCCGGCCGAGCACCGGACAGGAGCGGAACACGACGATGACCGACCCGGGGACCACCGCGGACGCGAAGGCCCGCCTGCGCCGCGAGCTGCGCGCCGACCGCACCCGGCGGGCGCGCGCCGTGCGGGAGCACGCCGCCGTCGGCCTCGACCGGCACCTCGCGGAGCTGCTCGCCGGCAGCGCCCACCTCGACATCGCCGCGTACCTGCCGATGCCCACCGAGCCGCCCCTGGAGCCGGCCCTGGTCACGGCGCACCGGCGCGGGCACCGGATCTGGGTGCCCGTGTGCGAACCCGGCCGCCGGCTCGCGTGGGCGCGCTGGACCCCGGACACCCCCGTGCGCACCGGAGGCTTCGGCGGTCTGCGCGAACCCGTGGGCGCCCGCCACGGGGCCGAGGTGATGCGGTCCGTGGGCGTGCTGCTGGTGCCCGCGCTCGCGGTCTCGCACGACGGCGGGCGGCTGGGCTTCGGCGGCGGGTTCTACGACCGGTTCCTGGCCACCCTGCCCCGCACGGCCCACCCGGAGCTGCGCACGGTGGTCTGCGTGTTCGCCGACGAGGTCCTCCCCGCCGGGGCCGTCCCCGTCGACGAGCTCGACGCCCCCGTGGCGCTGGCCCTCACCGAGGACGGGCCCGTGAGCCTCGGCACCCGCACCGGTGCGGGCGCCGCCGCACGGTAGAATCAGCACTCGACACCTTCGAGTGCCAGAGAGCGCACCCGTCGACCGTTCCCAGGAGGACCCATGCCCGTCTACGCCTACGCCTGCAAGGACTGCGGCCACGCGTTCGACATCCGCCAGTCGTTCAGCGAGAACGCCCTGACCGTGTGCCCGGAGTGCGCCGGGGACCTGCGCAAGAAGTTCAACACGGTGGGCGTGGTGTTCAAGGGCTCCGGCTTCTACCGCAACGACTCCCGCTCCGACAGCACGAGCTCGGGCACCTCGTCCGGCACCGCCCCGGCCGCTGCGCCGGCCACGGCCGACGCCGCTCCGGCGACCGCCGGGGCCTCCTCGTCCGGTGCCTCCTCGTCCTCCTCCGGGACGGGTGCCGCGGACGCCTGAGCCGCCGCGCCACCCCGGCGTCCGCACTCCACCGCACCCTCGGAGGCGTCCGGGCTCCCCGCTCCTCCCCGGGCCACCGCCGCGCCGGCCGTCCGCGCCCTAGCGTGCCGGCCATGAGCCCACGACCGCGGCCCGTCCGGCGCCGCTACCCGCTGTCCCTGCACCTGCGCTCCGCGCTGTCCCGGCGCCGACGCTTCGCCGCCGCCGTCCTCCTCAGCCTCGCGCTGGGCCTGGCGGTCCTGCAGCTCGGTCCGCCGCGGGCCGGCACCGTGCCGGTGGTGACCACGGCCGAGGCCCTGCCCGCGGGCACGGTGCTGGGCCTCGAGCAGCTGACCGTCACGTCCTATCCGCCCGGGCTGGCCCCCGAGGGCGCCGTCGCCGACCCGGCCGCCCTGGCCGGGCGCACCCTCGCGGGCGCCGTGGGCTCCGGGCAGCCGCTGACCGAGTCGGCCGTCGTCGGGCCGGGCCTGCTCACCGGCCGGCCCGCGGGAACGACCGCGGTCACCCTGCGCATCGACGACCCCGGTGTGCTGCGGCACGTGCGGGCGGGGGACCACGTGGACGTCGTGGGCCTCTCCGACGGCGCCTCCTCGGACGAGCGGCACGTCCTGGGCCGCGCCCTGCCCGTCCTGTGGGTCTCCTCCCCCGGGCCGGGGGCGGAGGGCGGCCTGCTCGCCGCGCCGCCCGGCGCGGCGGACGAGGGGCTGCTGGTGGTCGGGGCTCGGCACGCGGACGCCGCGCGGCTGGCCGGGGCCGGGCCCAGCACCGTGGTGCTCGTCCCCGCGCCCGTCAGTCCCAGTGCGGGGGCCGCTGGGCCCTGAGCCACTCCTCGTGCGCGCGGTCCGCGGAGCGGTCCGGCTCCTCCGTCCCGGACGCGGGTCCGCCGAGTCCGGACAGGCGCGGTTCAGCCCCGGAGAACGTGCCGCCGGTGGCCCGCCGGGGTCCTCGCCGCCGGGCGGGCCGGTCCTCGGGAGGCTCCGGCGGCGTCCGGTCCTGCGGCTCACCCGGCACGGGAGCCCCGCTCCGGAGCGGTGGGCAGGCCGAGGTAGCGCCGGATCAGCTCGGCCACCGTGTCCGGGTCGGTGAAGACCTCGATCGTCCACAGCGTGAGGTAGTTCCAGCCGGTGCGCTCGAGCTGCTGCGGCCGCAGCCGCGAGCGCTCCCGCACGGACAGCGCCGCGGCCTCGGCCGAGCCGTCGGACTGGCCGGCCACCGGGATGCGCAGCGTCCCGCCCTCGGCGCGGAGCCGGCCGTCGAGCACGGCACCGGCCGACATCGACTCCGTGTCGGCCCAGGCCACGAGGTCGACCACTCCGGCGTAGTCGAGCCGCACCGAGGCCCCGCGGTCCGTGAGCCGCCGGGCGAGGTCCACGACCAGGGCGTCCTCGTGGGCGTCGCAGGCGCCGGTCTCGGGCCGGGCCCCGGCGCCCAGGTGCACGGCGAGCACGCGGGCGAAGTCCCGGGCGCCGTGCTGGAGCCCCTTGCCCTCCACCTCGTCCGGGTGCAAGGAGGTCACGATCCGGGTGGTGTGCCGGGCCCGGGTCATGGCCAGCACGAAGGACTGCCGCCCGTGCCGCTCGGACAGGGCCCCCAGGTACGGCACGGTGCGGCCGTTGGCCGTCTTGCCGAAGCCCAGGGAGAAAATCACGGTGTCCCGCACGATCCCGGCGGCCCGGTGCAGGTCCACCACCCGGAAGGACTCCGGCCCGGGGGCGAAGAACGCCGCACCGCCCGGCTCCTCCCGCATCCGCCGCCGGACGGCCTCGGCGATCCGGGTGGCGTGCACCGGGCTGGCCGTCACCACGGCCAGGGAGCGGCGCGGGTGGCGCGCCGCGTGCTCGAACACGAGCTCCACGACGCGGCGGACCTCGGCGGCGGGGGCCTGGATGCCCTCGATCCCCGCGGTGAGGGCTCCCACGCCGTCGGGGACGTACTCGACGGAGAGCACCGGGGTGGCCCCGGTGACGGACTCGCCGTGGGGCAGGCGCCGGAGCCGCCCGCCGTAGAACTGCTCGTTCAAGTAGCGGAAGACCTGCTCGTCCATCGACCGGTAGACCGTCCGCAGCGTCCGCTCCGGCACCACGCGGGAGAGGGCGTCGAAGGCGCTGTCCACCTCGACCACCGGTTGCGCCCCCGGGGCGGGCACCGCGGTGGGCGCCACGGTGAAGGGCTGGGGGCGGCCCAGGTGCGGGTCGCCGAACGCGATCACCTGGCGGCACCGGGTCAGCGCCGGCAGCACCGCCGCGAGCGGGGAGCTCTCGGCGTCGAGCACCACCACGGCGTCGAAGTCGTGCTCCTCGGGCAGCGCCGCCGAGAGCACGAGCGGACTGGCCGTCCACACGGGCACCAGCGAGCCGATCAGCTCGCCGGCGGAGGCACTGACCTCCTCGAGCGGGGCGGCGCCGGCGCGGAGCATCCGGCGCAGGGCGGCCCCGGCGCGCGGGGACCGGCGCACGGTGCGCTGCCAGCGGTCGGCGAGCTCCCAGAGCAGCCGGTCGGCGCCGGAGGCGACGTGCGCCGCGTCGGCGCGCCGGAACGTGGACTCGGCATTGCGCAGAGTGTGCCCCTCGGGCATCGCCAGGAAGTCGTCCCCGGTGATCATGGCCTCGAGCGTGGACTGCCACCAGGCCAGGTCGAACTCGCCGGGCACCTGCTCGCGGGCCACGGTGCGCCGCACGAGGTCGTCCAGGAGCTCGCCGAGGCCCTGGCCGCGCAGCTCGTCCAGCAGGACGGTGCGCTCGGGCAGCATCTCGAGGTTCTCCTCGTCGTTGATGAGCCCGTCGAGGATCCCGCGCAGGTGCTCGATCGGCCGGCCGAGCAGGTCCGCGCCGGCCGGGGAGCCCTCGAGCGCGATCGCCAGGCCCTCGAGGTCCTCCACGAAGCGCGCGTGCACGGCCGCGAGCTCCTCGACCCGCTCCGAGACCGTGGGGGACACCGACGACGTGGCCCACTCCCGCCACCGCTCCCGCTCCGACTGCACCCGCACGAGGGCGCTGTGCAGGTCGGACAGGTGCACCCCGTGCCGGATGTACTCCTTCGCGGCCTTGCGCAGCCGCGAGCGCTGCAGGCCGGTCATCTCGATCCCGTGCTCGCGCCGCCACGCGGCGCCCGCGGTCGCGGCGACCAGGTCCGTCACGGGCCGGTCGTAGATGTCCGGGGTGAACCGGGTGAGGGAGTCCTGGACCTCCTGCAGCAGGCGCAGCTGCCGTCCCCACTCCGGGACGGTCGTGCCGCCGCGCAGCCCGCTGGTGGCCAGGACGTGGCGCATCCCGGTCTCCAGGGTGGTCAGCTCGAGCAGGAGGGACTGCGCGAGACGGTGGGCCTGGCGGGACTCGTCCTCGTTGACCAGCCGGGCCCCGCTCCAGGGCCCGGCCAGGATCCCGGCGTCGAAGGCCCCGAGCTCGGCGGCCCGCTCGAGCCGGGCCACGACGGCGTCCCGGTCCGCGACGGCGTCGAGGACGGAGCGCGGGAAGCGCACGGGCGTGGCCGGGGCCGGGCGGCGGGAGGTCAGCTCCGCGAGGGCCTGCACGGCCCGGTACGGGGAGACGGACCAGCGCGGGCGCACGGTGTGCAGGGAGCGCACGTGCTCGGCGAGCCGGTCGCGGCAGGCGCGCAGCGTCCCGTGCAGCTCGGCGAGGTCCGGGCGCTCGGTCCGCTCGTTGCGGGCGACCGCGCGGATGAGCTGCTGGGCGACGTCCGCGTCGCTGAGCTGGGAGGAGAGCGGGAGCACCGCGGTGCCCAGCCCGAGCCCGTCCATGCGCCGGCCGAACGCGGCGAGCGTGGTGCGCCGCTCCCCCAGCACCAGGACGGTGCGGCCGGCGGCCACGAGGGTGCCCACCGTGTTCACCGCGGTGTCGAGCTGCCCGGTGCCGGGCGCCGCGGTGACCACGAAGGAGTGCCCCTGCGCCGCGAGGTCCAGGACCTCCTGCTGGGGGCCGTCGGCGTCGAGCAGCAGGAGCTCGTCGGCGGGGTCGCGCTCGTCCAGCGGGGGCGCGTCGTGGGAGATCTCCTCGACCTGGGGGACCCGCCCCACCGCGGCGGCCTTGAGCCGGGCGAGGTCCCGCACCACCGCGGTGCGCGCCACGACCGATAGGTCCGCGGGACGGTCGTGCAGGTCCGCGAAGGTGGACACGAGCAGCCTGTGCTCGACGTGCATGCCGGGGACCGCCCCGGCCACGCTGCGCAGGGTCTCCAGGGCCGGGGCGGGGTCCAGCCGGCGGGTGCCGTAGGCGAGCCGGGCGAGCTCCCCCGAGGTGAGGTCCACCCCGTGGTCGGCGGCCAGTCTGCGGACCATCGCGGGGTTGAGCCGGGCGGGCCCCACGAGCTGGAGCTCGAAGTCGTCGAGGTCGGGGCGCGGCTTGAGCGTCAGCGGGGCGAGCAGCACCGGGGCGATCCAGCGCCGCTGGCCCGAGCCGGTCGGGTCGGCCCCGCGGGGCCGGGCCAGCCAGGAGGCGGTGCCGGCCGCGAGGTAGGCGGCGTCGAGACCGTGGTTGACCGACAGCTCGTGGATCTTGGTGCGCAGGGCCCGCGCCGCCCGCGCGGCCAGCCCGTAGGCCTGGGGGTCGTGCACGATCGTGGACAGGCGGGTGGGCCGGCCCATGAGCAGCTGGGCCTGGCCCGAGGAGTTCGCCTCGGTGAGGTCGATGCACACGTTGTCGACCTGGTTGAAGTCCAGCAGCGTGTCCGGCCCGGTGTAGGCGTCCATCTGGCGGGTCCAGGGCTGCAGCGAGACGCGCTCGGGCTGCGCCCGGGGGGTGTCCGACGTCCGGGGGGTGCGGTCGGATCCGATCGACATGGTTCTCCTCCTGTGCCTCGGCGGGGGGTTGCCGGGCACGCACGGGTCGGGCGGTCCGTGCGGACCGCCCGACCGCGGCTGCTCGTGTCCGGCCCGCGCGGGGCAGGCCCTACCGGCCTACTCCCACTCGATGGTCCCCGGGGGCTTGGACGTGACGTCCAGCACGACCCGGTTGACGTCCTCGACCTCGTTGGTGATGCGGTTGGAGATGCGGGCCAGCAGGTCGTAGGGCAGGCGCGACCAGTCGGCGGTCATCGCGTCCTCGCTGGAGACCGGGCGCAGCACCACGGGGTGGCCGTACGTGCGGCCGTCGCCCTGCACGCCGACGGAGCGCACGTCCGCCAGGAGCACGACCGGCATCTGCCAGACCTCGTCGTCGAGCCCGGCGCGGGTGAGCTCCTCGCGGGCGATCGCGTCCGCGCGGCGCAGGACCGCGAGGTTGGCCTCGGTGACCTCTCCGATGATCCGGATGCCCAGGCCGGGGCCCGGGAACGGCTGGCGGCCCACGATCTCGTGGGGCAGGCCGAGCTCCCGGCCCACGGCCCGGACCTCGTCCTTGAACAGGGTGCGCAGGGGCTCGACGAGCTCGAACTGCAGGTCCTCCGGCAGCCCGCCCACGTTGTGGTGGCTCTTGATGTTCGCGGCGCCCTCCCCGCCGCCGGACTCGACGACGTCGGGGTAGAGGGTGCCCTGGACGAGGAAGCGCACGGGCTCCCCCTCCTGGGCGGCGGTCCTCGCGACGGCCTCCGCGGCGGCCTCGAAGGAGCGGATGAACTCCCGGCCGATGATCTTGCGCTTCTGCTCCGGGTCGGTGACGCCGGCGAGGGCGCCGAGGAAGCGCTCCTTCTCCTCGGCCACGTACAGGTTGACGCCGGTGGCGGCGACGAAGTCCTTCTCGACCTGCTCGGCCTCGCCCTCGCGGAGCAGGCCGTGGTCCACGAACACGCAGGTGAGCTGGTCGCCCACGGCGCGCTGGACCAGGGCTGCGGCCACGGCGGAGTCCACGCCGCCGGAGAGCCCGCAGATCACGGAGGCGGAGCCCACCTGCTCGCGGATCCGCTGGACGTGCTCCTCGATGATGTTGCCGGTCGACCAGCTCGGCTCGACCTGCGCGCCGTCGAACAGGAAGTGCTCGAGCACCTTCTGCCCGTGCACGGAGTGCTTGACCTCCGGGTGCCACTGCACGCCGTAGAGGCGGCGGGCGTCGTCGGCGAACGCGGCGACCGGGGTGGTCTCCGTCGAGGCGAGGACCTCGAAGCCGGCGGGCGCCTCCACGACGGAGTCGCCGTGGCTCATCCACACGGTCTGGGTGCCGGGCGAGCCCTCCAGGATGGAGGCACCCGGTCCGCCCACGGCCGTCGCGGTGGTCGCGCCGTACTCGCGGGCGCCGGTGTGGGCGACCGTGCCGCCGAGGGCCTGGGCCATGGCCTGGAAGCCGTAGCAGATGCCGAAGACGGGCACCCCGGCCTCGAAGAGCGCGGGGTCCTGCTGCGGCGCGTCCTCGGCGTAGACGGAGGAGGGGCCGCCCGAGAGGATGATCGCCGCGGGCTGCTTGGCGAGGATCTGCTCGGTGGACCAGGTGTGCGGGACGATCTCGGAATAGACGTTGGCCTCGCGGACCCGGCGGGCGATCAGCTGCGCGTACTGCGCGCCGTAGTCGACCACCAGGACCGGGCGCTGCTCCAGCTCGGTACGGGTCTCAGGTGTTTCGGTCACGCCCTCCATCCTAGGCCAGGCGCGGGGAGGGCTCAGTACCGCTTCGCGGCCTTCGGGTTGGCCCGCAGCTCGGCGGTGGTCGAGGCGTGGATCTTGCGCTCCACCACGAAGGACAGGAACGGCACCACGCCGCCGAGGGCCATGACCACGAGCTGCGGGAACGGCCAGCGCATCAGCGTCCAGACGCGGAAGCAGGAGATGAGGTAGACCACGTAGAACCAGCCGTGGACGATGAGGATCCACGTGGAGATGTTGACCCCGCCGGCGAGGTTCTCCAGCTCCAGGTCCTGCCAGCCCAGGGCCACCGTCCGGCCCGTGAGCTGGTCCGTGCCCCCGGCGATCAGGTCGTAGCCGAACCCGTAGCGGGTGATCATCTCGGCCACGAGCAGCAGCAGGAACGTGCCGGAGATCCAGGCGCAGACCATGTAGAAGTTCAGCGCGCCCCGGATCTGCGCCTCGGTGCCGCCGAAGCGGCGGCGCGGCTGCAGGGCGTCCCGGCGCGGGACCCGGCCGGGACCCGCCGCGGCCGAGGGCCGGGCGTCCTGCGGGAGGGAGACCCGCACCCCGTCGGTGCGCTCCTTCGGGGAGGGGGTCGGCTGGGTGGGTTCAGTCATGGTGGGCTCCGGTCCTGTCCTGGGTCCTGTCGTGGGTGCGGGCGCCGGGCTGGTCGTCGAACCAGTAGTACTCCCCCGCCTCGGGATCGTAGTAGTAGTAGCGCCCGCTCGCGGCGTCGAAGTAGTACTCGCCCTCGAAGTAGAAGTACTCCTCCGGGCGCTGCTCGCGCAGCCACTCGTCGCGCACGAACCGCCACCAGATGTAGAGGGCGAACCCGGCGAAGAACACCCACTCGACCGCGTAGAAGAGGTTGAGCAGGTTCACGGACTCGTCCGTGGGCTGCTGGTCGATCTCGAGCTCGGACAGCCGGGGGCTCATCAGCGCGGGGTCCCGGGCGAGCGTCCCGTCGTCGCGGAGCTGGAACGGCGCGGAGGCCGGGTTCTCGGCGAAGGCGGCCACGAACCCGGAGTAGAGGGGGGCGTCCCAGAGGTTGGTGAGCTGGGCCGGGGAGACCGTGCCCACCTGCCCGTCGGGCAGCTCCTGGCCGGGCACCGGGCCCTCGGCGGGCAGGTACCGGCCGACGACGCCGATCCGGCCCTCGGGCTCCTCCGGCACGGCCGCGGGGTCGGCGGTCCAGCCCCGGGCCACGGCCACGGTGAGCTCGCCGCCGGCGTCCGGCCACCGGCCGGCGCTGCCGGGCACGGTCAGCGCCGAGACGGCCCAGTACCCCTCGGTCCCGTCCTGCAGCCGTCCGGGGACCATGACCGTGGAGCCGTCCCGGTACTCGCCGGTGACGGTGACCAGCTGGTCGGCCTGCGTCCCGGTGACCGGGGTGCCGGCCTGGGCGACCTCGGCGAGCGGGGCGGCCACGTCCTTGGCGGGATCGGCCACCGTGCGGGCCTGCTCGCTCGACTCCAGCTGCCACTGGCTCAGCAGCACGAAGCCCACGGCCAGTCCGAGGCTCACGATCAGCGCGAGGATCGAACGGGGGCGCAGGGCGGTCTTGAGCACCCGTCAAGGCTAGTGCGCCTTCCTGGACGTTCGCCAATCCCCGCCGGCCCCGCCGCGGTCCCCGGGGACCGCGGCGGGGGCTCAGCCGCGGATGACCACCTCGGCGCGCTGGAACTCCTTGAGGTTCAGGTACCCGGTGGTGGACATCGAGCGGCGCAGGGCGCCCACGAGGTTGGAGGTGCCGTCCACGTGGCGGGACGGGCCGAAGAGGACCTCCTGCAGCGGGCCGACCGTGCCCACCCGGGTGCGCAGCCCGCGCGGGAGCTCCCCGTGGTGCGCCTCCGCGCCCCAGTGCCAGCCCTGCCCGGGCGCCTCGGCGGTGCGGGCCAGCGCGGTGCCCAGCATCACGGCGTCGGCGCCCATCGCGAGGGCCTTGACGATGTCCCCGGAGACCCCCACGCCGCCGTCGGCGATGACGTGGACGTAGCGCCCGCCGGACTCGTCGAGGTAGTCCCGGCGGGCGGCGGCGACGTCGGAGATGGCCGTGGCCATGGCCGCGTGGATGCCCAGGGTGTTCTGGATCCGCATGGACGCGCCGCCGCCGAAGCCCACGAGCACCCCGGCCGCGCCCGTGCGCATGAGGTGCAGCGCCGGGGTGTAGCCCGCCGCGCCGCCCACGATGACCGGGACGTCGAGGTCGTAGATGAACTTCTTCAGGTCCAGGGGCTCCTGGTTGCGGGAGACGTGCTCCGCGGAGACCGTGGTCCCGCGGATGACGAAGACGTCCACGCCGGCGTCCAGGACGGTCCGGTAGTGCTCCACGGTGCGCTGCGGGGTGAGGGAGCCGGCGACGATCACGCCGGCCTCGCGGATCTGGGCGAGCCGGGCGGTGATCAGCTCCGCCTGGACCGGGGCCTCGTAGAGCTCCTGCATCCGGCGGGTGGCGGACGGGGCGTCCTCCCCGGAGAGGTCCGCGATCTCGTCGAGCACCGGCTGCGGGTCCTCGTAGCGGGTCCAGAGCCCTTCGAGGTCGAGCACGCCCAGCCCCCCGGCGCGGCCGAGGGCGATGGCCGTCTCCGGGGACGTGGCCGAGTCCATCGGGGCGCCCAGGAAGGGGATCGAGAACCGGTAGGCGTCGATCTGCCAGTCCGTGGAGACGTCGTGGGGGTCGCGGGTGCGGCGGGAGGGGACGAGGGCGATCTCGTCCAGGGAGAAGGTGCGGCGGGCGCGTTTGGACCGGCCGATCTCGATGTCGTAGCTCATGGTGTCCTTTCCGGGGGATGCTCCAGGTCGCCGCTCAGCGCTGGTAGTTGGGCGCCTCGACGGTCATCGTGATGTCGTGGGCGTGGGACTCCTTGAGCCCGGCCGAGGTGATCCGCACGAAGCGGCCCTTCGTCTTCAGCTCCGCGACGTCGTGGGCGCCCACGTAGAACATGGTCTGGCGCAGGCCGCCGTCGAGCTGGTGCACCACGGCCGAGAGCGGGCCGCGGTAGGGCACCTGGCCCTCGATGCCCTCGGGGATGAGCTTCTCGTCGCTGGCGACGTCGGCCTGGAAGTAGCGGTCCTTGGAGAAGGAGGTGTTCTTGCCGCGCGACTGCATGGCCCCCAGCGAGCCCATGCCGCGGTAGGTCTTGAACTGCTTGCCGTTGACGAACACGAGCTCCCCCGGGGACTCGTCGCAGCCGGCGAGCAGGGAGCCGAGCATCACGGAGTCCGCGCCGGCCACGAGGGCCTTGCCGATCTCGCCGGAGTGCTGCAGCCCGCCGTCGGCGATGACGGGGACCCCGGCGGGGATGGCGGCCTTGGCGGCCTCGTTGACCGCGGTGATCTGCGGGACGCCCACGCCGGCGATGATGCGGGTGGTGCAGATGGAGCCCGGGCCCACCCCGACCTTGACGGCGTCCGCGCCCGCGTCGACGATGGCCTGCGCGCCCGCGCGGGTGGCGGCCTGGCCGCCGATGACGTCGACGTGCGCGGCGGCGGTCTCGGCCTTGAGGCGGGCGATCATGTCCAGCACGCCCTGGGAGTGCCCGTTGGCGGTGTCGATGAACAGCGCGTCCACGCCGGCCTCCACGAGGGTCATGGCGCGCTCGAAGCCGTCGCCGAAGAACCCGACCGCGGCGCCGACGCGCAGCCGGCCCTCGTCGTCCTTCGTGGCGTGCGGGTACTGCTCGGCCTTCGTGAAGTCCTTGATCGTGATCAGCCCGGTGAGCCGGCCGGCGTCGTCGACGAGGGGCAGCTTCTCGATCTTGTTCGACGCCAGCAGCGCGTGGGCGTCGTCCTTGGCCATCCCGACCTTGCCGGTGACCAGCGGCATGGGCGTCATGATCTCGTGCACCCGGCGCCTGGGGAACTCGCTCTCCGGCAGGTAGCGGGTGTCGCGGTTCGTGATGATGCCCAGCAGCTTCTGCTCCGCGTCCACGACCGGCAGCCCGGAGACCCGGTAGTAGCCGCAGAGCCGGTCCAGCTCCTCGAGGGTCGCGTCCGGGGAGATGGTCACCGGGTCGGTGATCATGCCGGACTCGCTGCGCTTGACCCGGTCCACGTGCTCCGCCTGGTCCTCGATCGAGAGGTTGCGGTGGATCACGCCGAGCCCGCCCTGGCGGGCCATCGCGATCGCCATCGGGGACTCGGTGACGGTGTCCATGGCCGCGGACAGCAGGGGCACCTCCAGGGTGATGCGCCGGGACAGACGGGTGCGCGTCGAGGCCTCGGACGGGATGACGTCCGTGTTGCCGGGCAGCAGCAGGACGTCGTCGTAGGTCAGTCCGGTCAACCCGAACGGGTCCTCGGACAGAGCGGTGGGGACGGCGGTATCCGACACGGTGGGGCCTTTCAGCTTCGAGGGAGTCCCGACCATTCTACGGGCCTCCGGCCGCCCCGGATCGGGCCGGGAGGGGGCTGTGCCGAGTCTCACGGAGCGGCGGCGGGATCGACGCCGTCGGCGGCCAGGGCCTCCCGCACCCGTTCGACGAACATCGGGGCCAGTGTCCGCACGTACTCGACGGTGAGGTGGTTGTTGTCCCAGTAGGTGTACACGTTGCCGACGACCGGGTCGCAGGTGCCGTCCGGGCAGATCAGGTCGCCCATGTCCACCATCGACACCTGCGCCAGCTCGTCCGCCACCGGGGCCAGCGGGCTGTCCGGGCCCAGGATCGTGTGGGAGGCGGCGCACTCGGGGGCCTCGGCCCCGTGGTCCACCGCGCACTGCGCGGGGACGAAGTCGAACCGGGCGTTGTCGCGCAGCCCGACGACCTGGATGCCGCGCTCGGCCAGGCCGCGGATGCGCTGCTCCATGCCGGGGGTGAACTGCTCCTCGTCCTCGTCCGTGCTGCGGGTGCCCTGCACCAGCACCAGGTCCGGGTCCACCGCCTCCACCACGGGGTCGGCGCCCTCGAGCCAGCGGGCGCACGGCTCGTGGTCGGCGACCTGTTCCTCGACGCTGGAGTACATGCAGTTGCCGCGGATGTAGGTCACCACCCGCCAGTCGGAGGCCTCGGCCAGCTCCTCGATCGCCGGGATCCACATGTGCACGTGGCTGTTGCCGACGACCAGGAGGGTCGCGGCGGGATCGGGGTTCGGGACGGTGTCGAAGCACCACTGCTGGTAGCGCTCGGAGACCCCCAGTCCGGCGGGGCAGGGCTCGCCGAGCACGGGCTTCCGGTAGTGGTCGCCGGTGACGACCGGGATCGCCGGCGCGTCGGGGTCGCTCACGTCGCGGAATCCCGGCAGCAGGGCCGCGGCCCCGGGGTTGTTGCGGTCGGCGGCGGCGAGGACCGCGGTGGCCCGGCGGTCCTCGGCGTGCTGCAGCGACAGCACGGGCGCGACGACCAGGGCGAGGCTCGCGGCCACCGTGGCCGCCAGGTTCCGCTTGTTCCGCTCCGGCCACGTCCACGCCTTCAGCGGGGTCTCGACGAGCCGGGTGACCAGCACGGCCAGGAGCACCGACAGCAGCACCAGCACCACCCCGGAGCGGGGCCCGGCCACGGGCCGGTCGCGCAGCACCAGGTAGGTGATCAGCAGCGGCCAGTGGAGCAGGTACAGGGCGTAGGCGGAGTCGCCCAGCCGCACGAGGGGCCGGGAGGCGAGGACCCGGTCCAGCCCGAGGGGTGAGCCGGAGCGCCCGGCCACGACGATCGCCGCCGCGGAGGCCAGCGGCCACAGCGCGATCCAGCCGGGGAAGGCGCCCTGGACGTCGACGAGCACCCCGACGGAGACCATGCTGAGCAGACCGGCCCAGCCCAGCACCACCCGGGCCGCCCGCGGCAGGTCCAGGTACGGGAGGGCGAGCGCGAGCAGGGAGCCCAGGGCGAACTCCCACAGCCGGGTGCGGGTGTCGAAGTAGGCGAACTCCTGGTTCGTGGCGATCGAGTGCACCGACCAGGCGAGGGAGGCCGCGAACACCGCGCCGAACAGGGCCGTCAGCACCGGCACGGGCCGCCAGCCCGCCCTCCGGTGGAGCCACCACGCCGTACCGAAGACCAGCGGCCACAGCAGGAACACCTGCCCCTGCACCGACAGGGACCAGAAGTGCTGGAACGGGGAGGCCGTGGAGTGGTCGGCGGCGTAGTAGTCCACCGCGTTGAGCGCCAGCGCCCAGTTCTCCGCGTACAGCACCGAGGCCAGCGCCTCGCTGCGCCAGCGGCCGACGTCGTAGGCGGGGTAGAGCAGCTCCACCAGCAGCAGGGTGGCGAGGATCGTGAGCACGGCGAGGGGCAGCAGCCGCTTGAACACGTGCAGCCAGTAGCGCCCGATCGCCAGGGGCCGGCCGGACTCCAGCTTGCGCACGAAGGACAGGGTCAGGAAGAACGCCGAGATCAGCAGGAAGACGTCCACTCCCCCGGAGACCCGGCCGAGGAACACGTGGTAGACGACCACGAGCAGCACCGCCACCGCGCGCAGGCCCTGCACCTCCGGGCGGAACCCCGAGTAGCGGGACGGGCCCGCCCCCGGGCGGGTGGATCCGCCGGCATCGCCGGTCGGGCCGGTGGAACGGTCGATCGTGAGGGTCACAGCTTCTCCAGGGGCGTGCGGGGGGAGGGGGAGGGGGCGAAGCGAGGAGTCCGTCAGAGCCCGGTGCCGCCGGTGGCCGGGTCCTGGAGGAGGCGTTCCTCGAGGGCCGGCGCCATGGTCCGCGTGTAGGTCCAGGTCAGGTGGTGCGGATCGAAGAAGACGTATACGTTGCCCACCACCGGACGGCACAGGCCGCCGGGGCAGATCAGGTCGGTGAGGTCCAGCGACGTGAAGCCGGGACGGTCGCGGAGGGCGTCGGCCGGGTTCACCGGGGCCAGGACCTGCTCGACGGGGACCTGGCACCGGGCCGCGTCCTCGCCGTGGGTCTCGGCGCACGCGTAGGGGTCGAAGTCGAAGCGGGGGTTGTCGCGGAAGCCGACGACCTCGATCCCCCGCCCCGTCAGACGGTCGACCAGCTCCGGGAATCCCCCGAACACCGCCTCCGCGGACCCGTCCATCCGGGCCGCGTAGGTCGACGTCGTCAGGACCGCGTCCGGGGCGACCTGCTCCACGTAGTCGAGTGCCGCCTCGTTGCCCTCGTGGCACGCGTCCCCCTCCGGGCGCACGGCGAAGGCGCAGCCGGGCTGCAGGACGGCGACGAGCTGCCAGTCGCGCTCCTCCGCCAGGGGGATCACCGCCCCCATGAACTGCTCCATGTGGGAGTTGCCGACCACCAGGACCGTGCGCGCGGGATCCTGCACGACCGGTGTCTGGCGGCAGTACTGCTCGAGCAGCTCCTGCTCGGGGGCGAACTGCCCGGAGCAGGGCTCGGGCAGCCCCACCCACTCGTCCCGCAGCGCCGAGGCCAGCGGCAGCGCGGGCGCCTCCGGGTCCCCCCGGAACTCGAACCCGGGCTGCAGCACGGCGGCCCCGGGGTTGTTGCGGGCGGCCTCCTCCGCGAGCCGGGCCGCCCGCCGGGCGTCGGCCTGCTGCCAGGCGAGCACCGGCAGGGCGACCAGGGCGAGGCTCACGGCCACCGACACGGCCAGGCGCCGCTTGTCCCGCTCCGGCCACGCCCACCGCTGGAACGGCTGCTCCACGAGCTTGGTGGCCAGCACCGCCAGCACCAGGGAGACCACGACGATCACCACCCCGGAGCGCGGGCCGGCCACGGGCCGGTCGCGCAGCACCAGGTAGGTGATCAGCAGCGGCCAGTGCACCAGGTACAGGGCGTAGGAGGCGTCCCCCAGGCGCACCAGCGGCCGCGAGGCCAGGACCCGGTCCAGCCCGAACGGTGAGCCGGAGCGCCCGGCCACGATGATCGCGGCCGCGGACAGCAGCGGCCACAGCGCGATCCAGCCCGGGAACGCCCCCTGGACGTTGATCAGCACCCCGACCGAGACCATGCTCAGCATCCCGGCCCAGCCCAGCACCACCCGGGCCGCCCGCGGCAGCCGCAGGTACGGCACCGCCAGGGCCAGCAGCGAGCCCAGGGCGAACTCCCACAGCCGGGTGCGGGTGTCGAAGTAGGCGAAGGCCTGGTTCGTGGCGGTCGAGTGCACCGACCACGCCAGGGACGCGAGGAGGATCCCGCCGAACAGCGCCGTCAGCACCGGCACCGGCCGCCAGCCCGCCTTCCGGTGGAGCCACCACGCCGCGCCGAAGACCAGCGGCCACAGCAGGAACACCTGCCCCTGCACCGACAGGGACCAGAAGTGCTGGAACGGGGAGGCCGTGGAGCTGTCCGCCGCGTAGTAGTCGACCTCCGCCAGGGCCAGCGCCCAGTTCTCCACGTAGAACACCGAGGCCAGGGCCTCGGTGCGGACCCGGTCGATCCGCGCCTCCGGGAAGAACAGCCATGCGAGCACGAGCGTGCCCAGCACGGTGAGCACCGCCAGGGGCAGCAGCCGCTTGAACACGTGCAGCCAGTAGCGGCCCAGGGCCAGCGGCTGCCCGGCCTCGAGCTTGCGCACGAAGGACAGGGTCAGGAAGAACGCCGAGATCAGCAGGAAGACGTCCACTCCCCCGGACACCCGGTCGAGGAAGACGTGGTAGACCACCACGAGCAGCACCGCCACGAACCGCAGGCCCTGCACCTCGGGCCGGAACCCCGAGTACCGGGCCACCCGCCGGGCCGTCGACGCCTCGGCGGACGCCGGGGCGCCCTGCTCGCGAAGGCTGGTCATGGGCAGCTCCTGGGAACACCGTGCCACCGGGGGCGCGGGCAGTGGTCGGGTGGACCTCCGCACTCTACCGGAGCCGGCCGGGCGGGAGCCGGACAGGATCGCCGACGACGAAGGACCCGCCCCGCGGGAAGCGGGACGGGTCCTTGCGGGCGGGCGGCTCAGTGCTGGTGGCCGTGCCCCTGGTCCTCGGCGGGCTTGTCCACCACGAGGGTCTCGGTGGTCAGCACGAGCGCCGCGATGGACGCGGCGTTCTGCAGCGCCGAGCGGGTGACCTTGACCGGGTCGATGATGCCGGCGGCGACCATGTCGACGTAGTCGTCGGCCGCGGCGTCGTAGCCGTGCCCGGGCTCGAGGGCGGCCACGCGGGACGCGACCACGGCCCCGTCCTGGCCGGCGTTCTGCGCGATCCAGAACAGCGGCTGGCGCAGCGCGCGGCGGACGATGCCGAGCGCGGTCGCCGCGTCGCCGGTGAGCCCGAGGTCGGACTCCCCGAGGACCTTCCCGGCGTGCACCAGGGCGGTGCCGCCGCCGGAGACGATGCCCTGCTCGAGGGCCGCGCGGGTCGAGGACACGGCGTCCTCGATGCGGTGCTTGCGCTCCTTGGCCTCCACCTCGGTGGCCGCGCCGACCTTGATCACGGAGACGCCGCCGGACAGGCGGGCGAGCCGCTCCTGCAGCTTCTCCCGGTCCCAGTCGGAGTCGGTGCGCTCGACCTCGGCGCGGATCGTGGCGACCCGCTCCTGGATCTGCTCCTGGGTCCCGCCGCCGTCGACCACCGTGGTGGTGTTCTTGGTGACCGTCACGCGGCGGGCGGTGCCCAGCTGCTCCAGGGTCACCTGGTCGAGGCTGATGCCCAGCTCGGCGGTGATGAACTCGCCGCCGGTGAGCACCGCGAGGTCCTGCAGGATCGCCTTGCGGCGGTCGCCGAACCCGGGGGCCTTCAGGGCCACGACGTCGAGCGTGCCGCGCAGCTTGTTGACCACCAGGGTGGACAGGGCCTCGCCCTCGACGTCCTCCGCGATGATGGTCAGCGGCTTCTTGGCCTGCAGCACCTTCTCCAGCACCGGCATGAGCTCCTGCACGGAGGAGATCTTGCCCTGGTACAGCAGCACCAGGGAGTTCTCCATGACCGCTTCCTGGCGCTCGGCGTCGGTCACGAAGGACGGGGACAGGTAGCCCTTGTCGAACTGCATGCCCTCGGTGACCTCGAGCTCCACCTCGGTGCTCGAGCCGTCCTCGATGGTGATGACGCCGTCCTTGCCGACCGTCTCGAAGGCCTGGGCGATGAGCTCCCCGATCGCGGGGTCCTGCGCGGAGATCGTCGCGACGTGGGCGACGTTGACGCCCTCGACGGGACGGGCGTTCTCGAGCAGCCGCTCGGAGACGGCCTCGACGGCCTTCTCGATGCCGCGCTTGAGGCTCAGCGGGTCGGCGCCGGCGGCCACGTTGCGCAGGCCCTCCTTGACGAGCGCCTGGGCGAGGACGGTGGCGGTGGTGGTGCCGTCGCCGGCGACGTCGTTGGTCTTCGTCGCCACCTCCTTGGCGAGCTGGGCGCCGAGGTTCTCGTAGGGCTCGTCGAGCTCGACCTCACGGGCGATGGTCACGCCGTCGTTGGTGATCGTGGGGGCGCCCCACTTCTTGTCGAGCACCACGTTGCGCCCGCGGGGGCCGAGGGTGACCTTGACGGTGTCGGCGAGCTTGTTGACGCCGTTCTCGAGGGACTTGCGTGCGGCATCGTCGAATGCCAGCTGCTTGGCCATGAACGATGGCTCCTTCTGCGTGGCTGGTGGTCCAGCGGGGTTCGGGGAAACGGATCGACGAAGGGTGCCCGCCGCGGGCCCCGCGGGGCGTGTGCGGCAGGCACCCTTCGTCAGGACTGCGCGGTCTGCGCCAGGACTACTTCTCGACGACGGCGAGGACGTCGCGGGCCGGGAGCACCAGGTACTCCTCGCCGTTGTACTTGACCTCGGTGCCGCCGTACTTGGAGAAGATCACGACGTCGCCCTCCTTGACGTCGACCGGGATCCGGTTGCCGGAGTCGTCGACACGACCGGGGCCGACGGCCAGGACCTTGCCCTCCTGGGGCTTCTCCTTGGCGGTGTCCGGGATGACGAGACCGGAAGCGGTGGTCTGCTCAGCGGCGAGCGGCTGAACGACGATGCGATCCTCGAGAGGCTTGATGGAGACCGACACGATCTCTCCTTATCTGTAGGCGTGGAAAGCGGTGGGCGACCGCGGGCGGAACCCGCCGTCGTGCTTCGGGCCGGTTGGCGCACCAACCGTCGTCGCGGTGCCGATCGATCGCCAGGCCCTTAGCACCCTCACCCGGAGAGTGCCAAGGCCGACTATAGGAGTCGCCTAGCAGTCGGTCAAGGCGAGTGCCAGCACCGTGGCATCCCCTCCCCTGCGACCGAATTAGGTCACGGGGATGTTCGCCAATGATTTGCCTCACCGGCCGGGCACCCTCTAGGTTGATCGGTAAGGCAACCCTTACCTCGGCCGAGCAACGGTGCCCTCCCCCGACGTCCGCGCCGTCCCGCGGCAGGACGTCGTGCCCACCGGACCCCGCCGGGGCCCTCCACCCCGGAGGACGCCGGCGCCCTGCACGAAGGAAGACCATGAACAGCACCTCCCGACAGCGCTCGACCGCCCTGCTGGCCGCCGCCTCGGTCCTGGCCCTCGCCGGTTGCTCGACCTCCGGGGCCGCGACCGCCGACGAGACGCAGAGCTCGGCCTCCGCGGAGACCGTCAGCGTGGAGCACGCCCAGGGCACCACCGAGGTCCCGGTCTCCCCCGAGGACGTGATCACCTTCGACCTCGGCGTCCTCGACTCGATGGAGGCCCTCGGCGAGGACGTCCAGGGACTGCCCCAGGGCGGCAGCCTGCCCGACCAGTTCGCCGAGTACCGCTCGGACGAGTACGTCAACGCCGGTGCCATGAAGGAGCCGGACCTCGAGGCCGTCGCCGAGGCCGCCCCCGACCTGATCATCATCTCCGGGCGCACAGCCGAGTTCTACGACGAGCTCTCCGAGATCGCCCCGACCGTCGACCTGTCGATCGACGAGACCGACCCCCTCGCCTCCTTCACCGAGCAGTCCGGGACGCTCGGGGCGATCTTCGGCAAGGAGGCCGAGGTCGAGGAGAAGTTGGCCGCGATCGACGAGCAGATCGCCGAGACCGCGGAGCAGGCCGCCGGCGCCGGCACCGCCATGTTCCTGCTGACCAACGCCGGGGAGGTCAACGCCTACGGCCCGGCCTCGCGCTTCGGCAACGTCGTCTTCGACCTGCTGGGGCTCGAGTCCGCGACCGACGTCCAGGCCGACGGGCGGCACGGCGAGGCCGTCTCCTTCGAGGCGATCGCCGCGGCGGACCCGGACCGCATCTACGTCCTCGACCGCGACACCGCGATCGGGCAGTCCGGCGGCGAGGCCGCGCAGCAGGTCCTCGACAACGAACTCGTCAACGGCACCGCCGCGGCCCAGCAGGACCGGATCACCTACCTCGACAGCGCCAGCTGGTACGTCGTCGGCTTCGGCCTGAACAACTTCCCGTCCATGATCACCGAGGTCCAGGAGTCCCTCTCCTGACCCGCTGACGGACGGGCGGACCCCGGGGCGCCCGGCCCGGCGATCGCCACCGCCGCGCCGGGCGCCCCGGCCCCCTCCCGGCCCGCGCCGCCCCGAATCGGAAGGATCCCGATGACAGCCACCGGACGACGATGAGCACCGTCGTGACCGCTCCCCCCACCGCCGCCGCACCGGCGGGCTCGTCGTCGGTGGACCCGCGGGCCGCCGCCCTCCGCGACGCCCGCCACCTCGTCGCGGCGAGCGCCGTCGTGCTCGTGCTGGCGGTGGTCAGCACGTTCGTGGGCGTCCTCGACGTCACGCCGTGGTCCCTGTGGCGCCAGCTGGCCGCCGGGGACCTCGACGGCTTCCGGGACTCGGTGGAGGTCATCGCCGTGTCCCGCTTCCCGCGCACCGCCTCGGTCGTCCTGGCCGGGCTGGCCCTGTCCGTGGCGGGACTGATCATGCAGCTGATGGCCCGCAACAAGTTCGTGGAGCCCTCCACCGTGGGCACGGTCGAGTCCGCGCAGGCGGGCCTGCTCGTGGTGACCCTGCTGCTGCCCGCGGCGCCCCTGATGGCGAAGATGGGCGTCGCCTCGCTGTTCGCCCTCGCCGGGACGGGCCTGTTCCTGCTGGTCCTGCAGCGCATCCCGCTGCGCAACTCCCTGCTCGTCCCCCTCGTGGGGATCATGCTGGGCAACGTCATCGCGTCCGTGACCACCTTCTTCGGCTACCGCTTCGACCTGCTGCAGAGCCTCAACGCCTGGATGATCGGGGACTTCTCCGGGGTGCTGCGCGGCCGCTACGAGCTGCTGTGGCTCGTCCTGGCCCTCACGGTCGTCGGCTACGTGGCCGCCGACCGCTTCACCGTGGCGGGCATGGGACAGGAGTTCACCACCAACCTGGGCATCGACCACCGCCGCGTCATGGCGCTGGGCATGACCCTGGTCGCGCTGATCTCCGCCGTGGTCGTCGTGACCGTCGGGTCGATCCCCTTCCTGGGCCTCGTGGTGCCCAACCTCGTCTCGATGCTCGTCGGGGACAACGTCCGGCGCACGGTCCCCTGGGTCGCCGTGCTCGGGGCGGGTTTCGTGCTGGCCTGCGACATCCTGGCCCGGGTGATCCGCTACCCGTACGAGATCCCGGTCGGCACGATCGTCGCCGTCGTCGGCGGCGTGCTGTTCCTGGCCCTGCTGCTGCGGGGGCGGAACCGGTGAGCGCCAGGACCTCCCCCCTGCCCGCCGCCGTGACGGCCCGTCGCGGCGGCCCGCGCCCGCGCCTGGCACCGGGCGCCTGGATCGGGATCCTCGCCGTGCTCGCGGCCGCGTCCGTGGCCCTCTACCTGACCGTCGACCTCGGCGGCGACCTCGGCTACGTCCTGCCGCGCCGGATCAACCGGGTGCTGACCATGGTGCTCGTCGCCTACGCCGTGGGCGTGTCCACCGTGCTGTTCCAGACGATCACCGGCAACCGCATCCTCACCCCGTCGATCATGGGCTTCGACTCCCTGTACGTGCTCATCCAGACGGTGCTGGTGTTCCTCCTGGGCTCCACGGGGGTGGTCGCCCTCGGCACGGGGACCAGGTTCGGGCTCGAGCTCGGGCTCATGGTCGCGTTCAGCTGGGTGATCTACCGCTGGCTGTTCACGGGCTCGGGCAGGTCGCTGCACCTCGTGCTGCTCGTCGGCATCGTCTTCGGCACCGTGTTCCGCGGCGTCTCCTCGCTGCTGCAGCGCCTGCTCGAGCCCAGCGAGTTCGTCGTCCTGCAGGACGCGATGTTCGCGTCCTTCACGAACGTGGACACCGGCCTCCTGCGCCTGTCCTTCGTGCTCGTCGGGCTGGCGACGCTGGCGGCCGTCGCGCTGCGCCGGCAGTTCGACGTCCTCGCCCTCGGCCGGGACACCGCGATCAGCCTCGGCGTGGACCACACCCGGGTCGTGACCGCCGTGCTCGTGGTGTGCTCCGTGCTCGTGGGCGTGTGCACCGCGCTGGTCGGGCCCATCACCTTCTTCGGGCTCATCGTGGCGAACCTCGCCTACGCCCTGTGCCGGCGGTTCCGGCACCGCCACGTCCTGCCCATCGCGGTGCTGCTGGGGATCATCGCCCTCGTGGGCGGCCAGGTGGTCCTGGAGCAGGTCTTCGCCTTCGACACCGCGCTGAGCATCGTGATCGAGTTCGTGGGCGGGCTGCTGTTCCTCGTCATGCTGCTGCGGGGGTCCATCAAGTGAACAGGAGTGCATCGTGATCGAACTGACCGGCCTGACCAAGAGGTACGGGACGCAGACCGTCGTCGACGACGTCTCGGGCAGCATCGAGTCGGGTGGGCTGATCTCGATCATCGGCGCCAACGGGGCGGGCAAGTCCACCCTGCTGTCCATGGCCGCCCGGCTGCTGCCGATGGACCGGGGCACGGTGTTCGTGGACGAGCTCGACATCCTCTCCACCCCCTCGGACCAGCTGGCCCGGAAGCTGTCCATCCTGCGCCAGGAGAACACCCTGAGCGTGCGGCTGAGCGTGCGGGACCTCGTGGCCTTCGGCCGCCACCCGCACTCGAAGGGCCGGCACACCGCCGAGGACCGGGAGCACGTGGAGCGGGCGCTGCGCTACCTGCAGCTGGAGGAGCTCGCGGACCGCTACGTGGACGAGCTCTCCGGCGGGCAGCGGCAGCGGGCGTTCATCGCCATGGTCATCGCCCAGGACACCGACTACGTCCTGCTCGACGAGCCCCTCAACAACCTCGACATGAAGCACGCCGTGGAGATGATGCGGCTGCTGCGGCAGATGACCCACGACTTCGGCAAGACCGTGGTGCTCGTCATCCACGACATCAACTTCGCGTCCTGCTACTCCGACCGGATCATGGCCATGAAGGACGGCGCCCTCCTGCACCACGGCACCCCCGATGAGATCATGCGACCGGACGTGCTGCAGGAGATCTACGGCATCGACATCCGGGTGGAGCAGGTCGACGGGCACCGCATCGGCATCTACTTCGTCTGATCCTCCGTCCGGTCCTCCGCCCGGCACGTCCTCCGGCACCTCCGACCCGAACGGCACCCATGAGCTCCGACACCCCCGGCGACCCCCGCGAGATCGCCCCGCTGCTGACCCGGGAGGGCATGGCCCTGCTCGACTCCCTGGGCCCCTACGACGAGGCGGAGGCGCTGCGCACCGTCACACGGCTGCGGGCCGAGGGGCACGCCCCAGAGCTCGTCTCCGCCGCCCTGAGCCAGGCGAAGCTGCGCACCCGGGCCCGGGAGAAGTTCGGGGACTTCGCCGCCCGCATGCTCTTCACACGGGCCGGGCTGGAGCAGGCCACCCGGCTGCGCGTGGCCGCCCTGCACGCCCGGCGCTTCGCCGACACCGGCCTCGCCCACGTGGCCGACCTCGGCTGCGGCATCGGCGCCGACGCGCTCGCGCTGGCCTCCCTCGACCGGCGGGTCACCGCCGTGGAGCTCGACGAGACCACGGCCGCGGTGGCCACCCTCAACCTCGCCCCCTTCCCGGAGGCCACGGTCCTGCACGCCGACGCCGCGTCCCTGGACCTCTCCGCCCTGCCGGGCGGACCGCCGGACGGGGTGTGGCTGGACCCCGCCCGGCGCACGACCTCGTCGTCCGGGACCCGGCGGATCTTCGACCCCGAGGCGTTCTCCCCGCCCCTGTCCTTCGTCGAGGGCCTCGCCGCCCGGGGCCTGCCCGTCGGCGTGAAGCTGGGCCCGGGCATCCCCCACGAGGCCGTCCCGGCCGGCTGCGAGGCGCAGTGGGTCTCCGAGCGCGGGGACGTGGTGGAGGCCGTGCTCTGGTTCAACGCGGTGGCCCGGCCCGGGGTCCGGCGGGCGGCGCTCGTGCTCTCCGAGCACGGCGCCACGGAGCTCACCAGCGCGGAGGACCTCGACCCCGCCCACGCGGACGCGGTCGTGGGCCCCGTCGGGTCGTACCTGTACGAGCCGGACGGCGCGGTGATCCGCGCGGGCCTCGTCGCCGACCTCGCCCGGCAGCTGGACGCGCGGCTGATCCACCCCCGGATCGCCTACCTGTCCTCCGACGAGCTCGTCCGCACGCCGCTGGCCCGCGCCTACCGGGTGCGGGAGGTGCTGCCGCACACCGTCAAGGTGCTCAGGCGGTGGGTGCGGGAGCACGAGGTCGGCACCCTCGAGATCAAGAAGCGCGGCACCGACGTGACCCCCGAGCAGCTGCGCCGCCAGCTCGCGCCCCGGGGCCCCGGCCGGGCCACGCTCGTGCTGACCAGGACCGCCGCGCCCGCCCCGGACGGCGGGCCGGGCCCGGGGGCCGGCGAGAGGCGCGTCGTCCTCGTCGTCGAAACCGTAGACTGAGGTCGCCGCGGACGATCCGGTCCGCACCCGACCGGGCCGATCCGGCCCGCACCGCGCGGGCGAGCACGCCCGCAGAACACGGAGGACCTGCCGCGTGGAGATCTCGTTCGCCCGCTCCGCCCAGTCGACGCTGGGCGTCGAGTGGGAAATCGCCCTCGTGGACGCCACCACGGGCGATCTCGTCCCGCGCGGCCGGGAGACGTTCGAGGCGGTCCTGGACGCCCGCCCCGAGTGGGGCACCGACGGCGACCACCCGCAGCTGACCGGGGAGTTCCTGCTGAACACGGTCGAGATGGTCACCGGGGTGTGCCGCGACGTCGCCCACTCCACCGAGCAGCTGGCCGAGATGATGGACGAGATCCGCACGGTGACCGACCCGCAGGGCCTGGAGATCTTCGCCGCGGGCACCCACCCCTTCGCGCGCTGGCAGGACCAGCAGGTCACCGACAAGCAGCGCTACCACAAGCTCGTGGACCGAACCCAGTACTGGGGCCGCCAGATGGTCATCTACGGGGTGCACGTGCACGTGGGCCTGGACGCCCGGGCCAAGGCCCTGCCGGTGCTCGACGGGCTGCTGACCTACTACCCCCACCTGCTGGCCCTATCCTCGAACTCCCCGTTCTGGGCGGGCGAGGACACCGGCTACGCGTCCCAGCGCTCCATGATCTTCCAGCAGCTCTCCACCGCCGGGCTGCCCTACCACTTCCCGTCCTGGGACGCCTACGAGCAGTGCATCGAGGACATGGTCTCCACCGGGATCATCGAGGAGCTGAGCGAGGCGCGCTGGGACGTGCGCCCCGTGCCGCGGCTGGGCACCGACGAGGTCCGCTTCTGCGACGGGCTCTCGACCCTCTGGGAGGTCGGGGCGCTCACCGCCCTCACCCAGTGCCTCGCGGAGTCCCTCTCCCAGGACCTCGACGCCGGCCGGGCCCCCGCCCGCCTGAAGCCGTGGCACATCCAGGAGAACAAGTGGCGGGCCGCCCGCTACGGCCTGGACGCCGAGGTCATCACCGGACCGGAGAACACCGAGCGCGCCCTGTGCGAGGACCTGACCGAGCTGCTCGACCGCCTGGAGCCCGTCGCCGCGCGGCTGGGCTGCTCGAAGGAGCTCTCCGACGTGGAGCGGATCATGGAGGAGGGCGCCGGCTACCAGCGCCAGCGCGCGGTGGCCCGGGCCCACGGCGGGGACCTGCGCGCGGTGGCCCTCGACATCGTCCGACGCACCCGCGAGAACGACTGACCGTCCCGTCCGCCCGAGTCCGCGCCCCGGCCGCGCGGACGCCCGATCCCGAGGTTGCCGACATGACCGACCCCACCCCTGCCCGCCCGGGCGACGCCCCGCCGCAAGGACCCGTGCTCCAGATCGGTGCCCTGCACCCCCTGGTGGAGGAGACCCTCGCCGCCGAGTTCGCGGCCCTGCGCCTGCCCGCCGACCCCGCCGCGCGGGACGGGTTCCTGGACCGGCACGCCGAGCAGGTGCGCGTGGTGGTGTGCTCCGGGCGCACGGGGGTGGACCGGGACCTCATGGGCCGCCTGCCCCGGCTCGAGGCCGTCGTGCACTTCGGCGTCGGCTACGACGGGACGGACGCCGCCGAGGCCGCCGCGCGCGGGATCCGCATGAGCAACACCCCCGACGTGCTCACCGACGCCGTGGCGGACACCGCACTGGCCCTGTACCTGGACGTGCTGCGCCGGTTCTCCGCGGCCGACCGCTTCGTCCGCCGCGGGCAGTGGGAGACGTCCGGCAACTACCCGCTGACCGCCCACGCCTCGGGCCGGCGGGTGGGGATCCTGGGCCTGGGCCGGATCGGCCGGGCCGTCGCCCGCCGCCTGGCGGCGCTGGACTGCGAGATCCACTACCACAACCGGCGGCCGGTCCCCGGCGTCGAGCACGCCTACCACGGCTCCCCCGCCGACCTCGCCGCGGCCGTCGACGTCCTCGTGGTCGCCGTCCCCGGCGGACCGGACTCCACCGGGACGGTCGACGCGGGGGTCCTGGACGCCCTCGGGCCGGAGGGGTACCTCGTCAACGTGGCCCGCGGCTCCGTCGTGGACGAGACCGCGCTCGTCGCCGCGCTGCGGGAGGGGCGGCTGGGCGGGGCCGGGCTCGACGTCTACGCCGCCGAGCCGCACGTGCCCGCCGCCCTGCGCGAGCTCGAGAACGTGGTGCTGCTCCCGCACGTGGGCAGCGCCACGGTGGAGACCCGGCGGGCGATGGCGGAGCTCACCCTGCACAACCTGCGCAGCTACCTGGCCGACGGCACCCTCGTCACGCCCGTGTCCTGAGGCCCGCGGGCCGGCTCAGACCGAGACGGTCGTGACGGGCAGGGAGGAGTCGGCGGCGAAGCCCAGGCCCGAGGGCTCGCGGCCCCCGGCCACGACGCGGGCCGCGAGCGCTGCGACCATCGCCCCGTTGTCGGTGCACAGGGACAGCTTCGGGACCACCAGCTCGATCCCGTGCGCGGCGCAGCGCTCGGCCGTGAGCTCCCGCAGCCGGGAGTTGGCGGCCACCCCTCCGCCGAGCAGGAGCGTGCCGAGCCCCTGCTCGGTGCAGGCGAGGACGGCCTTGCGGGTGACGACGTCGGCCACGGCCTCCTGGAAGGACGCCGCGACGTCCGCGACCGGGACCGCGCGCCCCTCGGCCTCGTGGGCCTCGACGACGCGGGCCACGGCGGTCTTGAGCCCGGAGAAGGAGAAGTCGTAGCGGTGCGGGCCGGGGCGCTCGGCGGAGCCCAGGTACTTGCCGGCGGTGAGTCCGCGGGGGAAGCGGAAGGCCGTGGGGTCCCCGGTCCGGGCGGCGGCGTCGATGGCCGGGCCGCCCGGGTAGTCCAGGCCCAGCACCCGGGCCACCTTGTCGTAGGCCTCGCCGGCCGCGTCGTCGATCGTGGCCCCGAGCAGCCGCACGTCCCGGGAGAGGTCGTCGACGGCGAGGATCTCGGTGTGCCCGCCGGAGACCAGCAGCGCGCCGAGGTCGCGGGGCAGGCCGTCGTCGAAGGCGCCCCGGAAGCCCTCGATCCCCGAGTCCTCGAGCACGCCCACGCCGACGTGGGCCACGAGGTGGTTGACGGCGTACAGGGGCTTGCCGGTGGCCACGGCGAGCGCCTTCGCGGTAGCGACGCCCACCATGAGCGCCCCGGCCAGGCCCGGGCCGGAGGTCACGGCCAGGGCGTCCAGCTCGTCGAGGCCCACGCCGGCCCGGTCCAGGGCCTCGCGCAGCGTGGGCACGAGCGCGTCGAGGTGGGCGCGGGAGGCGATCTCGGGGATCACGCCCCCGAAGCGCGCGTGCTCGTCCATCGAGGAGGACACGACGTTGGCGAGCAGGGTGCGCCCGCGCACGATCCCGACGCCCGTCTCGTCGCAGGAGGACTCGATGCCCAGCACCAGGGGTCCGTCGGTCATCGGCTTCCCTCCGTCGGGGTGGTCGGGGTGGCCGGGGGCTCCGGCGCGGTGAGGTCGAGGCGCATGATCAGCGCGTCGGTGCCGTCCCGGTAGTAGCGGGGGCGGGTGTGGATGTGCTCGTAGCCGAAGCGGCGGTAGAGCTGCTGGGCGCGCGGGTTGTCGGCGCGGACCTCGAGCAGCACCTCCGTGGCGCCCAGCTCCCGCGCCCGTCCGTGCAGCGTGCGCAGCAGCGAGGAGCCGATCCCGCGTCCCTCGTGCTCGGGGAGCACCGCGATGGTCTGGACGTCGCCCACCGGGCGGATGCACATGAGCCCCGCGTAGCCGACGATCCGCTCGTCCTGCTCGGCCACCCAGTACCAGCAGACGGGCTGGGCCAGCTCGGCCTGGAACATCTCCAGCGGCCAGGCGTCGGCCGGGAAGAGCTGCTGCTCGAGGGCGTGCACCACGGGGACGTCCCGGGCCGTCATCCGGCGCAGGGTCCAGGGGGTCCCCGGTGCGGACGGGGCGCTCACGCGAGGGCCTTCTTCCGGGGACCGGGGACCTTCGCGTCGGACTCGCGCAGGTACAGGGGGGTCGTGTCCGCCCCCGGCCCCTCGCCGCGGGCCCGCAGGCGCAGGGCCGCGAGCCCCAGCGACGACGCCGTGGGCTGCGCCTCGGCGAAACCGGGCACGGGCCGGGCCAGCCGGTCCGCGTAGAGGCCGGCGCCGCGGCCGTAGGCGGGCAGCTCCGGGAGCTGCTCCGCGGCGGCGACCCCGGGCCCGCCGACGCGCCGCGGGCCGTCGGGGGCGAGGGCGTAGCGGGCCCAGTAGACCTCCCTGCGCCGGGCGTCGGTGAGCACGAGGAACTCCTCGTGGCCGGCCGCCCGGGCGTCCTCGGCGGCGTCCTGCGCCAGGGCCTCGAGGCTCATGAGGCCCTGCAGCGGCACGTCCCAGGCGAAGGCGAGCGCCCGGGCGGTCGCGATCCCGGCGCGCAGGCCGGTGAAGGGGCCGGGACCGGTGCCCACCAGGACGCCGTCGAGCCCGGCGCCGGTCAGGCCGCGGCCCTCCAGCAGGTCGCGGACCGCGGGGGCCAGGACCTCGGCGTGGGAGCGGGTGTCGGGGCTGACGAAGGAGCCCACGACCTCGCCCGCGCCGGTCACGAGGGCGGCGGAGGCGACGGCGGAGGAGTCCAGGCACAGGAGGAGCACCCGGCCATTCTAGTGCCCGGGCGCGGGCCCTTCCCCCGGCGGGTCCAGCGGCGGGGGCCCGCCCGCCCAGCGCGGGCCGATCCCGGTCAGGGTGATGCGGCGGGGCTCGGCGTCGTCGTCCTCCGCGTCGTCCTCCGCGTCGTCCTCCGCGTCGTCCTCCGCGCCGTCCGCCGCCCCGGGCATCGCCACGGGTGCCGGCGCCGCGGCGCCGACCGCGCGCTCCAGGACGATCTCCAGGCGGGAGTCGGCCAGGTGCTCGACCTTCCCGGTCCCCCACTCCACCACGGTCACGGCCGTGTCCACGGTGTCCTCGAGGTCGATGTCGTCGACCTCCGCCGCGCTGCCCAGCCGGTAGGCGTCGACGTGCACGAGGTCCGGTCCGCCGGGCCGCGGCCCGTCCGGGACGTTGGGGTGGCGGCGCACCAGCACGAACGTGGGCGAGATGATGCCGGGGCGCACGCCCAGGCCCCGGCCCAGGCCCTGCGTGAAGGTGGTCTTGCCGGCGCCGAGCTCGCCCGTGAGGACCAGCAGGTCCCCGGCGCGCAGCCGCGCCCCGAGCCGCTCGGCCAGTGCCTGGGTCCGCTCGGGGCCGTCCACGGTCAGGCTCAGGGTCCACTCGCTCATGCCTGCTCCTCTCCGCTGTCCGCCGCGGTGTCCACGTGCACCCGGGGCACGCGGCCCGAGACGCGGGTGACGATCTCGTAGTTGATGGTGCCGGCGGCGTCCGCCCAGGCGGAGGCCGAAGGGTGCTCCCCGGCCCCGAACAGGACCGCCTCCGCGCCCACCAGCCCGTGCTCGGGGGCGGAGAGCCCCGGTGCGCCCAGGTCCACGACGATCTGGTCCATGGCGACCCGGCCGACGACGGGACGGGTGCGGCCCCGGATCCGCACCGGGCCGCCGGCCCCGCTCCGCGGCACCCCGTCGGCGTAGCCCAGCGGGACGAGCGCGAGGGTCGTGGGCCGCTCGGCCACCCAGCTCAGCCCGTAGGAGACGCCCTGGCCGGCCGGGACGTCCTTCACCGCGCTGACGGTGCTGCGCAGGGTCATGGCGGGCACCAGGCCGAGCTGCTGCGGACTGCGGCCGGGGAAGGGCGAGAGCCCGTAGACGGAGACGCCCACGCGGACCATGTCGAGGAGCATGTCCGCCGGGCGCTCGAGGCCGGCGGCGGAGAACAGGCCCGGCGAGTTCGCGGCGTGCCGCAGCGCGGGGCGCAGCCCGGCGGCGCGCGCGACGTCCACGGCCGCGCGGAAGCGCCGGAGCTGCTCCCGGGTCTCGGGCCGGGAGGGCTCGTCGGCCACGGCCAGGTGGGTGAAGACGCCGACCACCCGCACGAGCCCCTCGGCCTCCGCCTGCGCGGCCCAGCGCACCAGCTCGGGCCACCGCTGGGCCGTCGCGCCGTTGCGGCCCAGGCCGGTGTCGATCTTGAGGTGGATCCGGGCGGTGCCGCCGAGCTCCCGCGCGGCCTCGGCGATCGGGCCGAGCTCCCACCCGCTGACGCCGAGCTCGACGTCCCGGGCCAGGGCGGCCCGGAAGTCCGTGTCCACGGTGTGCAGCCACGCGAGCAGCGGCGCGGTGATCCCGGCGGCGCGCAGCTCCAGGGCCTCGGCCACGTGGGCGACGCCCAGGGCGTCCGCGCCGGCCTGCACGGCCGCGCGGGCCACGGGCACGGCCCCGTGGCCGTAGGCGTCGGCCTTGACCACGGCCATCAGCCGCGCCGGGGCGGCCAGCTCCCGGATCCGGCGCACGTTGGCGCGGACCGCGGCGAGGTCGACCACGGCGCTGCGCTCGGGCCGGGCAGGGCGGGGGAAGGCCTCCCCGGGCAGGGGGAACGGGACGGGTTCGGCACGGTTCACGGTGCCCATTCTCGCACCGCGGCCGGAGCGGCACGGTCCTGCGCTCGGCGGCTACAGTGGAGCCGTGTCTGCCGCTCCCCTGCACGTCCTGCTGCTCAGCCTGCACACCTCTCCCCTCGAACAACCGGGGTCGGGCGACGCGGGCGGGATGAACGTCTACGTGCGCCAGCTCGCCGGGGCCCTCGTGGACGCCGGGCACACCGTGGACATGGCCACCCTGGACCGCGGCACGGGCGCGCCGCGCACCGCCGGGGTGCAGGTCACCGGGATCCGCGAGGGCCTGCGGCTGCTCACGGTCTCGCTGCCCGGTGCGGCCGGCGCCGTGAAGGAGGAGCTGCCGCACCTCACCTCCGCCTTCGCGGACGTGCTCCGCGGCCACGCGCCCCGGCCGGACGTGGTGCACGCCCACTACTGGCTCTCCGGTGCCGCGGGCCGGGAGCTGGCCGACGACTGGGGCGTTCCCCTGGTCCTCACCCTGCACACCACGGCCCGCGGCAAGAACCTGCGGACCCGGACCGGGGAGGGGCTGGAGCCGGACTCCCGGGCCGCCGCCGAGGCGGAGCTGATCGGGCGCGCCGAGGCCACGGTGGTCAACACCTGCACCGAGGCCCTGCAGATGGTCGAGCTCTACGACGCCGACCCGGCGCGCCTGACCGTGATCACCCCCGGCGTCGACCTCTCCGCCTTCTCCCCGGCCCCCCGCGGGCCCCGCCCGGACGAGCCGCGGCCGGGCACGCCCGGGCGGCCGCTGCGGCTGCTCTTCGCCGGCCGGCTGCAGGCGCTCAAGGGGCCGCACGTGCTGGTCGACGCGCTCGCGCAGCTGCGCTCGGAGGCGCCGGGGCTGCCGGTGGAGCTGGACGTCGTGGGCGTCGGCACCCGGGGGTTCACGACGCGGCTGCGGGAGCGCGTGCACGAGCTCGGGCTGGAGGACGTGGTGCGCTTCGGCCCGGCCCTGCCGGCCCCGCAGCTCGCGGCCCGGATGCGCGGCGCCGACCTCGTGGCCGTCCCCTCCTCCTCCGAGACCTTCGGCCTGGTGGCCCTGGAGGCCCAGGCCTGCGGCACCCCCGTGCTGGCCACGGACGTGGACGGGCTGCGCACCGCGGTGCTCGACGGCGTCACCGGCCGGCTCGTGCCGGACCGCGAGCCGGGGTCGTGGGCGGGGGCCGTCCTGGAGCTCGCCCGGGACCCCGAGGCCCTGGCACGGATGGGCGCCGCCGCGGCCCGGCGCGCCCGGGAGCACTCCTGGGAGCGCACCGCCCTGGCCACGGCCGCGGTCTACGCCCGGATCCAGGACCGGGTGCGGATACGCCACGGTAGCCGGCGGGGCCTGAATACACTCGAACGGTGACGACTTCCCTCCTCCCCGCCGCAGACCTCGCCCGCCACCTCGACCGCCACCGCCTCACCGGAGCGGTGGCCACCCCGCGGGAGGCGAACCTGCGCAACATCCAGGGCTTCCTCGACGGCGACCAGCACCAGCACATGGGCGTGGTGCGCACCCGCGAGTGGTCCTACGACGACGTGTTCGCGCTGATGCGCGACCGGGTCGGCATCTCGCCCGACCGCTCGCACGTCGAGGGCCAGGACACGATCTCCGCCGAGCTGGCCCTCGCCGCGCTGGAGCGCTACGCGCGGGTCCTCGGGGAGGTCGTCGCCGCGGGCGGCCGCGTGCTGTTCGCCACCGGCCACCCGGCCGGGCTGTTCCCCGTCTACGCCCAGCTGGCCCGCGTGGCCCGCCGCGCGGGCGCCCACGTCGTGCAGGTCCCGGACGGCTTCCCCTTCGAGGACGGGCAGGTGCGCCAGATCATGCAGGTGGTGATGGTGGAGCAGTACGGGGGGCTGCGGCACACCCACTTCCCCGGACCCATGTCCCTGGCCCTGGAGAAGCTGCGCCGCGACGGGCAGAACCCGCCCGACCTCGTGGTCGCCGACCACGGCCTCGCCGGGGCGGCCGGCTCCCGCGGCCTGCGCACGATCGCGATCGCCGACTGCAACGACCCCGGCGTGTTCGTGGCCGAGGCACAGGGCCAGGTGGAGGTCGCCGTCCCCCTCGACGACAACCTCGCGCCGCGCGTCTACGACCCGGTCACCGCGTTCGTGCTGCACCACGCCGGCCTGGAGGACTACGTCTAGGTCCCCTGCGGACCGGCCCGGCGCCGTCGGACCCCACGGAACCGGCGCCCGTGGAGCACCGGTCCGCCCCGCGACGGGACGGACCGGTGCTCCACGGGCGGGCCGGGCCTACTTGAGCAGGCCCTGCAGGATGTTGCGGGGCCGCTGCATCTCGCCGTGCTTGGCGCCCAGCACCACCACCGTGCCGGCCAGCACGGGAATGGTCCACTGCAGGACCTTCAGCTGCTTCTGGGCGGAGGCCAGCTCGGGAGAGGCACCGGCGTGGGGCTCGGTGGCGCCCTCGGCGCCCTCGTGGGCCAGCGCCTCGACCTTCTTGCCGGGCACGCGGGAGTACAGCGTGAGAGCCGCGCCCACGACGGTGACGGCCCCCTTGAGCACGGTGTTCCGCGTGACGCCGTCCTGACCGGCCAGGCGGCCCTTGTTCTGGTAGATGATCGCCGCGCCGGCCACGCCGTGGGCGATCAGGGCCGCGGCCTGCACGGGAGCCCACTTCTTCCAGCCGATGTTGGACAGGCGGGTCCGCTCCTGCGGGTCCTTGGCGGCGGCGGCCGCCCCGTTGAGGCCGACGGCGCCCATGAGGGAGCCCCCGAACCAGGCGGCGGCGGTGAGATCGTGGATGGACCGGGTGAGGTACTCGTTGTCTGACATGCTGCACTTCCTCGTGGTTGTCGTGCGCGAGCCGATGGAACCGGGAGATCCCCGGAAACAAGGGTGCTTACTGTCTATCATCACGCTCCGACACAGGGAACCCCTGGCACCCGTCCTCGCTCCGCGTTCCCCGGAGCGCGCTCGGGGTCGCTACCGCCTCGGGTGCCGTCGGACCGGGGACGCTACCGGTGCAGGCCCTGCAGGACGGTGCGGGGCCGCTGCGTCTCGCCGTGCCCGGCGCCCAGCACCACCACGGCACCGGCCAGGACCGGGTTGACCCACTGCAGGACCTTCAGCTGCTTCTGGGCGGAGGCCAGCTCGGGAGAGGCACCGGCGTGGGGCTCGGTGGCGCCCTCGGCGCCCTCGTGGGCCAGCGCCTCGGCCCTCCTCCCGGCGACCCCGGCCCAGGCCGAGCCCACGACACCGACCACCGTCACGGCGGCCTTGAGCAGGGTGCGCCGCGGAACGCCGTCCTGACCGGCCGGCCGGCCCCTGTTCTGGTGGGCGAGCGCCGCGCCGGCCACGCCGTGGATGATCAGCGCCGCGGCCTCCACCGGCTGCCACTTCCTCCAGCCCACGCCGGAGAGGTGGATCCGCTCCTGCGGGTCCACGGCGGCCGCGGCCGCCCCGTTGAGGCCGACGGCGCCCATGAGGGAGCCGCCGAACCAGGCGGCGGCGGTGAGGTCGTGGACGGACCGGGTGAGGTGCCCGTGGTCCGGCATGCTGCACCTCCTCGTGGTCGGCCGGTGGGACCCGGCGCGGAGCGGACGGATCGGCAGGGGAAGGACTCGATTCCTATCACTCCCCGGGCCGTAGCGGAACCCCTGACGGGCGTGTGACCGCTTCACGGCTCGCCCGCGCGCACAGCGCCGACAGCAGTCCCCGTGCTCACAGTGCCGTCATCAGCAGCCCGAGGGCCAGGACCAGGAAGAGACCGCCCGCCACGAGCTCCACCGCGGCGCCGTGCCGGCGGAAGCCCGCGGCCAGGCGCTCCACCGAGCCCACCCACGCCACCGCGGTGAACCAGGCCAGGCCCACTCCGACGAGCAGCACGAAGACCAGGGCGGTCTCCCACCACCGGGCTCCGGCCGGGACCACGTTGGCGAACAGCGCCACGAAGAAGACGATGGCCTTGGCGTTGGACAGGTTGGTCACGAGCCCCAGGACGAACGCCCGGGCCGGTCCGGGCGCGCGGCCGACGGCACGGTCGGGCGCCGCCGGCCGCGGCGGCGCCCCCGCACCCTGCGCGGCAAGTCCGGCGCCTGCCGGCACCGGAGCGGGCGCGGTCCGCGCGGCGAGTCCGGCGCGGATCCCGCCCACCCCCAGCCAGCCGAGGAACAGCGCCCCCGCCACCTGGACGATCCGCTGCGCTGTGTCGGCCTGGCCGATCAGGACGGTGACGCCCGTGAGGGACAGCGTGATCCACACGAGGTTGCCGGTCATCACGCCGAGCGCGGTGAGCACCCCGGCCGTGCGGGAGCCCAGCGACGAGTTGCGCAGGATCACCAGGACGTCGGGGCCGGGGGCGACGATCCCGGCGATCCACAGCCCGAGCAGGGCGAGGTACTGCGAGGCGTCCACGGCCTACCGGGCCCCGCGGCTCACGCGTGCTTGGATTCCTGGGCGCCCGCCCAGATGTTGATGTCGGAGTCGGTGGCCAGCCGGTCGATCGCCCCGAGCTCCTCCGGGGTGAACGAGAGGTTCCGCACCGCGCCCACGCTGTCCTCGAGCTGCTCCGGGGAGGAGGCGCCCACCAGCGCCGTGGTCACCTGCCCGTCCTGCTGCTCGCGCAGCACCCACGCGATCGCCATCTGGGCCAGGCTCTGCCCGCGCCCGGCGGCGATCTCGTGGAGCCCGCGGACCTTCTCGAGGGTCGTGTCCGTGAGCCACTCCGGGTTCAGCGACTTCTCCGCCGCGGCCCGGGAGCCCTCCGGGATCCCGCCGAGGTAGCGGTCCGTGAGCATGCCCTGGGCCAGCGGGGAGAACACGATCGAGCCCATCCCGGCCTCGGTCAGCGCCCCCAGCAGCGAGGTCCCCGAGGGACCGGGGGCCTCGACCCACCGGTTGAGCATCGAGTAGGAGGGCTGGTGGATCAGCAGCGGGGTGCCGAGCTCGCGCATGATCTGCTGGGCGCGCAGGGTCAGCTCCGCGTTGTAGGAGGAGATCCCCACGTAGAGCGCCCGGCCCGAGCGCACGATGTGGTCCAGGGCCCGCATGGTCTCCTCGAGGGGGGTGTCGGGGTCCGGGCGGTGGTGGTAGAAGACGTCCACGTAGTCCAGGCCCATCCGCCGCAGGGACTGGTCCAGCGAGGACACCAGGTACTTGCGGGAGCCGCCGAAGCCGTACGGTCCCGGCCACATGTCCCACCCGGCCTTCGAGGAGATCACCAGCTCGTCCCGGTACGGCGCGAAGTCCTGCTTCAGGATCGTGCCGAAGTTCAGCTCCGCGGCGCCGGCGGGCGGGCCGTAGTTGTTCGCGAGGTCGAAGTGGGTGACGCCGAGGTCGAAGGCCCGGCGCAGCGTGGCCCGCTGGGTGCCGAGCGGCTTGTCGTCGCCGAAGTTGTGCCACAGGCCCAGGGAGATCACGGGCAGCTTGAGCCCGGAGTCCCCCACGCGCCGGTAGGGCATGTTCTCGTAGCGGTCCTCGGCGGCGAGGTATCGGGCATCGGGTCCGTAGGTGAGCACGGCAGCCTTTCGTGAGGGGGAAGCGTTCCGGGCGGGGTCGCGGCGGCTCAGTAGCGCACCACGGCCGCGCCGTGGGCGGGCAGGGCGGCGACGGTGCTGCCGCCGGGCCCCGAGGTGAGGGACACGTCGCCGGAGCGGAAGAGCACCTCGGCGTCCGGGCGGCCGGGGAACGGGGCCTGCACCGCGTCGGCCCCGAAGTTCAGCAGCACCGCGACCCCGTGGTCGGAGCCCGGTGCCGCGGGCCGGCGGAGCACGAACCAGCGCGCGGACTCGTCGAAGTCCGTGCCGATCGTCGCGAACCGCGGGTCGGTGAGCTCCGGCACGGCGCGCCGCAGCGCGATGAGCTCGCGGTAGGCCGCCAGCACCCGGGCGTGGTCCCCCCGGCCGGGCTCGTCCCAGTCCAGCTTCGAGTCCGCGAACGTGCTGGGCGCCTGGGGGTCCGGGACGGTGGACTCGTCCCAGCCCATGGCCGCGAACTCCGCCTTGCGGCCCTTCGCCACGGCCTCGCCCAGCTCCGGCTCGGGGTGGGCCGTGAAGAACTGCCACGGGGTGGACGCGCCCCACTCCTCCCCCATGAACAGCATCGGGGTGAACGGCTGGGTGAGCAGGACCGTGGCGCCGAGCACCAGCTGGTCGGCCGAGAGGCTCGCGCTGATCCGGTCCCCGGCGGCCCGGTTGCCCACCTGGTCGTGGTTCTGGATGCAGGTGACGAACTGCCACGGGCTCACGCGCTGCTTGTCGACCGGCCGGCCGTGGTGGCGGCCGCGGAAGACCGACATGGTGCCGTCGTGGTAGAACGCGTCCCGCATGACCTTGTCCAGGGTGGCCAGCGCCGCGAAGTCCGCGTAGTAGCCCTGCGTCTCCCCCGTCAGCGCCACGTGCGCGGCGTGGTGGAAGTCGTCGAGCCACTGCCCGGTCATGCCCATGCCGTTGGCGGTGGTCGGGGTGATCATCCGGTGGTCGTTGAGGTCGGACTCCGCGACGGTGAACAGCGGCTTGCCCGTCTCCACGCCCACCCGCTCCACGAGCTCGGCGATCTCCTCGAGGATGTGCACGGCCCGGTGGTCCTGCAGCGCGTGCACCGCGTCGAGGCGGAACCCGTCCACGTGGTAGTCGCGCAGCCACATCTCCACGTTGTCGAGGATGTAGTCGCGCACCCCGTCCGAGCCCCACCCGTCAAGGTTGATGAGGTCGCCCCACGTGCTGGAGCCCGGCTTGAAGTAGTCGGCGAACAGGGGCAGGTAGTTCCCGGACGGGCCCAGGTGGTTGTAGACCACGTCCTGGATCACGCCGATCCCCCGCTGGTGGCACGCGTCCACGAAGCGCTGGTAGGCCGCGGGCCCGCCGTAGGACTCGTCCACGGTGTACCAGAGGACGCCGTCGTAGCCCCAGTTGTGCTCGCCGTTGAACCCGTTGACGGGCAGCAGCTCCACGAAGTCCACGCCGAGCTCCGCGAGGTGGTCGAGCCGCTCGACCGCCGAGTCGAGGGTGCCCCCGGGGGTGAACGTGCCGATGTGCAGCTCGTAGACCACGGAGCCGGCGAGGGTCCGGCCCGTCCACGCGGTGTCGCCCCACCGGTGCGCGGAGGGGTCGAAGGTGCAGGAGAGGTCGTGCACGCCCTGCGGCTGGCGGCGCGAGCGCGGGTCCGGCAGTACCTCGGAGACCTGCGAGCGCTCCTCGGCGGTGCCCTCGTCGAAGGTCTTGCCCAGGACGTAGCCGTAGCGGACGGTCCCCGTGGGGACGTCGGCGTCGTCGGGCAGGGTCCACCAGCCGTCGCGGCGGGCGGCGGGACCCTCCGGGGAGCCCACGGGCAGCGAGGCCGCCGGGACCATGTCGTGGTCGTCTCCCTCGATCCGCACGGTCACGGACCTGGCGTGCGGGGCCCAGACGTCGAAGCGGTTGAGGTGGTCACGGGTGTTCATGGAGGTTCAGGAGTCCTTCCGGCGCAGCAGCGCCACGGGGTAGTCGGACAGCAGCACGGACAGCGCCACGGTGCCCGTGAGCGGGCGGTGCGTGAGCACGTCCTCGAAGTCGCCCTCGGGCAGCGCGAGGGTCTCGTCGGTGAAGCCGCCCCGGGCCGCGAGGCCCAGGGGCAGACGGGTGGCCACGGTGACGGCGCCGCCGCGGTCGAAGGCGAAGACGTGCCCGGCCAGCGGGCCGGAGGCGCTCAGCGGGGTGTAGCCGCCGAACAGCTCCGGGTGGTCGCGGCGCAGCCGCAGGGCGCGGCTGGTGACGAGCAGCTTGGCCGCGGCGTCAGGGCCCACGGCCGGGATACCGTCCGCGGTCCCGCCCACGGGCGTGTCCAGCCGGGCAAGCTTCGCGACCCGCTCCTCGAAGTCCACGGGACGGCGGTTGTCGGGATCCACGAGGGACTCCGCCCACAGCTCGGAGCCCTGGTAGACGTCGGGGACGCCGGGCATCGTGAGCTGGACCAGCTTGGCGGCCAGCCCGTTGCTCCAGCCGGCCTCCGTGACGTGCTGGGCGAAGCCCTCGACGACGGCCCGCATCTCCGGGTCGTGGAGGACGAGCTCGATGAACCGCACGAGCCGGTCCTCGAAGTCCGGGTCCCCGTCGACCCAGGCGGTCGAGTTCCCGGCCTCGCGGGCGGCCTTGAGCGCGTAGTCGACCGTGCGCTCCTGCGAGATCGGCCAGGCGCCCACCACGGCCTGCAGCACGAGGTTGAGCAGCGGTCCGTCGCCCACCCGGACGCCGGCCTCCTCCGCGAGCCTGCGCACGGTGCCGACCACGCCGGCCCACTGCTCGCCGGCCTCGGCGAGCACCGTGATCCGGGCGCGCACGGCCTCGGAGCGCTTGGTGTCGTGGGTGGACAGCGTGGTCATCGCCAGGGGCTCCTCGGCGGCCCGGCGGGCGAGCTCGGCGTGGGCCTCCTCGGGCGTCACCGCGAAGTGCGACGGGTCGCCGCCCACCTCGGTCAGGGACGTGAGGCGGGGGAAGCGGTAGAAGGCGGTGTCCTCCACGCCCTTGGCCATGACCATGCCGGAGGTCTGCTGGAAGCGGCGCGCCAGCTCCCCGAGCTCGGCACCGTCCCGGGCGTCCACCCCGAGCAGCTCGCCCAGGGTGCTGATCGGCCCGGCCAGGTCGGGCCGATGCCCGCGGGCGGCGTCGAGCGCGGCCCGCAGGTGCTCGGCGCCCTCGGGCAGGTAGCTGCGGTAGACGGGGAAGTTCGCGAGGATCTCCGCGAGGGCGTCCACAGCCTCGTCGGGGTCGAGCCCGGCGTCGGCGGGCACGGCCCGGGCGAGGCGCCGGACCTCGGCCTGCAGGGCGGCGTCGGCCATGGCGCGCTTGGTGCCGTGGATCATCTCGTCCCAGTGCACGGGCTCCCCGCCGCGCAGCCGGGCGTCGAGGCTCGTGAGCGCGTACTCCCCCGCCGGGTCGGTGAGCAGCCGGTCGATCACGCCGAGGGCGTCGTAGCCCGTGGTGCCCTCCGTGGCCCAGTCCCCGGGCAGGCGCTCGCCGGGCTCCAGGATCTTCTCGACGACGACGTAGGCGCCGCCGGTGAGCTCCCGGAGCTGCTCGAGGTACTCCCGAGGGTCGCGCAGCCCGTCGGGGTGGTCGATGCGCAGCCCGTCGACGAGGCCCTCGTCGATCCACCGCTTGATCTCGGCGTGGGACGCCTCGAAGACCTCGGGATCCTCGACGCGCACGCCCGCGAGCGTGGCCACGGTGAAGAAGCGCCGGTAGTTCAGCTCGGCGTCCCCGCGGCGCCAGTCGACCAGCTCGTAGTGCTGGCGGTCGTGGACGTCCTTCGGGTCGTCGCCCTCGGCCCAGGTGCCCTCCGCCAGCGGATAGGTGTTCTCGTAGTAGCGCAGCGTGCCGTCCTCGACGCGCAGCTGGTCGAGCTCGCCGTCGCCGTCGCCCAGCACCGGGATCAGGACCTTGCCGCCGCCGGCCTCCCACTCGACGTCGAAGGCGTCGGCGTAGGGCGAGTCCGGCCCCTGCTCGAGCAGCGACCACCACCACGGGTTCTGCTCCGGGACGGCCACGCCCTGGTGGTTCGGGACGATGTCGACCAGCACGCCCATGCCCTGGGCGTGGGCCGCGTCGGCGAGCGCCCTGAGCCCGGCGGGGCCGCCGCGGACGGGGTCCACCTCGGCCGGGGACGCGACGTCGTAGCCGTGGTCGGAGCCGTCGACGGCCCGCAGGATCGGCGACAGGTAGACCCAGTCCGCGCCGAGGTCGTGGAGGTAGTCCACGAGCCCGGCCGCGCGGTCCAGCGTCAGGTCGGAGGTGATCTGGAGTCGGTAGGTCGAGGTAGGTGTGCGCACGGCACCAGTCTGTCGGCCCGGCCCCGGAAATGCCAGCAGGCTGTCGACCCGTGTCCGGGTCGACAGCCTGCCGGGCCGTCAGGTCACTGGTCCTGCGGCGACTTCGCGTACGCGGCCACGGAGGCGGCGACCGAGGCGTCGGGCTCGACCTCGGGGTCCTCGTAGGCGCGCAGCACGACCATCGACTTGCCTTCCAGGGTGATGGCGCTGCGGGCCCTGCGGACCTGCCCGTCGGCGTACTTGCCGGCGGTGTCGATGACCTCCTCCCACCGCTTGCCGTAGCGGACCGGCGGGAGCTTGCACTTCACGGGCTCCGGGTTGGAGTTGAAGTACACGATGAAGTTGACGTCCGTGATGGGCCGCCCGCGCATGTCCACACCGGCGATCCCGTGGCCGTTGAGCCACATGCCGAAGGACCGGGACAGGGGCTCGTCCCAGTCGGCCGGCTTCAGCGGGGCGCCGTCCGTGGTCAGCCACGCGATGTCCGGCATCGGGCGCCCGGTGTCCTCGTCGTCCATCTCCACGGGGCGGCCGTCGAAGAAGTTGGAGCGGCGGAACGTGGGGTGGTCGTGGCGCAGGTGGGTGACGGCGGCGACGAACTCGGTGAGCGGGCCGTCCATGGTGTCCCAGTTGATCCAGGACAGCTCGTCGTCGTGGCAGTAGGTGTTGTTGTTGCCGTCCTGGGTGCGGCCCAGCTCGTCGCCGTGCAGCACCATGGGCGTGCCCTGGGACAGCAGGAGGGTCCCCAGGAAGTTGCGCTGCTGGCGCGAGCGCAGGGCGAGCACCTCGGGGTCGTCGGTGGGGCCCTCCACGCCGCAGTTCCAGGAGCGGTTGTGGGACTCCCCGTCGTTGTTGCCCTCGCCGTTGGCCTCGTTGTGCTTCTCGTTGTAGGACACGAGGTCCCGCAGCGTGAAGCCGTCGTGGGCGGTGACGAAGTTGATCGAGGCGAACGGCCGCCGGCCGCTGTGCTCGTAGAGGTCCGCGGAGCCCGTGATCCGGGAGGCGAACTCCCCGAGGGTCGCGGGCTCACCGCGCCAGAAGTCGCGCACCGTGTCCCGGTACTTGCCGTTCCACTCCGTCCACTGGGCCGGGAAGTTGCCCACCTGGTAGCCGCCGGGGCCGACGTCCCACGGCTCGGCGATCAGCTTGACCTGCGAGACGACCGGGTCCTGCTGGACGAGCTCGAAGAACGTGGCCAGCTTGTCCACGTCGTAGAACTCGCGGGCCAGCGCGGAGGCGAGGTCGAAGCGGAAGCCGTCCACGTGCATCTCGGTCACCCAGTAGCGCAGGGAGTCCATGATCAGCTGCAGCGAGTGGGGGTGGCGGACGTTGAGCGTGTTGCCGGTGCCCGTGTAGTCCATGTAGAACTTCTCGTCACCCTCCACCGTCCGGTAGTAGGCCTGGTTGTCGATGCCCTTCATGGACAGCGTGGGGCCCAGGTGGTTGCCCTCGGCGGTGTGGTTGTACACCACGTCGAGGATGACCTCGATGTCCGCCTGGTGCAGGGCCTTGACCATGGCCTTGAACTCCTGGACCTGGCCGCCGAGGTCGTTGGTGGACTGGTACTCGTTGTGCGGGGCGAAGAACCCGATGGTGTTGTAGCCCCAGTAGTTGCGCAGGCCCTTCTCGAGCAGCGTGCTGTCCTGCACGAACTGGTGCACCGGCATGAGCTCGATGGCGGTGACGCCGAGCTTCTGCAGGTGGGCGATCACCGCGGGGTGGGCCACGCCGGCGTAGGTGCCGCGCTGCTCCTCGGGGACCTCCGGGTGCTGCTGGGTGAGCCCCTTGACGTGCGCCTCGTAGATCACCGACTTGTGGTACGGCGTGCGCGGGGTGCGGTCGCCCTCCCAGTTGAAGAACGGGTTGACCACCACGCTCATCATCATGTGGGGGGCCGAGTCCTCGTCGTTGAAGGAGTCCTCCTCGCCGAAGTTGTAGGAGAACAGCGGCTGGTCCCAGTCGATCTGCCCGGAGACGGCCTTGGCGTAGGGGTCGAGCAGCAGCTTCGACGCGTTGCAGCGCTGCCCCGCCGCGGGGTTCCACGGGCCGTGGACCCGGTAGCCGTAGCGCTGGCCGGGCTGCACCGTGGGCAGGTAGCAGTGCCAGACGTAGCCGTCCTCGGCGGTGACCTCGATCCGGGTCTCGGTGCCGTCCTCCTCGAACAGGCACAGTTCGACCTTCTCCGCGACCTCGCTGAAGAGGGCGAAGTTGGTGCCGGTGCCGTCGAAGGTGGCTCCGAGGGGATAGGGCTGACCGGGCCAGACTTCCATGTGGGTTCTCCTGTCGTACCGCCGGGCAGGGGGTCACCATCAGCGGGCTGGGTATGGGGCAAGTGGGTACAACCTTAGCCGGGACCGGCGGCGTCCGTGGCCGCCCGCCCGTCGGGCGCCCCTGTCAGGAGCCGTCGGGCGCCCCTGTCAGGAGCCGTCGGGCACCCCTGTCAGGAGCCGGAACGCAGCACGCGCCGGACATTGCCGGCCAGGACCGTCGGCGGGACGGGCCCGAGCCCGTCCACCCGGGACGCGCGGCCGTGGACGGCCACGGCGAGCGCGGCCGCCACCGCGAGGCGGGTGTCCCCGCAGGCCCAGTCCCCGGCCGCGGCGAAGGCGTCCGGGTTCTCGGCGCAGCCCGCGAGCGCCGCGCCCATGACCCCCGCGAGGGTGTCCCCGCTGCCGGCCGTGGCCAGCCAGGGGCTCCCGTCCGCCTGGGCGAGCAGCGTGCCGTCGGGAGCGGCCACGAGCGTGGTGGCTCCCTTGAGCACGACGACGGCGCCGGTGGCCTCCGCCGCCGCGCGCGCCCACCGGGCGGGCTCCGCCTCGATCGCGGCGCGGTCGGGGGCGTCCCCGACCCCGCGCAGCGCCGCCAGCCAGGCGAGGACCTGCTCGAGCTCCCCGGCGTGCGGGGTGAGCACCTTCCCCGGCCCCAGCGCCCCGTCGGCCGCGGCCCGGGCCGCGGCCGTGAGCGCACCGGCGTCGACGACGGCGGGCAGCCCGCCGGCGAGGACGGCGTCGATCCGGGACTCCTGGGCGGGGTCGCCCACGGCGCCGGGGCCCACGACCCACGCCTGGACGTGGACGTCGTCGGGGTGCTCCTCGGAGGCGACGACCTCCGGGCTGGTGAGGCACACGAGCCGGCGGGTCCCGGCGTCGCCGAGGTGGCGGACCATGCCGGCGCCGGCGTCCACGGCGGCGCGGGCGCACATCAGGGCGGCACCGGGGTAGGTGGGCGAGCCGGCCACGACGCCGACCACGCCCCGGGAGTACTTGTGCGACGCCGCTCCCGGCCGGGGCCACAGCGCCGCGACGTCGCCGGGCTCGAGGCGGCGCAGCGCGGGCCCGGTCAGGGCGTCCTCGATGCCGATGCGCACGGTGCGCACCTCGCCGCAGGACCGCTCGCCCGGGGGCAGGAACAGCCCGGCCTTCGCGCCGCCGAAGGTCACCGTCACGTCCGCGGGCAGGACCGGCCCGGAGACCGCGCCCGTGTCGGCCGAGACCCCCGAGGGCACGTCGCACGCCACGACGAGCGGGGCGCCCTCGTCCGGCCACCGGTCCAGGACCGTCCGGACCAGCTCCTCGGCGGCCCCGCGCAGCCCGCCCCGGGCGCCGGTGCCGAGCACGGCGTCGAGCACCAGGTCGGCGCCGAGCACGCGCTCGGGCCCCTCGTCCGCGCGGGCGTCCGCCAGGGACAGGACGCGCCCGCCCGCCGCAGTGAGCGCCGCGGCGCCCTCCGGGTGCAGCCGGTCCCCGACCGCCACGGCCAGCACCGCCGCCCCGCGCCGGGCGAGCTCCGCCCCGGCCCACAGGCCGTCCCCGCCGTTGTTGCCAGTCCCGGCCAGCACCACCACCCGTGCGCCGGCGACCCGGCCCCGGCGGGCGCGCAGGCGCTCCGCGCAAGCCAGGGCGAGCCCGTGGGCGGCCCGTCGCATCAGGGCGGGTCCCTCGCCCCGCTCGAGGAAGGGCGCCTCGGCGGCGCGGACCTGCGCGCCCGTGTACGCCGCGATCATGCCGTGCCCCCGTCCGCGGCGGGCTCCCCGGTGCGCTCGGCGATGACCATGGCCATCGCGATCCCGCCGTCGTGGGTCATGGTCAGGTGCCACCGGTCGATGCCCTGCCGGCGCGCCTCGTCCGCGACCGTCCCCTCGGTGCACAGCACCGGGGCCCCCGAGGGGTCCTTCTCGATCCAGCAGTGCTGCCAGATCATCCCCGGTGGGGCCTTGAGCGCCTTGGCCGCCGCCTCCTTCGCGGCGAAGCGCGCGGCCAGCGACCGGACGTGCAGGTCCCGCTCGAGCGGGGTGAACAGCCGGGCCACGAGGCCGGGGGTGCGGGCGATCTGCTCCTCGAAGCGGGCGATGTCCACCACGTCGATGCCGGTGCCGATGATCATGCCCCCACCCTAGCCACACCCGGCCGCGGCCCCCGACGGCCCGCCGCCCCGGGCGATCGGGACGGCGGGCCGTCGGGCTGCTCGACGGGGAGGGGCTACTCGACGGTGACGGACTTCGCGAGGTTGCGCGGCTGGTCCACGTCGTAGCCCTTCGCGGTGGCGAGCTCGCACGCGAAGATCTGCAGCGGCACCGTGGTCAGCAGCGGCTGGAGCAGCGTCGGGGACTGCGGGACGCGGAAGACGTGGTTCGCGTAGTCGGCGACGGCCTCGTCCCCCTCCTCGGCGATGACGATGGTCACCGCGCCGCGGGCGCGGATCTCCTGGATGTTGGAGACGACCTTCGCGTGCAGCGAGTCGCGCCCCCGCGGGGAGGGCACGATCACGAAGACCGGCTGCCCCTCCTCGATCAGGGCGATCGGGCCGTGCTTGAGCTCGCCGGCGGCGAAGCCCTCGGCGTGGATGTAGGCGATCTCCTTGAGCTTCAGGGCGCCCTCCAGGGCCACCGGGAAGCCGACGTGGCGGCCCAGGAAGAGCACGGAGGCCGCGTCCTTCATCGACTGTGCGAGGTCCTTGACGGCGCCCTGGGCGTCGATGACCTGCTGGATCTTGGCGGGCATGGTCTCGAGCTCGGCCAGGATGCCCGCGATCTCGTCCTTATACTTGTTGCCGCGCAGCTGGGCGAGGTAGAGCCCCAGGAGGTAGGCGGCGGTGATCTGGGCCAGGAACGCCTTGGTGGAGGCCACCGCGATCTCGGGCCCGGCGTGCGTGTAGAGCGCGGCGTCGGCCTCGCGCGGGATGGTGGAGCCGTTGGTGTTGCAGATCGCCACGACCTTGGCCCCCTGCTCCTGGGCGTGCCGGACCGCCATGAGGGTGTCCATGGTCTCGCCGGACTGGGACAGGGCGACCACCAGGGTGCGCTCGTTGACGATGGGGTCGCGGTAGCGGAACTCGTGGGCCAGCTCCACCTCGGTGGGGATCCGGCACCAGTGCTCGATCGCGTAGCGGGCGACCTGTCCCGCATAGGCGGCCGTGCCGCACGCGACGACGACGATCTTGTCCACCGAGCGGAGCACGGACTCGTCGATCTTCAGCTCGTCCAGGACCAGGTTGCCGTCCGGGTCCGTGCGGCCCATGAGGGTCTGCTCGACGGCCATGGGCTGCTCGTTGATCTCCTTCTCCATGAAGGAGGGGAAGCCGCCCTTCTCGGCGGCGGCCGCGTCCCACAGCACCTCGAAGGGCTTGCCCTCCGCCCGGTTGCCGTGGAAGTCGGTGATCTCGTACCCGTCGGCCGTGATGGACACGACCTGGTCCTGGCCCAGTTCCACGGCGCTGCGGGTGTAGTCGATGAACCCGGAGACGTCGGAGCCCAGGAAGTTCTCGCCCTCGCCCAGTCCGAGCACCAGCGGGGAGTTGCGGCGGGCGGCGACCACGCGCCCGGGGTGGTCCACGTGCACGGCGAGGAGCGTGAACGCGCCCTCCAGCCGGCGGGAGGCGACCTGCATGGCGGCGGTGAGGTCCTGGTCCCCGAGGTCGTTGTAGGTGTCCGCCAGCAGCACGGCGGCGACCTCGGTGTCGGTCTCCGAGAGGAACTCGTGGCCCTTCTCGACGAGCTCGCGCTTGATCTCGGCGAAGTTCTCGATGATGCCGTTGTGGATCACGGCCAGCCGGCCGCCGTCGACGACGTGCGGGTGGGCGTTGAGGTCGGACGGGCCGCCGTGGGTGGCCCAGCGGGTGTGGCCGATCCCCGTGGTGGAGCGCGGCAGCGGGTGCTCGCCCAGCTCCTGCTCGAGGTTGAGCAGCTTGCCGGCCTTCTTGCGGAAGCCGACGGTGCCGTCGGAGATCACGGCGACCCCGGCCGAGTCGTAGCCGCGGTACTCGAGGCGCCGCAGTCCTTCCACGAGGACGTCCAGGGCGTCGTGCCCGGCGGCGGTGCCGCGCTCGTCCGCGAGCTGGGAGGAGGGGCCCACATATCCAACGATTCCACACATGCGCTTCAGGGTACCGCATGGATCCGTGGCGTCCGGGCACGCCGGACCGGCGGCGGACGCACCTGTTTCCCGGGGGCGGCCGCCGCTCTGCGGCACGGGCCCCGGCGCGGCCCGGCGGTCCCCGCGGGACGGCCGACGGGCCCCCGGACGGTCCGGGGGCCCGTCGGCCGTCGAGCAGGAGGGACCGGGCCGGCGCCGCCCCCGCGCCGGGGGGGGGGGGGGGGCACCGCGTCAGTCGTTGACCTTCCCGAGCAGCTCGAGCACCTCGTCCGCGGTCCTCGCCTCGTCCAACTGCCGCACCTTCTCCTTGTTGCCGAAGATCTTCGCGACCCGGGACAGGATCGCGAGGTGCTCGTTGTCCTTGCCGGCGATGCCGATCACCCAGGTGACGGGCTTGCCGTTCCAGTCCAGCCCGTCCGGGTAGCGGACCACCGACAGGGCCGAGGAGCGGATGCTGTCCTTCGCGGCGTTGGTGCCGTGCGGGATGGCCAGGCCGTTGCCCATGAACGTGGACACCGACTGCTCGCGCTCGTGCATCGAGGCCACGTACGCGTCGGTGACGGCGCCGGCCGCCACGAGCAGGCCGCCGGCCTCGTCGATGGCCTGCTCGGCGTTCTGCGCACCGCCGTCCATCACGATCCGCTCCGTGGTCAGGATCGCCCCGGAGGGCTCCGCCACGTCGCCCGCGTCCCCGTCCGCCGCGGGTCCGCCGGTCGCGGCGGCGGCTGCGGTGCCGGCGCCGGCAGCGGCGCTCCCCTCCGCCGGAGCGCCGCCGGCGGGGACGGTGGCGCCGTTGCGCTGCTGGACGGCCTCCACGATCTCCTCGTAGCGGGGGCTGCCCATGAAGTTGTCCACCGTCACGACCGAGGCGCTGGGCACCTTCGGCCGGGCGCGGGTCGCCAGGTCCTGGTGGGTCACCACGATGTCGAAGTCGTCGGTGAGGTTGGCGATCGCCGCGTTCGTGACCTTGACGTCGCTGAAACCGGCTGCCTTCACCTTGTTGCGCAGCACCGAGGCCCCCATCGCGGAGGACCCCATCCCGGCGTCGCAGGCGAACACGATGTGGCGCACCGGCCCGCCCTCGGCCAGCGCCCGGGCGCTGTCGCCGCCGCTGTCGGCGCCGCCGCTGGTGCCCACGATGGCGGAGGAGACGGAGGACTTCTTGCCCTTCATGGTCTCCATCCGGGTGGTGGCCTCCGCGAGATCGCCCTCGCCCTTGTCCTTGGAGGCCTTCAGGATCACCGCCGCCACCAGGAACGTCACCACCGTGGCGATCGCCACACCGGACAGCACCCCCAGGTAATTGCCCACCGCCGGCGGGGTCTGGGCCATCAGGGCGATGATCGACCCCGGCGCCGCCGGAGCCTGCAGCCCCGCCCCCAGCACCGTGAAGGTCAGCACGCCCGAGGCGCCACCGGCGATCACGGCCAGGATCAGCGCCGGCTTCATCAGCACGTAGGGGAAGTAGATCTCGTGGATGCCGCCCACGAAGTGGATCAGCGCCGCGCCCGGGGCCGAGGCCCGGGCGGTGCCGCGGCCGAAGACCATGTAGGCGAGCAGGATCCCCAGCCCCGGGCCGGGATTGGCCTCCAGCAGGAACAGGATCGACTTGCCCTGCTCGAGGGCCTGGGTCGTGCCCAGCGGGGTGAGGATCCCGTGGTTGATCGCGTTGTTGAGGAACAGCACCTTCGCCGGCTCGATCAGGATCGAGGTCAGCGGCAGCAGGTTGTTGGCGACCAGGAAGTCCACGACCCGCGCCGCGGCGTTGGAGAACACCGTCACCGCCGGGCCCACCACGAAGAACCCGACGATCGCCATCGCCGCTCCGAAGATGCCGGCCGAGAAGTTGTTCACCAGCATCTCGAAGCCGGGCTTGATCTTCCCGTCCCAGATGCCGTCGATCTTCTTCATCAGCCAGGCCGTGAGCGGGCCCATGATCATCGCCCCGATGAACATCGGAATGCCCGCTCCCACGATCACCCCGGCCGTGGCGATGGCCCCGACCACTCCACCGCGCACGTCGTAGATCATCCGTCCGCCGGTGTAGGCGATCAGCAACGGCAGCAGATAGGTGATCATCGGCCCGACGAGCCCCGTGTACGGGACGCCCTCGGCGTCCTCGCCGAAGCCCCCGATCGGGCCGAAGGGCAGGAAGGGGCTCGTCTCGATGAACAGGGCCGTGATCAGGCCCCACGCGATGAACGCCCCGATGTTGGGCATGATCATGCCCGACAGGAACGTCCCGAACCGCTGCACGTGCGCCCGGGCCGCCTGCGACCGGCCGCCCGCCGGTGGTGTTGTCGTTCCTGTGGTCGTTGCCGTGGCCATGGTGCTGTCCTCGTTGTCGGGAGAGGTGGTGCTCGCTCCCCGCGGAGCGCACGCGCCCCGCGGGAACTGTGAGCTGTTCCACATGGAATGCCGGATCGTGGCCAAATCTACACCTGAGTACGCTCACTGTCTCCGGGCCGCGGCCCCTGACCCGCCGCGGTCTAGACTGTGGTCGATGACCGCATCTACGCTGAGCGAACGCACATCGCCCTTCGTGGAGCTCGACCGGCAGACCTGGTCGAGGCTCTCCCACGAGATCGACGTTCCTCTCACCTCCCAGGAGATCGAGAACCTGCGCGGCCTCGGCGACCGGCTCGACGTCGCAGAGGTCCGTGAGGTGTACCTGCCGCTCTCGCGGCTGCTCACCCTCTACGACGAGTCCTCCAACCGGCTCAACGCCTCGACGAACGCGTTCCTCGGGGAGGAGCACGCCCGGACGCCGTTCGTGATCGGCATCGCGGGCTCCGTGGCCGCCGGCAAGTCCACCACCGCCCGCCTGCTGCGGGAGCTGCTGTCCCGGTGGCCCTCCACCCCGAACGTCCAGCTCATCACCACGGACGGGTTCCTCCACCCCAATGCCGAGCTGCAGCGCCGCGGGCTCATGGACCGCAAGGGCTTCCCCGAGTCCTACGACCGCCGTGCCCTGCTCCGGTTCGTCGCGAAGATCAAGTCGGGCGCCCCCGACGTGCGCGCCCCGAAGTACTCGCACCACAGCTACGACATCGTGCCCGGCGAGGAGGTCGTGGTCACCCGCCCGGACGTCGTGATCATCGAGGGGCTCAACGTGCTCGCCCCCGCGAAGGTCGGCCCCGGGGACCGGGCCGCGCTGGCGCTGAGCGACTTCTTCGACTTTTCCATCTACGTGGACGCCCGGCCCTCGGACGTCGAGCGGTGGTACGTGGAGCGCTTCCAGGCCCTGCGCTACTCGGCCTTCGCCGACCCCGGTTCCTACTTCCACCGCTACGCCGACCTCTCCGACGCGGAGGCGGTGGCCACCGCCACCGGCATCTGGCGGCGGATCAACGAGCCCAACCTCATCGAGAACGTGCAGCCGACCCGCGGCCGCGCCCGGCTGATCCTCTCCAAGGAGTCCGACCACTCGATCCGACGCGTGCTGCTGCGCAAGAACTGATGGACGCCCCCCGGCGCAGCGCGCTCCTGCTCGTCGTCGCCGTGCTGCTCGGCGGGTGCGCGCCGGGCTCCGGGCCGGGCTCCGCCCCGCCCGACCCGGCCCGGGAGAGCCCTTCCACCGTCCCCTCCGGCACCGCGCCGTCCGGGACCCCGTCGTCCGGCGCTGCACCCTCCGGCGCCGCAGCCGCCGGCGATCCGCCCGCCGGCGGCACGGCTCCGACGGCGCCCGCGGACGGACCCGCCCCGTCCCGCCCGCCGGACCTGGACGATCCCGCCTCCCTGGCCGTCGTGGTCAACAAGCGCCGGCCCCTCTCCCCGCCGCACTGGGCCCCGCCGGTCCTCGAGGACGTCGAGGGGCACCGGCTGCGGCCCGAGGCCGCAGCGGCCGCCCGCGGGATGCTCGCGGCGGCCCGGGCGGACGGCGTGCCGATCCGGATCGTGTCGGGCTACCGCTCCTGGGCGGAGCAGTCGCAGACCTATGCCGGGTGGGTCGCGCAGAAGGGCGCCGGGGCCGCGGACGCCGTCTCCGCCCGGCCGGGCCACTCGGAGCACCAGACGGGTCTGGCCGTGGACGTCGGCGAGGGCGGCGGGTGCGACCTGCAGGTGTGCTTCGCCGGGACGTCCGCCGCCGCGTGGGTGGCCGAGCACGGGCCCGAGCACGGCTTCGTCGTGCGCTATCCGTGGGGCGAGGAGGCCACCACCGGCTACTGGTACGAGCCGTGGCACCTGCGCTACCTCGGTCCCGGGCGCGCGCAGGAGTTCGTGCGCTCGGGCGCCGCGACCCTGGAGGAGTTCTCCGGGCTGGGCCCGGCCCCCGACTACGGAACCCCAGCCCCGCGCTGATCCGGGCCCCGGCCACGGAGCGGCCGCCGGGGAGCTGCCGGGCCGCACCGGCGCGCAGCCTGCGGTGAGCCGGCGGAGAAGCTCACCGATTTCCGCCGGGAGGGCGCCGACGTGCAGGTCCGGCTGCCGGCGGACGTCCGTGCCGCGCCGCGCGAGGCCGCGCCTGGCCCCGGACGGGGGAACGCCGGAGGCCCGCACCACGGTGTGCGCCTCCGGCGGTGCCGGCCCGGTCCGGGCCGGGAGGCTCAGACGGTCAGGGCGAGCTCGCGCTCCACGACCGAGGCGAGGTACTGCGTCTCGGCCTCGGCGGACTCCAGGGAGGCCGCCTCCACCATGACGCGGACCACGGGCTCGGTCCCCGAGGGGCGCAGCAGCACCCGGCCGGTCTCGCCGAGGCGCTGCTCGACCTCCGCGACGGCCGAGCGGACGGCGGGGTTGGACCCCACCGCGGTGCGGTCCACGCCGCGGACGTTGAGCAGCACCTGGGGCAGGCGGGTCATGACCCGGGCGAGCTCGGCCAGCGGCACGCCGGTCTGCGCCACGCGCGAGGCCAGCATGAGCCCGGTCAGCAGGCCGTCCCCCGTGGTGGCGTAGTCGGACATGATCACGTGGCCGGACTGCTCCCCGCCCAGGTTGTAGCCGTGCTCGGTCATCGTCTCGAGGACGTAGCGGTCCCCCACCGCGGTCTCGCGCACGTCGATGCCCGCCTCGCGCAGGGCGAGCTTGAGCCCGAGGTTGCTCATCACGGTGGCCACCAGCGTGTCGTCGACGAGCCGGCCGGCCTCCTTCATGGCCAGCGCGATGATCGCCATGATCTGGTCGCCGTCCACCTCCTGGCCGGAGGCGTCGACGGCGAGGCAGCGGTCGGCGTCGCCGTCGTGGGCGATCCCGAGATCGGCCCCGACCTCGACGACGGCCCGGCGGAGCGGGTCCAGGTGGGTGGAGCCGCAGCCGTCGTTGATGTTGAGCCCGTCGGGCTCGGCCCCGATGACGTGCACGGTGGCGCCCGCGTCCCGGAAGGCGTCCGGGGAGACCCCGCTGGCCGCGCCGTTGGCGCAGTCCAGGACGACGCTCATCCCGTCCAGCCGCCGCGGGATCGCCCCCACCAGGTGCAGGACGTAGCGGTCCTCCGCGTCGGCCAGGAAGCTGATCCGGCCCACCTCGGCGCCGGTGGGGCGCCGGAACCGGCCGGCTTCGAAGACCTGCTGGATCTCGTCCTCCACGCGGTCCGGCAGCTTCCTCCCGCCGTGGGCCAGGAACTTGATCCCGTTGTCCGGGGCCGCGTTGTGCGAGGCGGAGATCATCACCCCGAAGTCGGCGTCCAGGTCCGCGACGAGGTAGGCCAGTGCGGGCGTGGGCAGGACCCCGGCGTCGTGGACGTCCACGCCCGAGCCGGCGAGGCCGGCGGAGACGGCCGCGCCGATGAACTCGCCGCTCGCGCGCCCGTCCCGGGCGACGACCGCGGTGGGACGCCGTCCCTCGGGGGCGTGGCCGTGGCCCAGCACGATGGCGGCCGCCTGGGCCAGGTCCAGGGTCATGTTGGCTGTGAGGAGGTCGTTCGCGAGTCCGCGCACGCCGTCCGTTCCGAATAATCTAGACATCGACCTCATACTACGTTCCCGTCGCCGTGCACGTCGGAAGGCGGGCGCAAACGCACGGACCCCGTCCGCGGCCGGTGTGCACCGGAGCGGACGGGGTCCGTGGGGCTGGGCGTGCGGGCCGGTGGGCCCGACGATCAGCGCTTGGAGTACTGCGGGGCCTTGCGGGCCTTCTTGAGACCGGCCTTCTTGCGCTCGATGACACGGGGGTCACGGGTGAGGAAGCCGGCCTTCTTGAGGGTGGCCCGGTTGTTCTCGAGGTCGATCTCGTTCAGGGCACGGGCCACGCCGTGGCGCAGCGCGCCGGCCTGGCCGGAGGCGCCACCGCCGTGGATGCGGGCGATGACGTCGTAGGCGCCCTCGAGCTCCAGCAGCCGGAAGGGGTCGTTGACCTCCTGCTGGTGCAGCTTGTTCGGGAAGTAGTTCTCCAGGGTGCGGCCGTTGATGGTCCACTGGCCGGAGCCGGGAACGACGCGCACGCGGGCGACGGCCTCCTTGCGGCGGCCGACGGCCTGGCCGGAGACGGTCAGGGCCGGGCGCTCGACGGCGACGGCGGTCTCCGCGGCGGGGGCGGACTCGGAGGTGTAGCTGTTCAGCTGCTCCTCGCCGTCCACGGTGTTCTGCTCTTCAGTATTCTGAGCCACGATTCTCCTCGCTAGTTTCTGTCGTAGGCCCGATTACTGGGCGACCTGGGTGAACTCGAAGGTCTGCGGCTGCTGGGCACCGTGCGGGTGCTCCGGGCCGGCGTAGACCTTGAGCTTGGACATCTGCTGGGCGGCCAGCTTGTTCTTCGGGAGCATGCCACGGATGGCCTTCTCCACGGCGCGGACCGGGTTCTTCTCCAGCAGCTCGGCGTAGGAGGTGGACTTCAGCCCGCCCGGGTAGCCGGAGTGGCGGTAGGCCCGCTTCTTCTCGAGCTTGGAGCCGGTCAGGGCCACCTTCTCGGCGTTGATGATGATGACGAAATCACCGGCGTCCACGTGGGGAGCAAAGGTCGGCTTGTGCTTTCCGCGCAGCAGCGTTGCGGTCTGGCTGGCAAGACGACCCAGGACGACGTCGGTGGCATCGATGACGTGCCACTGGCGCTGAATGTCACCGGGCTTCGGGGTGTACGTACGCACGTTAGTTTGCCTTCGTTCGGGTTCTCTCGGTGGCGCTAGTTGGGATCACGCCGTTTCTCGGTGTGCCTTCCGGGGCTCGGGTGAGGACCGAGCTGCATCCGGTGCCCGAGACCCCGGTGCACCGGAGCGCCATGTGTCCTGCAACGGGACGGCGGATCCGGGTACACGTGAACCGAGGCGGGACACGCACAACAGCACCCCACGTTACCGGATCGGGCGGCCAAAGACCACTCCGGGCATACACCCGGAGGATGCGCCGGTCAATCCCGGTGCACCGGGTCCCGCAGGGCCCGCGTGCGCTGCGCCCGCTCCCCCAGTGCGGTGTCGCCGGGGTAGCGGACCTGCTCCAGGACGAGACCGTGCGGCGGGGCCATGAGCACCCGGGCGTCGCGGACCCGCTCCGCCAGGCGGCGCCCGAGCCAGTCGCCGTCCTCGCGCCCGGCCCCCACGCGCGCCGCGGCGCCCACGACGGAGCGGACCATGTGGTGGCAGAACGCGTCCGCCTCGATGCCGAGCACCACGAGCCCGTTCCGGTCGCGCTCCACGGAGACGTCCAGGACCTTCCGCACCGTGGTGGCGCCCTCGCGGGGACGGCAGAAGGAGAGGAAGTCGTGCAGGCCCACCAGCTCCTGGACGGCCTCGGCCATGACCCCGGCGTCCAGCACGTCCTTCGTCCACCAGGTCAGGTGCCGGGTCAGCGGGTCGCGGCCCCCGGCGCCGTCGTCGATCCGGTAGCTGTAGCGGCGGGAGACGGCGGAGAACCGGGCGTCGAAGCCCGCCGGCGCGGCACCGGCCCGGTGCACGACGATCGCCCCCGGGCACTCGGGCAGGCCCTGCGCGCGGCGCCCCCCGCCCAGCACGTGCGCCAGCGCCCCGGTGAGGCGCCGCCCGAGCGACGCCCCCGGGTCCTCCTCCCGGCCGCGGGCGAGCCCGCGCCACTCCTCCGGTGCGAGGTCCAGGTGCACGACCTGGCCGCGTGCGTGGACGCCGGTGTCGGTGCGGCCGGCCACCACGACCCGCACGTCGCGGCGCACCAGCACCGCGAGGGCCTCCTCCAGGGACCCCTGGACGGTCGGCAGGCCCGGTTGGCGGGCCCACCCGGAGAACGGCGCTCCGTCGTAGGCCAGGTCGATCCGCACGCGCACGGCGGGCTCGGGCGCGGTCATGGGAGGCTCCTGTTCGGGTTCGGGTTCGGGTTCGGGTTCGGGTTCGGGGAAGGGCCGGCGGGGCCGGGCACGGCAACGCCGCCGGGGACCAGGTCCCCGGCGGCGTGCACGGTGTTCGTCCGGACGGCTGCCGGTCAGCGCAGCTTCTGCGCGGCGGAGCCACCGGCCGGCTGGAAGCCGGCGGCCTCGGCGTTCGCCGGGGAGTCGAACCAGATCTCGGCGGTGGTGCCCGCGTACCAGCGCGAACCGGGCACGTGGTACTTCATCGAGTTCCGGTTGCCCTTGATCTCGAAGCCCTCGGGGGTCTCGCCCGACTCCAGGGGAGCGTGCGAACCGGGGAACTCGGCCTCGGCGTTCTCGGCGGCGACCTCGGCGGCCTGCTCGGAGCCGACCTCGGGGGCCTGCTCCTCGGCGGGGATCTCCTCGGCGGCGACCTCGGCGGCGGTGCTGTCCGCCGGGGTGTCGACCGGGGCGGCGGGGGCCGGGGCGGCCTTCGCGGTGGCGCGCTCGGCCTCGGCCACGGTGGCCTTGGTCGCGACGGGCTCCATCACGAGCTCGATGACGGCCATGGGGGCGTTGTCGCCCTTGCGGTTGCCGATCTTGGTGATGCGGGTGTAGCCGCCGTTGCGGTCCTCCATCGCCGAGGCGATGGTGGTGAACAGCTCGTGCACCACGGACTTGTCCGTCAGCTGGGCCAGCACGCGCCGACGGGCCGCCAGGTCACCGCGCTTGGCGAAGGTGATCAGCCGCTCGGCGTAGGGACGCATCCGCTTCGCCTTGGTCACGGTGGTGGTGATGCGCTTGTGCTCGAACAGCTGCTGGGACAGGTTCGCCAGCATCAGGCGCTCGTGGGCGGGGCCGCCTCCGAGGCGGGGTCCCTTGGTGGGAGTAGGCATGGTTGTTGATCTCCTGGAAATTCGTCCCGTCCGTGCCGGGCGGCCGGTGGGACTTCAGCGGGAAGGACTAGTGGTCGTCGTCGTCGAACGGGTTCTCGTCGTCGATCGCGGCGGCGCGAGCGGCGAGGTCGAAACCGGGAGGCGAGTCCTTGAGGGACAGGCCGAGGTCGACGAGCTTGGCCTTGACCTCGTCGATCGACTTCGCGCCGAAGTTGCGGATGTCCATCAGGTCCGCCTCGGACCGGCCGACGAGCTCGCCCACGGAGTGGATGCCCTCGCGCTTGAGGCAGTTGTAGGACCGCACGGTGAGCTCGAGGTCCTCGATGGGCAGCGCCATGTCGGCGGCCATCGCGGCGTCGGTCGGCGAGGGGCCGATCTCGATGCCCTCGGCGGCCGTGTTGAGCTCCCGGGCCAGGCCGAACAGCTCGACCAGGGTGGTGCCGGCGGAGGCCACGGCGTCACGCGGGGTGATGGCCTCCTTGGTCTCCACGTCGATGACCAGCTTGTCGAAGTCGGTGCGCTGCTCCACGCGGGTGGCCTCCACGCGAAAGGTCACCTTGAGCACCGGCGAGTAGATCGAGTCGACCGGGATGCGGCCGATCTCCGCGTCCCCCGCCTTGTTCTGGGCGGCGGAGACGTACCCGCGGCCGCGCTCGATGGTCAGCTCGAGCTCGAGCTGGCCCTTCGCGTTGAGCGTGGCGATGTGCAGGTCCGGGTTGTGGATCTCCACACCGGCCGGAGCCGTGATGTCCGCGGCGGTCACGACGCCCGGGCCCTGCTTGCGCAGGTAGGCGACGACGGGCTCGTCCTGCTCCGAGGACACGGCGAGCTTCTTGACGTTGAGGATGATCTCGGTGACGTCCTCCTTCACGCCCTCCACGGTGGAGAACTCGTGGAGCACCCCGTCGAGCCGGATGCTGGTCACGGCAGCACCGGGGATCGAGGAGAGGAGCGTGCGGCGGAGGGAGTTGCCGAGGGTGTAGCCGAAGCCGGGCTCGAGCGGTTCGATCACGAAGCGGGACCGGTTGTCGGCCACGACCTCTTCGGAGAGGGTGGGGCGCTGTGCGATGAGCACTGATGTTTCCTTTCAGCGGGCATCCGCTATATGACGCGCGCAAATGGTGGAAAACAGTTGATGGGTGCGGACCGGTGCCCGGTCCGGAGTGGGCGTGCCCACCGGGCCCCGTGGAGGGGTCCCGGTGGGCACGCTCGCATCAGACGCGGCGGCGCTTCGGCGGGCGGCAACCGTTGTGCGCGCTCGGGGTGACGTCCGAGATGGAGCCGACCTCGAGGCCGGTGGCCTGCAGGGAGCGGATGGCGGTCTCGCGCCCGGAGCCCGGGCCCTTGACGAACACGTCGACCTTGCGCACGCCGTGCTCCTGCGCGCGCTTGGCGGCGGCCTCGGCGGCCATCTGGGCGGCGAACGGGGTGGACTTGCGAGAGCCCTTGAACCCCATCTCCCCGGCGGAGGACCAGGAGAGGACGGCGCCGTTGGGGTCGGTGATGGTGACGATGGTGTTGTTGAACGTCGACTTGATGTGGGCGTGGCCCTGGGTGACGTTCTTCTTGTCCTTGCGGCGAGGCTTGCGGGAAGCCGCTGCGCGAGTCTTCGGGGGCATGGAATTCTCCTACAAAGTTTTCAGGAAGAGCAGTGAAGAGTGGTGGTGGGCCGCTCGGGGGACCGTGGGGTCCTGGCGCGCGAGCGGCAACGGGCTACTTCTTCTTGCCGGCGACCGTGCGCTTCGGGCCCTTGCGGGTGCGGGCGTTGGTCTTGGTGCGCTGACCGTGCACCGGCAGGCCGCGGCGGTGCCGGATGCCCTGGTAGCTGCCGATCTCGACCTTGCGGCGGATGTCGGCGGCCACCTCGCGGCGGAGGTCACCCTCAACCTTGTAGTTGTCCTCGATGTAGTCGCGCAGCTCCACGAGCTGGGCATCGGTGAGTTCGCGCACGCGCAGGTCGCCCGAGATGCCGGTGGCACCGAGGGTGGCGAGCGCGCGGGTGCGACCCACGCCGTAGATGTAGGTGAGTGCGACTTCCAGCCGCTTCTCACGGGGAAGGTCGACGCCTGCGAGACGAGCCATATCGGCGGTTCTCCTTGTGGTGTTCCAGAGGTCTGGAGCATCGCTGTCCGGTCGGTGACGTCATGTCCGTCCGCCGGTCCCCGGCCTCTGTGCCGGGGGCACCCGCCTGGATCTCTCCGGTCGGGAGCGGTGCCTGAGTGGATCCACTTGCGTGGGTGGTCGGGGCTGGTCAGCCCTGACGCTGTTTGTGGCGCGGGTTCTCGCAGATCACCATGACCCGCCCGTTGCGGCGGATCACCTTGCACTTGTCGCAGATCGGCTTCACGCTCGGTTGGACCTTCATCGCATTCCTTCGCGTCGTTCTCTCGAGTGGGGTGCGGCCCGGACGGCCGCCGGTCCTACTTGTAGCGGTAGACGATACGACCGCGGGTGAGGTCGTACGGGCTCAGCTCCACCACCACGCGGTCCTCGGGGAGGATCCGGATGTAGTGCTGACGCATCTTGCCGGAGATGTGGGCGAGAACAAGGTGACCGTTGTTCAGCTCAACGCGGAACATCGCGTTGGGCAGAGCCTCGACCACAGTGCCTTCGATCTCGATGACTCCGTCTTTCTTGGCCATATCCTCCGCTAACTTCTGGTGCCCTCCGCCGGGGCGGCGGGCAGGGTTTCGGGTGTACATCGTCGTTAAACGCCGCTGCGGACCTGTACGCGTGCACCATCACCGTTCGTGGTGCACGGTGAGGGTCGGCGTGGTCCGATGAGTGCGGAATCGCTAGAGCACAGACAACCAACAGAACACTCTACGTGATCGGGGGCGTCTCCCGCAACGCGGGGGACGCCCCCTCGGGGCGGGTGCCCGACGGCGCCGGTCGACGGTCCTCAGACCACGGCGGCGAGCTGCCCGCAGGCCCCGTCGATGTCGGAGCCGCGGGTGTCGCGCACGGTCGTGGGGATGCCGTGGGCGCGCAGTCGCTCCACGAAGTTCTGCTCCACACCCGGCCGGGACGCGGTCCACTTGGAACCGGGGGTCGGGTTGAGCGGGATGGGGTTGACGTGCACCCAGCCGGCACCGCGGGCGTTGAGCTTCTCCCCCAGCAGGTCCGCGCGCCAGCCCTGGTCGTTGATGTCGCGGATCAGGGCGTACTCGATGGACACCCGCCGGCCGGTGACGTCGTAGTACTCGCGGGCGGCGTCGAGCGCCTCGTCGACCTTCCACCGGGTGTTGATGGGGATCAGGTCGTCGCGCAGCTCGTCGTCCGGGGCGTGCAGGGACAGGGCCAGGGTCACGGGCAGCTTCTCCCGGGTGAACTTCCGGATCCCGGGCACCAGGCCCACGGTGGACATGGTGATGCCGCGCGCGGAGATGCCCAGGCCCTCGGGCGAGGGGTCGACCAGCCGGTGCACGGCCCCCAGCGTGGCCTTGTAGTTGGCCAGCGCCTCCCCCATGCCCATGAACACGATGTTGGAGACCCGCAGCGGTTCCTGCTCGGCCGCGCCCACCCGGCCCCCGCGCAGCAGCCGGGCGCCCTGGACCACCTGCTCCACCATCTCCGCGGTCGACAGGTTGCGGGTCAGCCCGGCCTGCCCGGTGGCGCAGAAGGGGCAGTTCATCCCGCACCCCGCCTGCGAGGAGATGCACATGGTCACCCGGTTGGTGTAGCGCATCAGCACCGACTCGACCATCGCGCCGTCGAAGAGCCGGTGCACGCTCTTGACCGTCGCGCCCTGGTCGGCCTCGAGGGTGCGCACGGAGGTGAGCAGGGTGGGGAGGGCCTGCGCCACCAGCTCCTCCCGCCCCGCGGCGGGCAGGTCGGTCATGTCCTCGGGGGCCGAGGCGAGCCGGTCGAAGTAGTGCCGGGAGAGCTGCCCCGCACGGAAGGGCTTGTGCCCGAGCTCCGCGAGGAACTCGCGGCGGCCGGCGAGGTCGAAGTCGGCGAGGTGCTTCGGCGGCTTGCCGCGGCGCGGGGCCGTGAAGGTCAGCTGCCCCGGCTTCGGGCGGACGGTGAGCTCGACGGGGGTGCGGGTCGATGTGCTGGTCGGGGCGTTCTCCTGCGGTGCCTGGGCCACGGGGGCCTCCTCACGGGGTCGCGGGTCGGGGTCGGTCTGCCGGTTCACGGGCGGTCCTCCGGGATCGGGACGGGAGTGACGCCGAGGGGCGCGAGCTCGGAGGCCCCGCCGTCCTCGGCCGTGAGCACCCACAGGCCCTCGGCGTGCAGCGCCACGGAGTGCTCCCACTGGCTGGAGCGGCCCCCGTCGGTGGTGACCACGGTCCAGTCGTCGTCGAGCACCCGGGTGCCGATCCCTCCGCGCACGAGCATGGGCTCGATGGCCAGGGCCATCCCGGCGCGCAGCCGGGGGCCGCGGTCGGTGCTGCGGAAGTTCAGGACGTCGGGCGCCATGTGCATCTTCGAGCCGATGCCGTGGCCCACGTACTCCTCGAGGATCCCGAACCGGTGCCCGGAGACCGACCGCACGTGGTCCTCCACGGCCGCCCCGATGTCGCCCACGTGCGTGCAGGTGGCCGCGGCGGCGATGCCCCGCCACATGGCCTGGCGGGTGATCTCGGACAGCTCCTCGTCCGCGGGGTCGGGCCGGCCGAGCAGCACCGTGCGCGCCGAGTCGCCGTGCCAGCCGTCGACGATCGCGCCGCCGTCGACGGAGAGGATGTCCCCCTCCTGCAGCACCTGCTCCCCCGGGATGCCGTGGACGACCACGTCGTTGACGGACACGCACACCGTGGCCGGATAGCCGTAGTAGCCGAGGAAGTTGGAGGTGGCCCCGTGCTCCTCGAGGACGGAGCGGAACACGTCGTCGAGGGACGCGGTGGTCACCCCGGGCACGGCGGCCGCCACGGCGGCGTCGAGGGCGCGGGAGGTCACCACCCCGGCGCGCTGCATGGCGCGCAGCTGGGCGTTGGTCTTGTACTCGATCCGGCGGCGGCCGAACATGCGGTCTTCCTTCCGAGCCGCTCCCCCGGACGGGGAGCTCGCGGCGGTGGTGGGTTAAACGTGAGACCCCCGGGGGTGTCCGGGGGTGTCACGGCGTTCGTGGTGGGGACGGCCCTGTCAGGGCAGCGCCGTCATGATCCGCTCGGAGACCTCGTCGACGCTGCCCAGCCCGTCGACCTCGCGGACGATCCCGCGCTGGTCGTAGAGGTCCACGACGGCGGCGGTCTCCGCGTCGTAGACGTCGAGGCGGTGCCGGATGACGTCCTCCGTGTCGTCGGTGCGGCCCTCCTTCCGGGCCCGCCCGAGGAGCCGCTGCACGAGCTCGTCGCGGTCGGCGGTCAGCTTCAGCACGACGTCGAGCTCCTGGCCCAGCTCCGCGAGGATGGCGTCGAGCTCCTCGACCTGCGCGGCGTTGCGCGGGTACCCGTCGAGCAGGAAGCCGTCGGCGGTGTCCGTCTCGGCCAGGCGGTCGCGCACCATCCGGTTGGTCACCGAGTCCGGCACGAGGTCGCCGGCGTCGATGTAGCCCTTGGCCTCCTGGCCCAGGGCCGTCTGCCCCTTGATGTTGGCCCGGAAGATGTCACCGGTGGAGATGGCCGGCACGCCCAGCTTCTCCGAGATGCGCACGGCCTGGGTCCCCTTGCCTGCGCCCGGGGGGCCGATGATGAGCATGCGGGTCATGAGGTCTCCTTGCTGTCGGTGGTGGGTGCGGGCCCAGTCTACCGGGCGCTCCCCCGGCGCCCGGGGGCCGGGCTCAGCGCAGCAGGCCCTCGTAGTTGCGCTGCTGCAGCTGCGCCTCGATCTGCTTCACGGTGTCGAGACCCACGCCCACCATGATCAGCAGGGACGGCCCGCCGAACGGGAAGTTCTGGTTGGCGTTCACCAGCACGAGCGCCACGAGCGGGATCATCGACACGATGCCGAGGTACAGGGCCCCGGGGAAGGTGATCCGGGTCAGCACGTACTGCAGGTACTTCTCCGTGGGACGGCCCGCCCGGATGCCCGGGATGAAGCCGCCGTAGCGCTTCATGTTGTTGGAGACCTCCTCCGGGTTGAACGTGATCGACACGTAGAAGTACGTGAAGAACACGATCATCATGAAGTACATGACCATGTACACGGGGTGGTCGCCGGAGACGAGGTAGGTGTTGATCCAGTTGACCCAGCCGGGGATGTCCGAGCCGTCGTCGGGCATGCCGAACTGGGCGAGCATGCCGGGCAGCATCAGCATCGAGGACGCGAAGATGATGGGGATGACGCCGGCCATGTTGACCTTGAGCGGGATGTAGGTGGTGGTGCCGCCGATCGTGCGCCGGCCGACCATCCGCTTGGCGTACTGCACGGGCACCCGGCGCTGGGACTGCTCCACGAAGACCACGCAGGTGATCACCACGAGGCCCACGGCCAGGACGGTGAGGAACACCCCCCAGCCCTTGGTCCGCAGGATGTCGCCCAGGGCGGAGGGGAAGGTCGCGGCGATCGAGGTGAAGATCAGCAGGGACATGCCGTTGCCCACGCCCTTCTCCGTGATCCGCTCCCCCAGCCACATGATGATGGCGGTGCCCGCGGTCATCGTGATGATCATGATGACGATGGTCAGCACCGTGTCGTTGGGGATGATCGGCAGGGGGCAGTCGCCCAGCAGGGCGCCCGAGCGGGCCAGGGAGACGACCGTGGTCGCGTTGAGCAGCGCCAGCCCGATCGTGAGGTAGCGGGTGTACTGGGTGAGCTGGGTCTGGCCCTGCGCGCCCTCCTCGTGCAGCTCCTGGAAGCGCGGGATGACCACGCGCAGCAGCTGCACGATGATGCTCGCCGTGATGTACGGCATGACGCCGAGCGCGAAGACCGACAGCTGCAGCAGGGCGCCGCCGCTGAAGAGGTTCACCATGTCGTAGACGCCGCCGGTGGTGGTGCCGAGGGCGAGGCACTGCTGCACGTTGCCGTAGTCGACGCCCGGGGCCGGGATGAACGTGCCCAGACGGTAGAGCACGATGAGGGCGAGCGTGAACCCCAGCTTGCGTCGCAGGTCGGGCGTTCGCAACGCCCGTCCGAAAGCGCTGAGCACATGTCCTCCTAGAGACTGGGTCCGACCGGCGTCCGGCCGCGGGGGTGGGGTGGGGCCGGGGTGCGGTCCCCGTCCGCGCGCGGGCGGGCACGGACGACTCCGGCAAGTCTAGCGAACGCGTCGCGCCCGGGACTTCCGCGACGGGGCGCGTCGAGCCGCGGGCACGGGTCCGTCAACGGGTCAGGCCCCGCCCACGCTGGCGTGGACGGGGCCTGGTCCGTGCGCCGCGGGGCCGGGCGTGCCCGGCCCCGCGGCCCGCGCTCACAGCGCGGTGGTGCTGCCGCCGGCGGCGGCGATCTTCTCGGCGGCGGAACCGGAGAAGGCGTGCGCCTTCACGTCCACCGCGACCGCGATGTCGCCGGAGCCCAGGACCTTGACGGGCTGGTTCTTGCGGACCGCACCGCGGGCCACGAGCGACTCCACGCTCACCTCGCCGCCCTCCGGGTAGAGCTCGGAGAGCTTGTCGAGGTTGACGACCTGGTACTCCACGCGGAACGGGTTCTTGAACCCGCGCAGCTTGGGCAGGCGCATGTGCAGCGGCAGCTGGCCGCCGGCGAAGCCCGCCTTGACCTGGTACCGGGCACTGGTGCCCTTGGTGCCACGGCCGGCGGTCTTGCCCTTGGAGCCCTGACCGCGACCCACGCGGGTCTTGGCCGTCTTCGCGCCCGGGGCCGGACGCAGGTGGTGCACCTTGAGGGCGTGCACCTTCTCGTTGCTCTGAGTGGTGTTCTCAGCAGTGTTCTCTGCCATGGTTACTTGGCCTCCTCGACCTTGACCAGGTGGGCGACGGTGTTGACCATGCCCGCGGTCACGCCGTCGGCCTTGCGGACCACGACGTTGCCCGGCCGCTTGAGGCCGAGGGACCGCAGGGTGTCCCGCATGTTCTGCTTCTGGCCGACCACCGAACGGATCTGCGTGATGCGCAGCTCCGCCCCGTCGGGCTGGATACGCTTGCCGGACATCAGGCACCTGCCTTCTGGATCGAGCGCAGCAGCGGACCGGGGACGACCTCGTCGATCGGCAGCCCACGGCGGGCCGCGACGGCCGCCGGCTCCTCGAGCTGGCGGAGCGCCTCGATCGTTGCGTGCACGATGTTGATCTGGTTCGACGAGCCGAGGGACTTCGACAGCACGTCGTGGATGCCGGCGCACTCGAGCACGGCACGGACCGGGCCACCGGCGATCACACCGGTACCGGGGGTCGCCGGGCGGAGCATGACGACGCCGGCAGCGGCCTCGCCCTGCACCCGGTGCGGGATGGTGCGGTCCTCGATGCGCGGGACGCGGAAGAAGTTCTTCTTCGCCTCCTCGACGCCCTTGGAGATCGCGGCCGGCACCTCCTTGGCCTTGCCGTAGCCGACACCGACCATGCCGTTGCCGTCACCGACGACGACGAGGGCGGTGAAGCTGAAGCGACGACCGCCCTTGACGACCTTGGAGACACGGTTGATGGTCACGACGCGCTCGAGGAACTTGTCCTTCTCCTCCTCGCGCCCGCCACGGCCTCCGCGGCCGCCACGCTCACCACGGCCACCGCGCTCGCCACGGCCACCGCGCTCGCCACGGCCACCGCGGTCGCCGCGGGAGTCCTGGGAGCGGTTGGACTCGGTGGTCTGCTGGGCCCCGGTCGCCTCCGTGGAGGCAGTGTTGGCTTCGGTCACCTGAGTTTCCTTCTCGTTGTTCTGCTCGCTCACAGTGCCAGACCTCCTTCGCGGGCGCCGTCGGCGACAGCCGCCACGCGACCGTGGTACTTGTTGCCGCCGCGGTCGAACACGACGGCCTCGACACCGGCGGCCTTGGCGCGCTCGGCCACGAGCTCACCGACGCGCTTGGCCTTCGCGGTCTTGTCCGCCTCGGTACCGCGCAGGTCGGCCTCCATGGTGGACGCCGAGGCGACGGTGACACCCTTGGTGTCGTCGACGACCTGGACGAACATGTGGCGGGCGGAGCGGTTGACGACCAGGCGCGGGCGGGCCGCCGTGCCGGCCAGGTGCTTGCGCACCCGGACGTGGCGGCGGCCGCGGGCGGCGGCCTTGGACTTGCCCTTGATCTTCAGAGCCATGGTTACTTACCAGCCTTTCCGGCCTTGCGGCGGATCTGCTCGCCGGCGTACCGCACGCCCTTGCCCTTGTAGGGCTCGGGGGCGCGCAGCTTGCGGATCTTCGCGGCGACCTCGCCGACCTGCTGCTTGTCGATGCCGTTGACCGAGAGCTTGTTGACGCCCTCGACGGTGAACGAGATGCCCTCCGGGGCCTTGAAGGTGATCGGGTGGCTGTAGCCGAGCGCGAACTCGAGGTCCTGGCCCTTCGCCTGCACGCGGTAACCGGTGCCGACGATCTCGATGCCCTTGGTGTAGCCCTGGGTGACGCCCTGGATCATGTTGGCGATCAGGGTGCGGGTGAGGCCGTGCAGCGAGCGGGACTCCCGCTCGTCGTTCGGTCGGGTGACGGTGAGGGTGCTGTCCTCGAGCGCGACGGTGATCGGGCTGGCAACGGTGTGCTGCAGCTCGCCCTTGGCGCCCTTGACGGAGACGACGTTGCCGTCGATCTTGATCTCCACACCGGCCGGCACAGAGATGGGGAGACGTCCGATACGTGACATGTTCTCTTCCTTTCTGTTCCGGGTTACCAGACGTACGCGAGGACTTCGCCGCCCACGCCCTTCTTCGCGGCCTGCTTGTCGGTCAGCAGCCCGGAAGAGGTGGACAGGATGGCGATGCCCAGGCCGCCCAGGACCTTGGGGAGGTTGGTGGACTTGGCGTAGACGCGCAGGCCCGGCTTGGAGATCCGCCGGACGCCCGCGATGGAGCGCTCCCGGTTGGGACCGAACTTCAGGGACAGCGTCAGGGTCTTGCCGACCTCGGCCGCGTCCTCCCGGTAGTCCGCGATGTAGCCCTCGGTCTTGAGGATGTCCGCCACGCGAGCCTTGAGCTTCGAGTACGGCATGCTCACGGAGTCGTGGTGGGCGGAGTTGGCGTTGCGCAGACGCGTCAGCATGTCCGCGACAGGATCTGTCATTGTCATTTTGGGGGCACGTGCCCTTCCTCGTCCCGGTTTCCGCACCTGGCGGCGCCCGTGGGCGCCCGGCCGGACCTGGAACGTAGCGAGATTAGTTGGTCTTGAAGGGGAAGCCGAGCGCCTTCAGCAGCGCGCGGCCCTCGTCGTCGGTCTTCGCGGTGGTGACCACCGTGATGTCCATGCCGCGGACGCGGTCGATCCGGTCCTGGTCGATCTCGTGGAACATCGACTGCTCGGTCAGGCCGAAGGTGTAGTTGCCGTTGCCGTCGAACTGGCGGTCGGACAGACCGCGGAAGTCACGGATGCGCGGCAGCGCCAGGGTCACCAGGCGGTCGAGGAACTCCCACATGCGGTCGCCGCGCAGCGTGGTGTGCGCGCCGATCGGCATGCCCTCGCGGAGCTTGAACTGCGCGATGGACTTCTTCGCCCGGGTCACGAGCGGCTTCTGGCCGGTGATCGCGGTGAGGTCGCGGACGGCGCCGTCGATGAGCTTCGAGTCCTTGGCGGCGTCACCGACGCCCATGTTCACGACGACCTTGACGACGCGCGGGATCTCCATGACGTTGCCGTACGAGAACTGCTCCTGCAGCGCGGGGACGACGGTCTCCTGGTACTTGTCCTTGAAGCGCGGGGACACGCTGATCTCGGTGGTTTCGCTCATCACAGATCCTTGCCGGTGCTCTTGGAGACGCGGATCCGGACGGTCTTCTGGCGCCCGTCGCGCTCCACGGTCTCGGTGCGGTAGCCGACGCGGGTCGGCTTCTTGGTCTCCGGGTCCACGAGTGCCACGTTGGACACGTGGATCGGGGCCTCGACCTTCACGATGCCGCCGGCTTCGCCCTGCATGGAGGCCTTGCGGTGGCGGGTGTTTACGTTGACGCCCTCGACGAGCACGCGGGAGGTCTCCGGGAACACGCGCAGGACCTTGCCCTGCTTGCCCTTGTTGTCCTTGCTGCCGGAGATGACCTGCACCAGGTCGCCGGTCTTGATCTTGAACTTCGCCATGGTCAGAGCACCTCCGGGGCCAGCGAGATGATCTTCATGAACTTCTTGTCACGCAGCTCACGGCCCACGGGGCCGAAGATGCGGGTACCACGGGGGTCACCGTCGTTCTTCAGAATCACTGCGGCGTTCTCGTCGAACTTGATGTAGGAGCCGTCCGGACGACGGCGCTCCTTCTTGGTGCGGACGATGACGGCCTTGACGACGTCGCCCTTCTTCACGTTCCCGCCCGGGATCGCATCCTTGACGGTGGCGACGATGATGTCGCCGATGCCTGCGTAGCGGCGTCCGGATCCACCGAGAACACGGATGGTGAGAATCTCCTTCGCACCCGTGTTGTCGGCGATCTTCAGTCGCGACTCCTGTTGAATCACTGATTACTCCTGTCGTCACGCCGGTTCCAACACCGATCGAGAGCACGGTGCGGGCCTTGCGGAACAGCTTGTCGGATGATGTGCCCTCCCCCGGCGTCGCACGCCGGACCGGGCCCAGCCCTCCATGCCAGGAGCATCTGAACCCGCCACCAGGCGGCGCGGAGGCGCCCTGCACGCGGTCATTATGCGCTGGCACGAAGAGCTGTGGGTCGTACGGGCAGACGAAAACGCCCATACAAGCTCACCAGCTTAGCACAGACGGCCCACCGCCCGCGCGGCCGGGGAACGGGCGAACGGCCCGCCCCTCGCGCGGAGGGACGGGCCGTTCGCAGCAGTGGCCGGCTCGGTCGAGCCGGGCCGGACTACTTCGCCTTCTCGATGATCTCCACGATCCGCCACCGCTTGGAGGCGGACAGCGGACGGGTCTCGGAGATCAGGACGAGGTCGCCGATGCCGGCGGAGTTCTGCTCGTCGTGGGCCTTGACCTTCGAGGACCGGCGCATGACCTTGCCGTACAGCGAGTGCTTGACGTTGTCCTGCAGCTGGACGACGACGGTCTTGTCCATCTTGTCGGAGACCACGTAGCCGCGACGGCTCTTGCGGTCGCCGCGCTCGGAAGCCTGCTCGGCCCCGTTGTTGATCTGCTCGGTCACTTGGCGTCCTCCTCGGAGGTGGTCTCGGCGGTGGTCTCGGCGGAGCCCGCCTGGGGCCGGATGCCGAGCTCGCGCTCGCGCAGCACCGTGTAGATGCGCGCGATGTCGCGCTTGACGGCCTTCAGGCGGCCGTTGTTCTCGAGCTGACCGGTTGCGGACTGGAAGCGGAGGTTGAACAGCTCCTCCTTGGCCTTGCGCAGCGCCTCACCCAGAGAGTCCTTGTCGAGGGCCGCGAGGTTCTCGATGCTCAGATCCTTGGATCCAACAGCCATTCTCATTCACCACCTTCGCGACGCACGATGCGTGCCTTCATCGGGAGCTTGTGGATCGCCAGGCGCAGGGCCTCGCGGGCGACCTCTTCGGAGACACCGGAGAGCTCGAACATCACGCGCCCGGGCTTGACGTTCGCGACCCACCACTCGGGCGAGCCCTTGCCGGAACCCATGCGGGTCTCGGCGGGCTTCTTGGTCAGGGGACGGTCCGGGTAGATGTTGATCCAGACCTTGCCGCCACGCTTGATGTGGCGGGTCATGGCGATACGCGCGGCCTCGATCTGACGGTTCGTCACGTAGGCCGGCGTGAGCGCCTGGATGCCCCACTCGCCGAACGCGACGGTGGTGCCGCCCTTGGCAGCACCCGAACGCTTCGGGTGGTGCTGCTTGCGGAACTTCACACGACGTGGGATGAGCATTTAGTTACCACCCTCTGCGTTGGTCGCTCCCCCGGCCGGGGCCGGGGAGGCTGCGGAGTCCGTGCGCTCACGGCGTCCGCCACGGTCGTTACGGTCGGGACGACGACGGTCGCCGCCGCCGCCTCCGCGACGCTCGCCCGGACCGCCGCGGCGATCACGGTCGCCGCCGCGGCCGCGCGAGGGAGCGGCGGCCTGCTGGGCCGCCAGTTCCTTCGAGGTGAGGTCGCCCTTGTAGATCCAGACCTTCACGCCGATGCGGCCGAAGGTGGTCTTGGCCTCGAAGAAGCCGTAGTCGATGTTCGCGCGCAGGGTGTGCAGGGGCACACGGCCTTCGCGGTAGAACTCCGAACGGCTCATCTCGGCGCCGCCCAGGCGGCCGGCGCACTGGATCCGGATGCCCTTGGCGCCGGCGCGCTGCGCCGACTGGATGGCCTTCTTCATGGCGCGGCGGAAGGCCACGCGGGAGGCGAGCTGCTCGGCGACGCCCTGGGCGACCAGCTGGGCGTCCACCTCGGGGTTCTTGACCTCGAGGATGTTCAGCTGGATCTGCTTGCCCGTGAGCTTCTCGAGCTCGCCGCGGATGCGGTCCGCCTCGGCGCCGCGGCGGCCGATGACGATGCCGGGGCGGGCGGTGTGGATGTCCACGCGCACGCGGTCCCGGGTCCGCTCGATCTCGACCTTGGAGATGCCGGCGCGCTCCATGCCCGTGGACATGAGCTTGCGGATCTTCACGTCCTCACGGACGTAGTCCTTGTACCGCTGGCCCTCCTTGGTGGAGTCCGCGTACCAGTGCGACACGTGGTCGGTGGTGATGCCCAGCCGGAACCCGTGCGGGTTGATCTTCTGTCCCACTTAGCGGACCTCCTCGCTGTCAGGGCTGGCCACGATCACGGTGATGTGGCTCGTGCGCTTGTTGATGCGGTAGGCGCGGCCCTGGGCGCGCGGCCGGAACCGCTTCATGGTCGGACCCTCGTCGACGAAGGCCTCGCTCACCACGAGCTCGTCCTCCTTGAACGCCAGACCGTCGCGGTCGGCCAGCTGGCGCGCGTTGGCGACCGCCGACTGGAGGACCTTGAACACCGGCTCCGAAGCACCCTGGGGGGCGAACTTCAGAATCGCCAGAGCCTCATTCGCATGTTGGCCACGAATCAGGTTGACGACGCGCCGGGCCTTCATAGGCGTCACGCGGATGTAGCGCGCAGATGCCTTGGCTTCCATTGCTTTCCTTCTCTCGTCTTCTCGAAGTGCTCACGCTGCGCGATCCCGGAGGATCAGCGGCGCTTGCCCTTCTTGTCGTCCTTCACATGGCCGCGGAAGGTCCGCGTGGGAGCGAACTCGCCGAGCTTGTGCCCGACCATCGACTCGGTGATGAACACGGGGGTGTGCTTGCGGCCGTCGTGCACGGCGATCGTGTGCCCCAGCATGTCGGGGATGATCATCGAGCGGCGGGACCACGTCTTGATGACGTTCTTGGTGCCCTTGTCGTTCTCCTTGGCGACCTTCAGGAAAAGGTGCTGATCGACGAAAGGGCCCTTCTTCAGGCTGCGTGGCATGTGTCAGGCTCCTTAGCGCTTGTTCTTGCCGGTGCGACGACGGCGGACGATGAGCTTGTCGCTCTCCTTGTTGGGGCGGCGGGTGCGGCCCTCGGGCTTGCCGTTCGGGTTGACCGGGTGACGGCCACCGGAGGTCTTGCCCTCGCCACCACCGTGCGGGTGGTCGACGGGGTTCATGACCACACCGCGGACGGTCGGGCGGACGCCCTTCCAGCGGTTGCGGCCGGCCTTGCCCCAGTTGATGTTCGACTGCTCGGCGTTGCCGACCTCGCCGACCGTCGCGCGGCAGCGGACGTCGACGTTGCGGATCTCGCCGGAGGGCAGACGGAGCTGGCCGTACTTGCCCTCCTTCGCCACGAGCTGCACGGACGCGCCGGCGGAGCGGGCGAGCTTGGCGCCGCCGCCCGGACGCAGCTCGACGGCGTGGATCACGGTGCCGACGGGGATGTTGCGCAGCGGGAGGTTGTTGCCGGGCTTGATGTCGGCGCCGGGGCCCGACTCGACGACGTCACCCTGGGAGAGCTTGTTCGGCGCGATGATGTAGCGCTTGGAGCCGTCCACGAAGTGCAGCAGCGCGATGCGCGCCGTGCGGTTGGGGTCGTACTCGATGTGCGCGACCTTGGCGTCGACGCCGTCCTTGTCGTGACGACGGAAGTCGATGACGCGGTACTGGCGCTTGTGCCCGCCACCCTTGTGCCGGGTGGTGATGCGGCCGGTGTTGTTGCGACCGCCCTTCTTGGGCAGCGGCCGGACCAGCGACTTCTCGGGGGTCGTGCGCGTGATTTCTGCGAAGTCGGCAACGGAGGAGCCGCGACGGCCCGGGGTTGTCGGCTTGTGCTTACGGATAGCCATGTGTCAGTTCCTCGTTAAAGTGGTCTCCGCTCAGGCGAGCGGACCGCCGAAGATGTCGATGGTGCCGGACTTGAGGGTCACAACGGCACGCTTGGTGCCCTTGCGCTGGCCCCAGCCGAAGCGCGTGCGCTTCCGCTTCCCGGCACGGTTGATGGTGTTCACGGACTCGACCTGGACGCTGAAGATCTGCTCCACGGCGTACTTGATCTCCGTCTTGTTCGAGTCGGGCGCCACGAAGAACGTGTAGCGGCCCTCGTCGATGAGCCCGTAGGACTTCTCCGAGACGACGGGTGCAATGATGACGTCGCGGGGATCCTTGATGGTGGTCGCGCTCACTTGGCGTCCTCCTGCTTCTTCTTGCCGGCGGCCGCCACGAAGGACTCGAAGGCGTCCTTGGTGAAGACCACGTCGTCGGAGACCAGCACGTCGTAGGTGTTGAGCTGGTCGGCGTAGACGGTGTGCACGTCGTCGAGGTTGCGCACCGAGAGCGCGGCCACGTCGTCGTTGCGGTGGAGCACGACCAGCAGGTTCTTCCGGTCGCTCAGCCCGCGCAGGGTCGCCTGGGCGGCCTTGGTGTTGGGGACGGTGCCCTCGAGGAGGGCCTCCACGACGTGGATGCGGTTGTTGCGCGCCCGGTCCGAGAGGGCACCGCGCAGGGCGGCTGCCTTCATCTTCTTGGGGGTGCGCTGGCTGTAGTCGCGCGGGGTCGGCCCGTGCACGATGCCGCCACCGGTCATGTGCGGGGCGCGGATCGAGCCCTGGCGCGCGCGGCCGGTGCCCTTCTGCTTGAAGGGCTTGCGGCCGGCGCCGGAGACCTCGGCGCGGGTCTTGGTCTTGTGCGTGCCCTGGCGGGCGGCGGCCAGCTGTGCGACGACGACCTGGTGCAGCAGCGGCACGTTGGTCTGGACGTCGAAGATCTCAGCGGGCAGTTCGACGTTGACGGTCTGAGTTGCCATGGTCTATCAGGCTCCCTTCACGGCGGAACGGACGAGGACGACCGAACCCTTGGGGCCCGGCAGGGCGCCCTTGATGAGCAGCAGGGAGTTCTCGGCGTCCACGGCGTGAACGGTAAGGTTCTGCGTCGTGTGACGGACGGCGCCCATGCGGCCCGCCATGCGCATGCCCTTGAACACGCGAGCGGGGTAGGACGCGCCGCCGATGGATCCCGGCTTGCGGTGGTTCTTGTGGGCACCGTGGGACGCGCCGACGCCGGAGAAGCCGTGCCGCTTCATGACACCGGCCGTGCCCTTGCCCTTGGTCTTGCCGATGACGTCGACCTTCTGGCCGGCCTCGAACAGCTCGACGGAGAGCTCCTGGCCCAGCTCGTAGGTGTCGGCGTCCGCGGTGCGGAGCTCGACGACGTGGCGGCGGGGGGTGACCCCGGCCTTCTCGAAGTGACCGGCCAGCGGCTGGGTCACCTTGCGGGGGTCGATCGCACCGAACCCGATCTGCACGGCCGAGTAGCCGTCCCTGTCCTGGTTGCGCAGCTGGGTCACGACGTTGGAGTCCGCCTTGACGACGGTCACCGGCACGAACTTCCCGTTCTCGTTCCAGACCTGGGTCATGCCGAGCTTCGTGCCCAGCAGGCCCTTCACCTGGCGTTCGAAAGTGGTAGTCATTGGGATGCGATCCTCTTTACAGCTTGATTTCGATGTTCACGTCAGCCGGCAGGTCGAGGCGCATGAGCGAGTCGACGGCCTTCGGCGTGGGGTCGATGATGTCGATCAGCCGCTTGTGGGTGCGCATCTCGAAGTGCTCACGGCTGTCCTTGTACTTGTGCGGCGAACGGATGACGCAGTACACGTTCTTCTCGGTCGGCAGCGGCACGGGGCCGACCACCGTGGCGCCTGCGCGCGTCACCGTCTCAACGATCTTCCGGGCCGAGACGTCGATGACCTCGTGGTCATAAGACTTCAGCCGGATGCGGATTTTCTGTCCCGCCATGGCGTCGTGACTCTCTTTCTTCAAGTACTTCCCTGTGACGGAGCATGTGCTCCTTGTGCATGGCGCCGCCTGCTGGGCGCCCCTCCACACAGACTGAATCCGGACTGTTCCGGGTTCCTCACCCTGTTGGAGCTCCGACCCCCGAACTCGGGCGTGTCGCCACGTGCAGAACACGAGGGCGCACCGGATTCGTCTTGCGGGGCGGGCTGTATGTGGTCCGTGCGTGGCAGCGTCTCGGGCAGCTGGCCCTCGGTTCTGCTTCGGGTCCCGAAGACGTCTCGGGAGGTGCCGGTTCGAACCGCTGAGAGCACACGTCGGCGCTTGAACAACGTCGTCCATCCTGCCAGAGATGGGCACCGGGTGCAAACGCGCGTCCGCCGGCCCGCACGGACCGCCGGACGCGCGGAACCCCCCGCCGCTGACGCGAGCGACGGGGGGTTCCGTGCAGATCGAGCAGTCCGGGGACTACTGGTTGATCTTGGTCACACGACCGGAGCCCACGGTGCGGCCACCCTCGCGGATGGCGAAGCCGAGGCCCTCCTCCATGGCGATCGGCTGGATCAGCGCGACCGTCATCTCGGTGTTGTCGCCCGGCATGACCATCTCGGTGCCCTCGGGCAGCGTGATGACGCCGGTGACGTCGGTGGTGCGGAAGTAGAACTGCGGACGGTAGTTCGAGTAGAACGGGTTGTGACGGCCGCCCTCCTCCTTGGAGAGGATGTAGACGTTCGCCTCGAAGTCGGTGTGCGGGGTGATAGAACCCGGCTTGCACACGACCTGGCCGCGCTCGACGTCGTCACGCTTGAGACCGCGGAGCAGCAGACCGCAGTTCTCGCCCGCCATGGCCTCGTCCATCTGCTTGTGGAACATCTCGATGCCGGTGACGGTGGTCTTCTGGACCGGGCGGATGCCGACGATCTCGACCTCGGAGTTGATCGGCAGCGTGCCACGCTCGGCACGGCCGGTCACCACGGTGCCGCGACCGGTGATGGTGAAGACGTCCTCGATCGGCATGAGGAACGGCTTGTCCATCTCGCGGATGGGGTCCGGCACGTTCTCGTCCACGGCCTCCATGAGCTCCTCGACCTTGGAGACCCACTCGGGGTCGCCCTCGAGGGCCTTCAGGGCCGACACGCGCACGACCGGCGCGTTGTCGCCGTCGAAGCCCTGGTCGGCGAGGAGCTCGCGCACCTCCATCTCGACGAGGTCCAGCAGCTCCTCGTCGTCGACCATGTCGGACTTGTTCAGGGCCACCAGCAGGTAGGGGACGCCCACCTGGCGGGCGAGCAGGACGTGCTCGCGGGTCTGGGCCATGGGGCCGTCGGTGGCGGCGACCACGAGGATGGCACCGTCCATCTGGGCCGCACCGGTGATCATGTTCTTGACGTAGTCGGCGTGGCCCGGGGCGTCCACGTGAGCGTAGTGACGCTTCTCCGTCTGGTACTCGATGTGCGCGATGTTGATCGTGATGCCGCGCTGCTTCTCCTCCGGGGCGGAGTCGATGGCACCGAAGTCGCGCTTCTCGTTCAGGTCCGGGTACTTGTCGGCCAGGACCTTGGAGATGGCAGCCGTGAGCGTCGTCTTGCCGTGGTCCACGTGGCCGATGGTGCCGATGTTGACGTGCGGCTTGGTGCGCTCGAACTTGGCCTTCGCCATGGTTGTTCCTCCTAGAACATTTGTCGAAACTTGCTCAGCACTTCCCCACCGCGCGTGGGCCGGGGGGCGCTGAGGCACTCAGCAGTACTGAAACCTCTGCAAGTCTACTTTGGCTGTACTTGATTGATGAAATTCCCGGCCGGGGCCGGAGGGAGTGGTGCCTACTCGCCGCGGTTCTTCTGGACGATCTCCTCGGCGACGGCCTTGGGAACCTCCGAATAGCTGTCGAACTGCATGGAGTACACGGCGCGGCCCTGGGTCTTGGACCGCAGGTCGCCGATGTAGCCGAACATCTCGGACAGCGGGACGAGGGCGCTGACGAGCTTGACGCCGCTGACGTCCTCCATGGACTGGATCTGGCCGCGGCGGGAGTTCAGGTCGCCGATGACCTCGCCCATGTACTCCTCGGGGGTGCGCACCTCGACCGCCATGAGCGGCTCGAGGAGCACGGGCTGCGCCTTGCGGGCACCCTCCTTGAAGACCATGGAGCCGGCGATCTTGAACGCCATCTCGGAGGAGTCGACGTCGTGGTACGCGCCGTCCAGCAGCGTGGCCTTGACGCCCACGACCGGGTAGCCGGCGAGGATGCCGAGGCGCATGGCGTCCTGGATGCCGGCGTCCACGGAGGGGATGTACTCGCGGGGGACGCGACCGCCCGTGACCTTGTTGTCGAACTCGTAGAGCTCCTCGGCGTCCAGCGGGATCGGCTCGAAGGCCATCTGCACCTTGGCGAACTGGCCCGAACCGCCGGTCTGCTTCTTGTGCGTGTAGTCGATCTTCTCGACGGACTTCTTGATCGTCTCGCGGTAGGCCACCTGCGGCTTGCCGACGTTGGCCTCGACCCGGAACTCGCGCTTCATGCGGTCCACCAGGATGTCCAGGTGGAGTTCGCCCATGCCGCCGATCTCGGTCTGGCCGGTCTCCTCGTTGAGGGACACGGTGAACGTGGGGTCCTCGGCGGAGAGCTTCTGGATCGCGACGGAGAGCTTCTCCTGGTCGCCCTTGGTCTTCGGCTCGATGGCCACCGAGATGACCGGGGCCGGGAAGGACATGGACTCCAGCACGATCGGGTTCTGCAGGTCGCACAGGGTGTCGCCCGTGGTGGTGTCCTTGAGCCCGATGGCGGCGTAGATGTGGCCGGCCTGGATGGTGTCGACCGGGTTCTCCTTGTTGGAGTGCATCTGGAACAGCTTGCCGATGCGCTCCTTCTTGCCCTTGGTCGAGTTCAGGACCTGGTCGCCGTTGGCGGCCTTGCCGGAGTATACGCGGATGTAGGTCAGCTGCCCGTAGAAGGGGTGCGAGGCGACCTTGAACGCGAGGGCGGAGAACGGCGCGGTCGAGTCGACCGGGCGGGAGAGGATCTCCTCCTCGTCGTTGAGCGCGTGGCCCTCGACGTTCGGGACGTCCAGCGGGGACGGCAGGTAGTCGATGACCGAGTCCAGCATGGGCTGCACGCCGCGGTTCTTGAACGCCGAGCCGCACAGGACGGGGTACGCCTGCGAGTTGATGGTCAGCTTGCGGATGCCGGCCTTGAGCTCCTCGATGGTGAGCTCCTCGCCGCCGAGGTACTTCTCCATGAGGTCGTCGTCGGCCTCGGCGACGGCCTCGACCAGCTCGCTGCGGTACTGCTCGGCCCGCTCCTGGAGGTCCGCGGGGATCTCCTCGATCTCGTACTTCGCACCGAGGGAGACGTCGCCCTTGGAGTCGCCGGGCCAGACGAAGGCCTTCATGGTGAGCAGGTCGACGACGCCGGTGAACTCGGACTCGGCGCCGATCGGCAGCTGCATGACCAGCGGCTTCGCGCCGAGGCGGTTGATGATGGTGTCGACGGTGAAGTAGAAGTCGGCGCCCAGCTTGTCCATCTTGTTGACGAAGCAGATGCGGGGGACGTCGTACTTGTCGGCCTGGCGCCAGACGGTCTCCGACTGGGGCTCGACGCCCTCCTTGCCGTCGAAGACCGCGACGGCGCCGTCGAGCACGCGCAGGGAGCGCTCGACCTCGACCGTGAAGTCCACGTGGCCGGGGGTGTCGATGATGTTGATCTGGTTGTCGTGCCAGTAGCAGGTCGTCGCGGCCGACGTGATCGTGATGCCGCGCTCCTGCTCCTGCGCCATCCAGTCCATGGTGGAGGCACCATCGTGGGTCTCGCCGATCTTGTGGGAGATACCGGTGTAGAACAGGATGCGTTCGGTGGTGGTGGTCTTACCGGCATCGATGTGGGCCATGATGCCGATGTTGCGGACCTTCTTGAGGTCGGTAAGCACGTCAAGTGCCACGGTGTTTCCCTTCAGGAGATGGTGCCGGCGGCCTGTCGGCCCGGGTGGGGCCGACAGGCCGAAGAAGATTCTACCAGCGGTAGTGGGCGAAGGCCTTGTTGGACTCCGCCATCTTGTGGGTGTCCTCACGGCGCTTCACGGCGGCACCGAGACCGTTGGACGCGTCCAGGATCTCGTTCTGCAGACGCTCCGTCATGGTGTTCTCGCGGCGGATCTTGGAGTAGCCGACGAGCCAGCGCAGGGACAGCGCCTGGGCACGGCCCGGCTTGACCTCCACGGGCACCTGGTAGGTGGCGCCGCCGACGCGGCGGGACTTCACCTCGAGGGCCGGCTTGACGTTCTCCAGGGCCTTCTTCAGGGTGGCGACCGGGTCGGCGCCGGTCTTGCCGCGGACGCCCTCGAGGGCGCCGTAGACGATGCGCTCCGCGGTGGACTTCTTGCCGTCCTGGAGGACCTTGTTGATCAGCTGCGTGACGACCGGGGAGCTGTAAACCGGGTCGACGACGAGCGGGCGCTTGGGAGCGGGACCTTTACGAGGCATTACTTCTTCTCCTTCTTGGCGCCGTAGCGGGAACGGGCCTGCTGGCGGCCCTTGACACCCTGGGTGTCGAGCGCGCCGCGGACGATCTTGTAGCGGACACCGGGGAGGTCCTTCACGCGACCGCCGCGGACGAGCACGATGGAGTGCTCCTGGAGGTTGTGGCCCTCACCGGGGATGTAGGCCGTGACCTCGATGCCGCCGTTGAGCTTCACGCGGGCGACCTTGCGCAGCGCGGAGTTCGGCTTCTTGGGGGTGGTGGTGTACACGCGGGTGCACACACCGCGCTTCATGGGGCTGCCCTTGAGTGCGGGCGCCTTGGTCTTGACGACCTTCGGGGTCCGGCCCTTGCGGACCAGCTGCTGGATTGTAGGCACAGTGTCTCCTGATTGGACGGGCCGCGACAGCGGCCCGCTGGATGGTCGGCTCCCCCGCGACCGGCCGGGGCCGGGCACGGGTGCAGCGCCTGGTGCGGGCCCGGCGGGCGGGCGCCACGGTTACCGCGCTGCTGGCACGTGGGCAGACGAAAAGGATGGCATTTTGGTACACACCGCGTACCAGAGGACCGAGTCCGTTCTGCCATTGATCTCCGCGGCCCCCGGCGGCGCCTGAGAGCGCCGACGGACGACCGTGCAATTCCTCGACAGCCTATCAGACCGGACCCCGCCCGGGAAACGGGGGCCGACCGGCGCTCAGCGCCCGGTCGCGGCGAGGTCCGCGGAGATCCGCCGGGCGCACTCGAGCAGCGGGGGCACGACGTCGTCCACGGGGTCCCCCGCGCTCGCGCCGGGCATGCCGACGCGCATGGAGACGTTCACGGCGGCGACCACGCGCCCCGCCCGGTCCGTCACGGGGGCGGCGACGGAGCGCAGGCCGATCTCCAGCTCCTGGTCCACGAGCGCCCACCCCTGGGCGCGGACCCGCCGCAGGTCGGCCTCGAGGGCACGGGGGTCCGTGAGGGTGTGCTCGGTCAGGCGCTCGAGCCGTGCCGAGCGCAGGTACTCGGCGCACTGGTCGGCGTCGAGCCCGGCGAGCAGGACGCGGCCCATGGACGTGGCGTGGGCCGGGAAGCGGGTCCCGACCGCGATGGCGACGGTCATGATCCGGTGCGTGGAGACGCGGGCCACGTAGACGATGTCGGAGCCGTCCAGCACCGAGGCGGAGGTGGACTCCTCGACCTGCTCGGACAGCGCCTCGAGGTGCGGGCCGGCGAGGGCCGGCAGCGACAGCGAGGAGAGGTAGGAGAAGCCCAGCTGCAGCACCCTGGGCGTGAGCTCGAACAGGCGCCCGTCGGTGCGGACGTAGCCGAGCTCCTCGAGCGTCAGCAGGAACCGGCGCGCGGTGGCGCGGGTCAGGTCCGTGCGCCGGGCGACGTCGCTGAGGGTCATCCGGGGGTGGCGGTCGTCGAAGGCCGTGATCACGTGGAGCCCGCGTGCGAGGGACTGCACGAACTGCCCGGGCACGCCCCGCTCCCCCGCGGGGGCGGTCTGGTCCTGCTCGGTCATCGGGGGCCTCCTGGGAGCCTGGGTCGGGTGCGCGGCGGACGCCGGGCACCCGGAGCCGCGCCGCGCTCAGCGGGCGGGCCGCAGCGGGACGCCGACGATCCGCCGGAGCTCCTCGAAGCTCGTGCCGAAGGTCTCGCGCACGCTCACCCCGTCGGCCTCGACGAGGAACACGGCCTGGTCGGTGTAGATCCGGGACACGCAGCCCACGCCGGTGAGCGGCATGGTGCACTGCTCCACCAGCTTGGACTGTCCGTTCCTGGTCTGCAACGACATCATCACGAAGGTCTGCTTCGCGCCGGTGGCCAGGTCCATGGCCCCGCCCACGGCCGGGATGGCGCCCGCCCGGCCGGTGTGCCAGTTGGCGAGGTTGCCCTGCTGGTCCACCTGGAAGGCGCCGAGCACGCAGCAGTCGAGGTGCCCGCCGCGCATCATGGCGAACGAGTCGGCGTGATGGAAGTAGGAGCAGCCCGGCGTCTCGACCACGGGGATCTTGCCCGCGTTGATCAGGTCGGGGTCCACCTCGTCACCGTGGGCCTCGGGACCCATGCCGAGCATGCCGTTCTCGGTGTGCAGGGTGACGTCGTCCTCGGCGGTGAGGTGGTTGGCGACGAGCGTCGGCTGGCCGATGCCCAGGTTGACGTAGGACCCGGCGGGGATGTCCCGGGCCACCACCTGCGCGAGCTCCTCCGGGGTCAGCGGGGCCCCGGACGTCATGGGCACGGCGCCGGTGTTCTCAAGGCCGGTGTTCTCGCTCATCTCAGAACTCCTCTCGGGGGTGGGCCGGGGCGTCGACCTGCACGACCGTGTCCACGTAGATGCCGGGGGTGACCACGACCTCCGGGTCCAGCCCGCCGCGCTCGACGAGGCGGGTGACCTGCACGATCGAGGTGGTGGCCGCGGCGGCCATGATCGGCCCGAAGTTGCGCGCGGTCCTGCGGTAGACCAGGTTGCCCGCCCGGTCGGCGACGTGCGCCCTGGTGAGGGAGAAGTCGGCCCTGACGGGGTGCTCCAGGACGTAGTGGCGGCCGTCGATCTCCCGGACCTCCTTGCCCTCGGCCAGCGGGGTGCCGTAGCCGGTGGGGGTGAAGAAGCCGCCGATGCCCGCACCGGCGGCGCGGATCCGCTCGGCCAGGTTGCCCTGGGGCACGACCTCCAGCTCGATCTGCCCGGCCCGGTACTTCTCGTCGAAGTGCCAGGAGTCGGACTGGCGCGGGAAGGAGCAGATGATCTTCTCCACCCGGCCCAGCCGGATGAGCCGGGCCAGCCCGACGTCGCCGTTGCCGGCGTTGTTGTTGACGACCGTCAGGCCGGTCGCGCCGGTCTCGATCAGCGCGTCGATGAGCTCGACGGGCTGGCCGGCCACGCCGAAGCCGCCGATCATGACGGTGGCCCCGTCCGGGATCCCGGCCACGGCCTCGGCGCAGCTGTCGGTGATGTGCAGCATGCGGTGTGCCTCTCCTCGGTGTTCTGTTCCGCCGGGTCCCTGGCGGGTCTCAGACGTTCTGGTTCTCGAGCACGACGGCGAGCCCCTGCCCCACGCCGATGCAGATCGCGGCCACACCCCAGCGCGCCCCGGAGGACTGCAGCGACTTCGCGAGGGTGCCGAGGACGCGGGTGCCGGAGGCGCCCAGCGGGTGGCCGATCGCGATGGCCCCGCCGTGCCGGTTGACGATGCCCGGGTCGATCCCCCACGCGTCGATGCAGGCCAGGGACTGCGCGGCGAAGGCCTCGTTGAGCTCCACGGCCGCGACGTCGTCCCAGGTGATGCCGGCCCGCCGCAGGGCGAGGTTCGCGGCCTCGACCGGGGCGTAACCGAAGTACTGCGGCTCGTTGGCCGCCGCGCCCCGCCCGGCGATGCGGGCCAGGGGCTGCAGGCCGGTGAGCTCGGCGGCCTGCTCGGAGCCCAGCAGTGCGGCCGAGGCGCCGTCGTTGAGCGGTGAGGCGTTGCCGGCGGTCACGGTCCCGTTCTCCTTCCGGAAGACGGTCTTCAGCCCGCCGAGCTTCGCCACGGTCGAGGAGGCGCGCACGGACTCGTCCCGGGTCAGCTCGGTGCCGGGGACCCGGACGGTGAGGTCGTCGTAGAAGCCCTCGTCCCACGCCTGCTGGGTGCGCTGGTGGGAGGTGGACGCGAACTCGTCCATCCGCTCCCGGGTGATGCCGTGCTTCTCGGCGAGCAGTTCGGTGGCCTCGCCGAGGGACACGGTCCACGCGGAGTCCATCCTCGGGTTGACGAGCCTCCAGCCGAGCGTGGTGGAGGCCAGGGTCAGGTCCCCGGCCGGATAGGGCTTCTCCGTCTTGGGCAGCACCCAGGGGGCCCGGCTCATGGACTCGACACCACCGACGAGCACGACATCGGCCTCGCCCGCGTCGATCTGGCGGGAGGCGATGATCGCCGCGTCCAGGGAGGACCCGCACAGGCGGTTGACGGTGGTCCCGGGGATGTCGACCGGCAGCCCCGCGAGCAGGGTGGCCATCCGCGCCACGTTGCGGTTCTCCTCCCCCGCGCCGTTGGCGTTGCCCAGGACCACCTCGTCGATCGTGGCCGGATCGAGCTCGGGCGCGCGCCGGACCTGTTCGCCGAGCACGAGGGCCGCCAGGTCGTCGGGGCGGGTGCCGGCCAGGGCGCCGCCGAAGCGCCCGAAGGGGGTGCGCACGGCGTCGTAGAGATAGGCCTCGGTCATGGTGTGTTCCTCACGTGCCTTGTTGCCTGCGTCGTTGCTCGTCGGTTCCGGGATGTCGGGATGGGGAGGTCAAGGAGTCGGCGGCGTGGGCCCGCCGGCGTTCTCGGCGTCGAGGGCGTCGAGGACCTGCCGGGCGTGCTTGAAGGCGTTGGCGGCGGAGGGCACGGAGAGGTAGATCGCGGACTGCAGCAGGATCTCCTGGATCTCCTCGCGCGTCAGGCCGTTGCCCAGTGCGGCGCGCACGTGCATCTCGAACTCCTCCCAGTGCCCGGCGGCGATGAGCGCGGTGAGGGTTACCGCGCTGCGGGTCCGCCGGTCCAGGCCGGGCCGGGTCCAGATCTCGCCCCAAGCGTAGCGGGTGATGAAGTCCTGGAACTCCGCGGTGAACGCGTCCTTGCCGGCCTCGGCGCGGTCCACGTGGGCGTCGGAGAGGACCGCCCGGCGCACGGCCATGCCCTCGGCGTGGGCCTGCTGCTCGGTGCGGCGGGGATCGCTGCTCATGCTCGTGCTCCTTCGGACGGGATCGGGGCGGAGGCGAAGTGCCCGGCCGGCAGGCGGGCGACCTCCTGGGGGGCCTCGGCGGGGAGCAGGTGCGTAGCCCCCGCGAGCACGGCGGCGCGGCCGCCGGTGACCGCGGCGCGCACCCGGCCGGGGGCGTCCAGCAGCAGCTGCTGGCCGACGGAGTTGCCCGCGTAGTAGAACGGTCGTTCGTGTTCGACCCCGGCCGGGGACGGCAACCGGTCCACGGCCTCGAGCGCCCCCTGCGCCGGCTCGGCCATGGTGCACGGCTCGGTCGTGGGCGCCGAGGCCCCGTGGCCGGGCAGGTCCCACCCGACCACCCGGTGCTCGCCCTCGAGCGCGCGGGCGGCGGCCGACCAGAGGGAGCTGACCGAGGTGCCCAGGGAGGGGCCGAGCACGACCAGGGGCGCGTGCGCCGAGGGCGCGGGGCGCCCGGTGAACTCCACGAGGGTCGGGACGGGAACGCTCATGCGGGTGCTCCTGGGGTCGGGCGGACCGGGCCCGGGCGGTCGCCCGCGGCGCGGCGGTGGCGCTCGAGCACGCGGTCGATCAGCAGGTCGTTGGCGCCGAGGTAGCCGGCGGGCTCGAGCAGCCCGGCCACGACGTCCTCGTCGACCGGTCTCCCGTCGGGCAGGGCGGTGCCCGCACCGAGGCGTACGAGGGCGTCGAGCATGCCGGCCGGGTCGGTGGCGTGCTCCCGCACCACCGCCTGGACCTGCTGCTTGCCCGTGGCTCCGTCGGCAGCGGGCGCCAGCAGCGGGGCGAGCACGGCACTGATCCGCTCGGCGAGCACGGCCGGGCCCGCGGCGTCGAGGTTGGCGCGCATCCGGGAGGGGTCCACGACGAGGCCGGTCGTGAGCTCGGCCGCGTGCGACGACGCCGCGACCGCGAGCCGGGCGAGCTCGCGCAGCGCGGGCCACTCGGCCTGCCAGGCGCCGTCCGGGCGCTCGTCGACGAAGGCGGAGGCCGCGACGTGGACCTGCGCCACGAGCTGCGGGGCGGTCAGCGCGGTGCGCTTGAGCAGCACGGAGAGCACGGGGTTCTGCTTCTGCGGCATGGCCGAGGACACGCCCCGGCCCTCGGCGGCCGGCTCGCGCAGCTCGCCCAGCTCGGGCCGGGAGAGCAGCAGCACGTCGTTGGCGATCCGGCCCAGCACCGCGCAGACGCCCGCGAAGGTCTGCGCGGCGCGCAGCACGGGCCGGCGCGTGGTGTGCCAGACGTGGGGCGGCAGACCCAGCCCGAGCTGCCCGGCCCAGGCGCGGGCGAGGCCCAGGGCCCGCTCCGCGGCGTCGGGAGCACCGGGGAAGAGGGCGAGGCTCCCGGCGAGGGTCCCGGCGGCTCCGCCGTAGGACAGCGGGGGCCGGACGAGCGCGGTGAGGTCCTCGTCGAGCTCCTGCAGCCCGGCGAGCCAGCCGGCGGCCTTGAGCCCGAAGGTGGTGGGCAGGGCGTGCTGGGTGAGGGTCCGGGCGACCACGACTGTGCCGCGGTGCTCACCGGCCAGGCGGGCCAGCGCGTCCTGCGTCGCACGCAGGTCCCGGGTCAGGGGCGCGCAGGCCCGTCGCACGAGCAGCATCATGGCGGTGTCCATGACGTCCTGGCTGGTGAGCCCGCGGTGGACGAAGCGCACGGCGTCCGGGTCCAGCTCGCCCAGGCGGCGGCGGTAGTCGGCCAGCAGCGGGATCACCGGGTTGCCGCCGCCCTCGGCGCGCCGGGCGAGGTCCGCGGCGTCGTAGTCGGCGGCGCGGGCGGCCGCCCGGGCCGCGTCGGCGGCGCCCGCCGGGGCGAGACCGGCCGCGGCCTGGGCGGCGACCCAGGCGGCCTCGGCGTCGAGCAGCGCCTGGAGCACCGCGGTGTCGTCCGTGGCGGCGGCGCCGCGGTGGGTTCCGGGGTCGAGCAGTCCGGTGTCGGTCATGCGGATCCTCCTGGGGACTCGTCCGGGCTGTGGGTCTGCGGACGACCGGTGTGCGGTCGCCCGGTGCGCGGTCCCGGCACGGCGCGCGGGGGCCCCGGCCGGGCACGGCCCCCGCACGGGCGGGTCACGTCTCGTGGCGGGGGTAGGCGAGGAAGACGGTCTCCCCCTCCCCCTGGAGCCGGACGTCGAAGCGCAGGGAGCCGTCGGCCTCCCGCTCGGCGATCAGGGTGCGGCGCCGGTCCTCCGGCAGCGAGGCCAGCAGCGGGTCGGCGGCCAGGGCCCGGGTGTCCTCCGGCAGGTAGACGCGGGTGAACAGCCGGTTGGTCACCCCACGGCCGAAGAGCGTCAGGGCGATGAAGGCGGCCTTGCCCGATTCGGTCGGGCCCGGATTCAGCGTGGTGAACGTGTAGTGCCCCACGTTGTCCACGGCGGCGCGGCCGAAGCCGGTGAAGGTGTAGCCGTCGCGCACGAGGGAGCCGTCCGCGGTGGGGACGTTGCCCTGCTCGTCGGCCTGCCAGATCTCCAGCAGCGCGTCGGGGACGACGGCGCCAGCGCCGTCGGTGACCACGCCGTGCAGGCGCACCGCCCGCGGGTGCGCCAGCGGCACGAGCAGCTCTCCCCCCTCGTAGGGCAACGCGTCGCCGAAGAACGGCCCCACGGTCTGCCCGGGCGTGGCCGTGAGCTGGGTGGTCGAGGAGTCATCGGGCATCGGAGTCGCCCTCCGTCCAGGTGCGGTGGGAGCCTGTGAGCACGATGTCCCAGCTGTAGCCGAGCAGCCACTCGTGCTCGGAGACCTCGTGGTCGTAGCGCGCCACGAGCCGCTCCCGGGCCTTCGGGTCCACGATCGTGCGGAAGATCGGGTCGAGGGCGAACAGCGGGTCGGACGGGAAGTACATCTGGGTGATCATCCGCTGGGTGAAGTCGGTGCCGAACAGGGAGAAGTGCACGTGCGCGGGCCGCCACGCGTTGCGGTGGTTCTTCCAGGGGTACGGGCCGGGCTTGATGGTGACGAACTCGTAGGAGCCGTCCTCGCCGGTCAGGCACCGGCCCACGCCCGTGAAGTTCGGGTCGATCGGCGCCGGGTGCTGGTCCCGCTGGTGCAGGTAGCGCCCGGCCGCGTTGGCCTGCCAGATCTCCACGAGCTGACGGCGCACCGGGCGGCCGTCACCGTCCAGGACACGCCCCCGGATCTTGATCCGCTCCCCGATCGGCTCCCCGCCGGACTGGACGGTCAGGTCCGACTCGAGGGCGTGCACGTCCCGCTCGCCGAAGGCGGGGGCGTGGAGCTCGATGGTCTCCGGGTCCGCGTGGTGCAGGTCCTTGGTCGGGTGGCGCAGGACCGAGCTGCGGTACGGCGCGTAGTCCAGGCGCGGCTGCGTCTCGACCGCACCGGAGGACTCGTACTCCTCGTGGATCCGGGCCATCTCCCGGTCGAGGTCGGCCTGGGTGTCCGCCGCGTCGTCGGCGCCCCTGCTCCACGCGACCGGCGCGAAGCCGCCGTCGAGCGCGTCCCGGTCTTCCTCTGCCATGGTTCAGCTCCTCTGTTGCAGGGTGGCTGCCGCACCGGACCCTCGTCCCGCCGGAGGACTCTCCGACGATAGCCCATCGAGTACGTCATTCGCACATGTGTTCATGATGCGAACTCTTGGGCGGGTCGTCCGGCCAGCGGCGGGGGCTCAGTCCTCGGGCCAGCCCGTGTAGGACTCCGCGAAGTAGGCTGCACCGCGCGCGGAGGTGGTGATCGCCCTGAGCTCCCCGAGCCGGCGCTTCCGGTGGAAGGGGTTCTCCCCCGGCTGGGCGTGCAGGAGGTTGGTCGCCCAGTAGGAGAAGTTCTGCGCCTTCCACACCCGCTCGAGGGCGGTCGCGGAGTACCCGGCGAGCCCGGACGCGTCGCCGGTGCCGAAGAAGTCGACCAGGGCCGGCGCCAGGACGCGGACGTCGCAGAAGGCCAGGTTCAGGCCCTTCGCACCGGTCGGGGGCACGGTGTGCCCGGCGTCGCCCACGAGGAACAGGTTGCCGTGGCGCAGCGGTTCGCAGACGTAGGAGCGGAACCTCAGCACGGTCCTGTCGAAGATCGGGCCCTGCTCCAGCCGCAGGCCGTCCGGGCCGTCCACGCGGCGCTGCAGCTCGGCCCAGATCCGCTCGTCGTCCCAGTCGTCGACGTCCTCGTCCGGGTCGCACTGGAAGTACATGCGCTGCACGCTCTCGCTGCGCGAGGAGATCAGGGCGAAGCCGTGCTCGGAGGTGGCGTAGACGAGCTCGGGGGCGCTCGGCGGGGCCTCGGCGAGGATGCCGAACCACGCGAAGGGGTACTCGACGAAGTGGTCGGTGCGCTCGTGCTCGGGGATCGAGCGGCGGCAGACGCCCTGCGAGCCGTCGGCGCCCACGAGGACCTCGCAGCGGATCTCGAAGTCCTCGCCATCGGCGTCGGTGAAGCGGATGCCCGGCCGGTCGCTCGTCAGGTCCACCACCTCGGTGTCGCGCACCGACCAGCGGACGTCCCCGCCGTCGCGCTCCCGCGCCGCGGCCAGGTCCCGGAACACCTCGTTCTGGGGGTACAGCCACACGGAGTGGCCGACGAGGCCCTGGAAGTCGATGCGGTGGCTCTCGCCCTGGAAGCGCAGCACGGTGCCCTCGTGCTCGTGGCCCTCGGTGAGCACCCTTCCGTCGACGCCGGACTCGGTGAGCATCCGCACCGTGGCGGCCTCCAGGATGCCGGCCCGGTGGGTGGCGTGGATGGTGTCCCTGTCGCGCTTCTCCACCACGATGCTGTCGATCCCGGCCCGGCCGAGGAGGTGCGCCAGCATCAGCCCCGCCGGTCCGGCGCCGACGATGCCGACCTGGGTCGGGACGACGGTGCGCTCTGCGCTCATGCGTGCTCCTGGTGGGACGGAGGGAATCGTGTCCAGTGTCCCAGCGCCCCGTGGGCGCCACCACACTCCTCCCGTTCAACGGGACGCCCGCGGAGGGGTGGTGGGTGCGCTCAGCGGCCGGTGTCCCGCAGGGTGCGCCGGATGCCGTGGGCGGCGGTGTGCAGGGCCTGGACGACGGCCCCGGCCCGCGCGGCCGGGTCCCCGGCGGGGGTGATCACGCCCAGCCCTGCCACGACCTGCTCGCCGCGGCTGCGCACCGGGACGGCGATGCCCGCCGTGCCGGGCTCGAGGTAGCCCGTCTGGAGGGCGTGGCCGGCGGTCCGGACGCGCCCGAGCTCCTCCGCGAGCACCCGCGGGTCAGTGGGCGAGAACTCGGTGACGGCCGGGATCGGGCCCTGCAGGTACGCCTCCTGGACGTCCCGGGGAGCGTGCGCGAGCAGGACGAGGCCCGTGGCCGAGAGGTGCAGGGGCAGGCGGCCCGCCACGGCCGAACGGACCAGCACGGCCCGCGGGTGCGAGAGCCGCTCCACGAGCAGCACCTCCCGGCCCTCCACGACGCCGAGCTGCACGTGCTGGCGCAGCACCGCGTGGAGGTCCCCCATGAACGGGCGGGCGGCCTGGGCCAGCCCGAGCTCCCGGGAGGACCGGTTCGCCAGCTCCCACAGCCGGGTGCCGACGATGTAGCGCCCGCCCTCGACCCGGTCGAGCCACCCCCGGCGGGCCATGTCCCGCACCAGCCGGTGGGCCGTGGCGGGGGGCAGGCCCGCGAGGGCGGCGATCCGCGCCCCCGTCAGCCGGGGCTCCTCCGCCGTGAACGCCGCGAGGATGCGGTCCGCGCGCTGGAGCACGGACTCGCCGGTGGGTGAGTTCGCCATGGTGCCGACAGGGTCCTTCCCGGGTCCGGGGCAGCGCGCCGGGCTCTGCCCTGCCGTGCAACGGCGGCAGCCCCGCCCCGGAGGTGTTCCTCCGGGACGGGGCTGCCGTGGTGATCACCGCGTGATCACGTCCTCCAGGGACGCCGACCTCAGTTGGAGCCGAAGTCGTAGTCCTCCAGGGGGATCGCCTGGAACTCGGCGGGCGAGGAGTTCTCCTCCGCGTAGCTGAAGTCCGAGAACGAGCCCGGCTCCGTGAACAGGGAGGCCTTCGCCTCGTCCGTCGGCTCCACGTCGATGTTGTTGTACCGCGCGAGTCCGGTGCCGGCCGGGATCAGCTTGCCGATGATCACGTTCTCCTTGAGGCCGAGCAGCGGATCGGACTTGCCCTCCATGGCCGCCTGCGTGAGCACGCGGGTGGTCTCCTGGAAGGACGCGGCCGACAGCCACGAGTCGGTGGCCAGCGAGGCCTTCGTGATGCCCATCAGCTCCGGGCGGCCGGCGGCGGGACGGGCGGTCTCGGCCACGGCCTTCCGGTTGGCCTCCAGGAAGCGGACGTTCTCGACGAGCTCGCCCGGCAGCAGGTTCGTCTCGCCGGACTCGATGATCGTCACGCGGCGCAGCATCTGCCGCACGATGACCTCGACGTGCTTGTCGTGGATGCCCACGCCCTGCGAGCGGTACACGCGCTGGACCTCGTCCACGAGGTGCTTCTGCGCCTGCCGCGGACCGCGGATGCGCAGCACCTCCTTGGGGTCGACCGCACCGGAGACCAGCTGCTGGCCGACCTCGACGTGGTCGCCCTCGGTGACCAGCAGCTTCGCGCGGCGCAGCACCGGGTAGCCGATCGCCTCGTCCCCGTTGTCCGGGGTCACGACGATCTTCAGCGACTTCTCGGTGTCCTCGAGGCTCACGCGCCCGGCGACCTCCGAGATCGGCGCGACGCCCTTGGGCGTGCGAGCCTCGAAGAGCTCCTGGATACGGGGCAGACCCTGGGTGATGTCACCGTCCGAGGACGCGACACCACCGGTGTGGAAGGTGCGCATCGTGAGCTGCGTGCCCGGCTCGCCGATCGACTGCGCGGCGATGATGCCCACCGCCTCGCCGATGTCCACGAGCTGGTTGGACGCCAGCGAGCGGCCGTAGCACGCCGCGCACACGCCCACCGCGGACTCGCAGGTCAGCACGGAGCGCACGCGCACCGTGTCGGCCCCGCCCGCGAACAGGGCGTGGATCAGCGGGTCGGAGAGGTCCGTGCCGGCCTCGGCCAGGATCTCGCCGTTCGGGTCCACCACGTCCACCGCGAGCACGCGGCCGTGCACCGTGTTCTCGATGTCCTCGTGCAGCGTGCGGGCGCCGCCCTCCAGCACGTCGGCGATCGGCAGGTTCAGGCCGCGCTCCGTCATGCAGTCCGCCTCCCGCACGATGACGTCCTGGGAGACGTCCACGAGACGACGGGTCAGGTAGCCCGAGTTCGCCGTGCGCAGCGCGGTGTCGGCCAGACCCTTGCGGGCACCGTGGGTCGCGATGAAGTACTCCAGCACCGACAGGCCCTCGCGGTACGAGGACTTGATCGGGCGGGGCATGATCTCGCCCTTCGGGTTGGACACGAGCCCGCGGATGCCGGCGATCTGGCGCACCTGCATCCAGTTGCCTCGGGCGCCGGAGGACACCATGCGGTTGATGGTGTTCAGCGGCGAGAGGTTGGCCTGCATCGCCTGGGCGACCTCGTCCGTGGCCTTGGTCCAGATGTCGATGAGCTCCGAGCGGCGCTCGTCGTCGTCGATCAGACCGCGGTCGTACTGGCCCTGGATCTTCGCGGCCTGCGCCTCGTAGCCCTCCATGATGGCGGGCTTCTCCGGCGGGGTCGCGATGTCGGAGATCGCCACGGTCACGCCCGAGCGGGCCGCCCAGTGGAAACCGGCGTCCTTGAGCTCGTCCAGCGTGTGCGCGACGGTCACCATCGGGTACCGCTCCGCGAGGTCGTTGACCAGCGCGGACAGGTGCTTCTTGTCGGCGACGGCCTCGTCCCAGGGGTAGTCCTCGGGCAGGGTGTCGTTGAAGAGCACGCGGCCCAGGGTGGTCTCGACCAGGACGGGCTGACCCGGCTCCCAGCCCTCGGGCGCCTCCCAGCCCTCGAACGGCACGAAGTGGTCCAGCTCGATCCGGCACAGCGCGTTCAGGTGCAGCTGACGGGCGTCGTGCGCCATGATCGCCTCGGCCACCGACGAGAAGCTGCGCCCCTCGCCCGTCTCGCCCTCCCGCACCGTGGTGAGGTGGTAGAGGCCGATGATCATGTCCTGCGAGGGCAGGGCGATCGGCTTGCCGTCCGAGGGCTTCAGGATGTTGTTCGAGGACAGCATCAGGATGCGCGCCTCGGCCTGGGCCTCCGGGGACAGGGGCAGGTGCACGGCCATCTGGTCGCCGTCGAAGTCGGCGTTGAACGCGCCGCACACGAGCGGGTGGAGCTGGATGGCCTTGCCCTCGACGAGCTGCGGCTCGAACGCCTGGATGCCCAGACGGTGCAGGGTGGGGGCACGGTTGAGCAGCACGGGGTGCTCGGTGATGACCTCCTCCAGCACGTCCCACACCTGGGGGCGGTAGCGCTCGACCATGCGCTTGGCCGACTTGATGTTCTGCGCGTGGTTGAGGTCCACGAGCCGCTTCATCACGAAGGGCTTGAACAGCTCGAGCGCCATCTGCTTGGGCAGGCCGCACTGGTGCAGCTTCAGCTGCGGGCCGACCACGATGACCGAACGGCCGGAGTAGTCGACGCGCTTGCCGAGCAGGTTCTGGCGGAACCGGCCCTGCTTGCCCTTGAGCATGTCGGACAGCGACTTCAGCGCGCGGTTGCCGGGCCCGGTGACCGGGCGGCCGCGGCGGCCGTTGTCGAACAGCGAGTCCACGGCCTCCTGGAGCATCCGCTTCTCGTTGTTGACGATGATCTCCGGGGCGCCCAGGTCCAGCAGCCGCTTGAGGCGGTTGTTGCGGTTGATCACGCGCCGGTAGAGGTCGTTGAGGTCCGAGGTGGCGAAGCGTCCGCCGTCGAGCTGGACCATGGGGCGCAGTTCCGGCGGGATCACCGGGACGGCGTCCAGGACCATGCCCAGCGGGGAGTTGTCCGTGGTCAGGAACGCGTTGACGACCTTCAGCCGCTTCAGGGCGCGGGTCTTGCGCTGGCCCTTGCCGGTGGCGATGGTCTCGCGCAGGGACTCGGCCTCCGCCTCGAGGTCGAAGGTCTCCAGGCGCTTCTTGATCGCCTCGGCGCCCATCGAGCCCTCGAAGTACATGCCGTAGCGGTCCACCATCACGCGGTAGAGCGCCTCGTCGCCCTCGAGGTCGTTGACCTTGAGGTTCTTGAACCGGTCCCAGACCTGCTCGAGGCGGTCGATCTCCACGTTGGCGCGCTTGCGCACGTTGGCCATCTGGCGGTCGGCGGAGTCGCGGAGCTTGCGCTTCTCCGCGGCCTTGCCGCCCTCCTCCTCGACGCGGCCCAGCTCGGTCTCGAGGTCGCGGGCGATCGCGGCGATGTCGGCGTCGCGGGTGGACTCCATCTGCGCCTTCTCGCGGTCCACGGCGGCCTGCAGGTTGGGCAGGTCGTCGTGCCGGGCGTCCTCGTCCACCGAGGTGATCATGTATGCCGCGAAGTAGATGACCTTCTCGAGGTCCTTCGGGGCCAGGTCCAGCAGGTAGCCCAGCCGCGAGGGGACGCCCTTGAAGTACCAGATGTGCGTCACGGGAGCGGCGAGCTCGATGTGACCCATGCGCTCACGGCGCACCTTGGCGCGGGTGACCTCCACGCCGCAGCGCTCGCAGATGATGCCCTTGTAGCGCACGCGCTTGTACTTGCCGCAGTAGCACTCCCAGTCCCGGGTGGGACCGAAGATCTTCTCGCAGAACAGGCCGTCCTTCTCCGGCTTGAGCGTGCGGTAGTTGATGGTCTCCGGCTTCTTGACCTCGCCGTACGACCAGGTCCGGATGTCCTCCGCGGTCGCAAGACCGATCCGCATGAGGCCTAGTGAAGATTCGTTGGACATGAGGGTCCTTTATCTCTTTCTCTAGAAAAGTTGAAGTCTCGTCGGGGGTGGAACGGAGGGTCTCAGACCTCTTCGACCGAGCTGGGCTCGGAGTGAGAGAGATCGATGCCCAGTTCCTCGGCCGCCCGGAAGACCTCGTCATCCGAGTCGCGCATCTCGATGGTGTTGCCGTCCGCCGAGAGCACCTCGACGTTCAGGCACAGCGACTGCATCTCCTTGATGAGGACCTTGAAGGACTCGGGAACACCCGGCTCGGGGATGTTCTCGCCCTTGACGATGGCCTCGTAGACCTTCACACGCCCGTGGACGTCGTCGGACTTGACCGTCAGCAGCTCCTGCAGCGTGTAGGCGGCGCCGTAGGCCTCGAGCGCCCAGACCTCCATCTCGCCGAAGCGCTGGCCGCCGAACTGCGCCTTACCGCCGAGCGGCTGCTGGGTGATCATGGAGTACGGGCCGGTAGAGCGCGCGTGGATCTTGTCGTCCACCAGGTGGTGCAGCTTCAGGATGTACTGGTAGCCCACCGAGACCGGGTCCGGGAACGGCTCGCCGGAACGGCCGTCGAACAGCCGCGCCTTGCCGGACCGGTCGATCAGGCGGACGCCATCGCGGGTCGGGTTGGTGGAGTCGAGCAGCTCGAAGATCTCGTCCTCGCTCGCGCCGTCGAACACCGGGGTCGCCACGTTCGTGGGGCCCGACTGCTTCGGGAAGTTCGGCAGCCGGTCCAGCCACTCCGGGTCGCCCTCGATGTTCCAGCCCTGCTTCGCCAGCCAGCCGGTGTGCACCTCGAGGACCTGCCCCAGGTTCATGCGGCCGGGCACGCCCAGCGGGTTGAGGATGATGTCCACCGGGGTGCCGTCCTCCAGGAACGGCATGTCCTCCAGCGGCAGGATCTTCGAGATGACGCCCTTGTTGCCGTGCCGGCCGGCGAGCTTGTCGCCGTCCGTGATCTTGCGCTTCTGCGCCACGTACACCCGGACCACCTGGTTGACGCCCGCGGGCAGGTCGTCGTCCTCGTCGTCGCGGTCGAACACCCGCACGCCGATGACGGTGCCGGACTCGCCGTGGGGCACCTTCAGGGACGTGTCGCGGACCTCGCGGGACTTCTCGCCGAAGATCGCGCGCAGCAGCCGCTCCTCCGGGGTCAGCTCCGTCTCGCCCTTGGGCGTGACCTTGCCGACCAGGATGTCGCCGGCCTGGACCTCCGCGCCGATGTGGATGATGCCGCGCTCGTCGAGGGCGGACAGCACCTCCTCGGACACGTTGGGGATGTCCCGCGTGATCTCCTCGGCGCCCAGCTTGGTGTCGCGGGCGTCGATCTCGTGCTCCTCGATGTGGATCGAGGTAAGCACGTCCTCCGAGACCATGCGCTGGGAGAGGATGATGGCGTCCTCGTAGTTGAGGCCCTCCCAGGACATGTAGGCCACGAGCAGGTTCTTGCCCAGGGCGAGCTCGCCCTGGTCCGTCGAGGGGCCGTCGGCGATGACCGAGCGCTCCTCGACGCGCTCGCCCTCGGAGACGATCACGCGCTGGTTGTAGGTGTTGCCCGGGTTCGAGCGGGTGAACTTGTTGATCGGGTAGACCGTGGTCGTCCCGTCGTCGTTGAGCACGCGCACGAGGTTCGCCGAGACCTCCTCGACCACGCCGGCCTTGCGCGCCAGCACGGAGTCGCCGGCGTCCTGGGCCGCGTAGCGCTCCATGCCGGTGCCCACGAGCGGGGCCTCGGACTCGAGCAGCGGCACGGCCTGGCGCTGCATGTTGGCGCCCATCAGCGCACGGTTGGCGTCGTCGTGCTCGAGGTACGGGATGAGGGCGGTCGCCACGGACACCATCTGGCGCGGGGACACGTCCATGAACTGCACGGCGGTCGGGTCGACCAGCACGGCCTCGCCGGAGCCGTCGGCGGCACGCGCGAGCACGGCGTCCTCGGCGAACCGGCTGTCCGTGGTCAGCGGGGCGTTGGCCTGCGCGATCGTGACGCCGCGCTCGTCGTCGGCGGTGAGGTACTCGACGTCGTCGGTCACCACGCCGTCCACGACCTTGCGGTACGGGGTCTCGATGAAGCCGAACGGGTTGATCCGCCCGTAGGTCGCCAGCGAGCCGATGAGACCGATGTTCGAGCCCTCAGGGGTCTCGATCGGGCACATGCGGCCGTAGTGCGACGGGTGGACGTCACGGACCTCCATGCCGGCGCGGTCGCGGGAGAGACCGCCGGGGCCGAGCGCGGACAGGCGCCGCTTGTGGGTCAGACCCGCCAGCGGGTTGTTCTGGTCCATGAACTGCGACAGCTGCGAGGTGCCGAAGAACTCCTTGATCGCCGCCACGACGGGACGGATGTTGATCAGGGTCTGCGGGGTGATCGCCTCGACGTCCTGGGTGGTCATGCGCTCGCGCACCACGCGCTCCATGCGCGAGAGGCCCGTGCGGATCTGGTTCTCGATCAGCTCGCCGACCGCGCGGATGCGGCGGTTGCCGAAGTGGTCGATGTCGTCGACGTCCACGACGACCTCGCGGGGCTCACCGTTGCGCACACCCTTCATGGTGCTGCCGCCGGCGTGCAGGGTCACGAGGTAGCGGATCATCGCGACGATGTCGTCGACCGAGAGCACCGAGGCGTCCTCGTCCTCGAACGCCTTGTCCAGGCCCAGCTTCCGGTTGATCTTGTAGCGACCCACCTTGGCCAGGTCGTAGCGCTTGGAGTTGAAGTACATGTTGTCCAGCAGCGACTGCGCGGCGTCGACCGTGGGCGGCTCCCCCGGGCGCAGCTTGCGGTAGATGTCCAGCAGCGCGTCCTCGCGGGAGTCCACGGTGTCCTTCTCGAGAGTCGCCCGGATCGAGTCGAACTCGCCGAACTCCTCGAGGATGTGGGACTCGGTCCAGCCCAGCGCCTTGAGCAGCACGGTCACGGACTGCTTGCGCTTGCGGTCGAGGCGCACGCCCACCTGGTCGCGCTTGTCGATCTCGAGCTCGAACCAGGCACCGCGCGAGGGGATGATCTTCGCGGAGTAGATGTCCTTGTCCGAGGTGCGGTCCTGACCGCGCTCGAAGTAGGCGCCCGGGGAGCGGACGAGCTGGGACACCACGACACGCTCGGTGCCGTTGATGACGAACGTGCCCTTCTCCGTCATCAGCGGGAAGTCGCCCATGAACACGGTCTGCTGCTTGATCTCGCCCGTGTTGTTGTTCATGAACTCGGCCTTGACGTACAGGGGCGCCGAGTAGGTGGCGTCCCGGTCCTTGCACTCGTCCATGGTGTACTTCGGGTCGTAGAACTCCGGCTCCGAGAAGGACAGGGACATGGTGCCCTGGAAGTCCTCGATCGGGGAGATCTCCTCGAAGATGTCGGAGAGCCCGGAGGTGCGGGCGATGCCCTGCTCCCCGGTCTCGATGGCCTGCTGGACACGGGCCTGCCAGCGCTCGTTGCCGACGAGACGGTCGAAGCTGTCCGTCTGGAGGGCCAGCAGGTTCGGCACGTCCAGTGGTTCATGGATCTTGGCGAAGGAGATGCGGCGCGGGATGTTCCCGTCGGCCGGTCGGTTAGCGGTTACGTTCGAATCGGTGCTCGAGGCGACCAAGATGGATTCCTTCCACAGACCTGCAGTTGAATCGCGCAGTTCCCGATCGGGTCTACGGGTGCGAGGGCCAGCATGCTGACCTGCTGGGTTCGCTTCCCCGGGGGCGCCCACCGCTATATGAAGGCACGCAGAATGAGGGACAACGCAAATATCCAGCATAGGCGCGAAAGACGAGTCTGTCCACACGGCCGGTGGACGCGAGCGCCCACCGGCCGTAGGATGAGGAATTTCGTGTGCTCCGTCTCAGCCGCCTCTCAGCCGCGGCGGTAGAAGGGCAGCTCGACGACCTCGACCGGGGCGCGGCGGCCCCGCACGTCGGCCTCGAGCGGGACCCCCGGCTCCAGCGCGTCCGGCCGCAGCAGGGCCATCGCCACCGGGTGGCCGAGGGTCGGCGACGGGACGCCGCTGGTGACCTCGCCGACCGTCTCCTCCCCAGCGAGCACCGTGTTGCCGGCGCGCACCGGGCGGCGGGTCAGGCCCTTGAGCCCCACGAGCACCCGGGCCGGCGGCTCGGCCGCCTGCGCCTCGAGGGCGGCGCGCCCCACGAAGTCGTCCTTGCTCCGCAGCGCCGCCTCCACGAGCCGGCCCAGCCCGGCCTCGAACGGCGTGGTCTCCGGGCCGAGCTCGTGGCCGTACAGCGGCATCCCCGCCTCCAGGCGCAGGGAGTCCCGGGCGGCGAGCCCGGAGGGGACGACCCCGTGCTCCTCCCCGGCCGCGAGCAGCGCGTCCCAGACGGTGCGCGCGTGCGCGGGGGCCGTGTAGAGCTCGAAGCCGTCCTCTCCCGTGTACCCGGTGCGCGCCACGAGCGCCGGCACCCCGGCGACCTCGGTGGGCACGCACGCGTAGTAGCGCAGCCCGCGCACGGCGTCCGGGTCGGTGACGCCGGCGGCGAGCAGCGTGTCCTGCGCGGCGGGACCCTGGACCGCCACGAGGGCGGTCGCCTCCGTACGGTCCTCGACCGCGGCGCCGGAGCCGTCCGCGCGCTCCTGCAGGGCGCGCAGGACGACCTCCCCGTTGGCCGCGTTGGGCACCACGAGGAAGCGGTCCTCCGCGAGGCGGTAGGTGATGAGGTCGTCGAGCACACGGCCGGCCTCGTCGACGAGGAGGGAGTACTTCGCCCGACCGGGGGCCAGCGCGCTCATCCGGGAGACGAGCGCCGCGTCGAGGAACGCGGCCGCCGCGGGGCCCTCGACCGCGATCTCCCCCATGTGGGAGAGGTCGAAGACCCCCGCGGCGCGGCGCACCGCGTGGTGCTCGGCGACGTCGTTGGCGTACTTGAGGGGCATCTGCCAGCCGCCGAAGTCGGTGAACACGGCACCGGCCTCCCGGTGGGCGGCCTCGAGCGGGGTCGTCCGGGGGCTCATCGGGCCGCCTCCGCGTCCTGGGTCGCGCCCGCGGCGGCGAACGCCTCGATCGGCGGGCAGCTGCAGACCAGGTTGCGGTCGCCGGCGGCGTTCTCGACCCGGCCCACGGGCACCCAGTACTTCGCCAGGCGCAGCTCGGGCAGCGGGTAGGCGGCCTGGGAGCGCGGGTAGGGGCGGTCCCACCCGTCGGCCGTGAGCACCTCCGCGGTGTGCGGGGCGCGGCGCAGGACGGAGTCCTCGAGCGGGACCTCCCCGTCGGCCACCGCCTGCATCTCGGCGTGGATCGCCCGCATCGCGGCGACGAAGCGGTCGAGCTCGGCGAGGTTCTCGGACTCCGTGGGCTCGACCATGAGTGTCCCGGCCACGGGGAACGCGAGCGTGGGGGCGTGGAAGCCGTAGTCGACCAGCCGCTTGCACACGTCCTCGGCGGTGACCCCGGACGCCTTGGTGAGGGGGCGCAGGTCGAGGATGCACTCGTGGGCCACGAGGCCGCCGGGACCGGTGTAGAGCGTCGGGAAGACGTCCGCGAGCCGGGCGGAGACGTAGTTCGCGTTGAGGATCGCGGTGCGCGAGGACGCGGTGAGCCCCTCCGCCCCGGTCATGGCGATGTACATCCAGGAGATCGGGAGCACCCCGGCCGAGCCGTAGCGGGACTGGGAGACCGGGAAGGACTCGGCCGCCGCGTCCACGGCGCCGGGGTCCCCGGGCAGGAACGGCACGAGGTGCTCCGCGACCGCCACGGGCCCGACGCCGGGCCCGCCGCCGCCGTGCGGGATGCAGAAGGTCTTGTGCAGGTTCAGGTGGGAGACGTCCCCGCCGAAGCGCCCGGGCCGGGCGAGGCCCATGAGGGCGTTGAGATTGGCGCCGTCCACGTAGACCTGGCCCCCGGCGTCGTGCACCGCCGCGCACACCGCGGTGACCTGCTCCTCGAACACGCCGTGCGTGGAGGGGTAGGTGATCATGATGCCCGCGAGCTCGTCCCCCACCGCGTCGATCTTCGCGGCGAGGTCGTCCAGGTCCACGGAGCCGTCCTCGGCGGTGGCCACGACCACGACCTTCAGGTCCGCGAGCACCGCGGACGCCGCGTTGGTGCCGTGGGCCGAGGACGGGATGAGGATGGTCCTGCGCCGGTCGTCCCCGCGGGAGAGGTGGTAGCGGTGGATCGCCAGCAGGCCGGCGAGCTCCCCCTGGGACCCGGCGTTGGGCTGGACGGACACGGCGGCGTAGCCGGTGATCTCCGTGAGCCAGGACTCGAGCTGGGCGATGAGCTCCCGGTAGCCGGCGGTCTGGTCCTCGGGCGCCAGCGGGTGGATCGAGGCGAACTCGGGCCAGCTGATGGGCTCCATCTCGGCGGCCGCGTTGAGCTTCATGGTGCACGAGCCCAGCGGGATCATGGTCCGGTCCAGGGCCAGGTCCTTGTCCGCGAGGGAGCGCAGCCAGCGCATCATCGCGGTCTCGGAGCGGTGCAGGGTGAACACCGGGTGGGCGAGGTAGGAGTCGGTGCGCAGCAGCGCGCCCGGCAGGTCCCAGCCGGGCCCGGCGGCCCCGTCCCCGGGGGCGTGCGCCCCGAAGGCGGCGAGCACCGCGTCGACGTCGCCCTCGTCGTGGGGCTCCCCGACCGAGACGGAGACGTGGTCGGCGTCGGCCCGGCGCACGTTGATCCCGCGCTCCGCGGCGGCGGCCACGACGGCGTCCGCGCGGCCCGGCACCTCGGCCAGGACGGTGTCGAAGAACCGGTCGTGCACCACGGGCACGCCGGCGGCGCTGAGCCCGGCGGCCAGCCGCGCGGCGAGTCCGTGCACGCGCTCGGCGATGGCGCGCAGCCCGTCCGCGCCGTGGTAGGCGGCGTAGGCGCCGGCGACGATGGCCAGCAGCGCCTGGGCGGTGCAGATGTTGGAGGTGGCCTTCTCGCGGCGGATGTGCTGCTCGCGGGTCTGCAGCGCCAGGCGGTAGGCGGGCCGGCCCGAGGAGTCCACCGAGACGCCGACCAGGCGGCCCGGCAGGTTGCGCTCCAGGCCCTTGCGGCAGGCCATGAAGGCGGCGTGGGGGCCGCCGAAGAACAGGGGCACCCCGAAGCGCTGGGCGGAGCCCACGGCGATGTCCGCGCCCTGCTCCCCCGGGGAGCGCAGGAGGGTGAGGGCCAGCAGGTCGGTGGCGACGGCCACGAGGGCGCCCTGCGCGTGGGCCTGCTCGGTGCGCTCGGCCAGGACGGCGACGTCGCCGTCGACGCCCACCTGGGTCAGGACCACGCCGAAGAACTCGCCCTCGGGCAGGCCCTCGGCGAGGTCCGCGACGACCAGCTCGACGCCCACCGCCTGGCAGCGCCCGCGCAGCACGGCCAGGGTCTGCGGCAGGGTCCGGGAGTCCACCACGACGCGGCGGCTCGTGGCCTTGCGGTTGGCGCGCCGCATCATGAGCACGGCCTCGGCCACGGCGGTGGCCTCGTCCAGCAGGGAGGCGTTCGCGACGTCCAGGCCCGTGAGGTCCATCACGGCGTTCTGGAAGGTCAGCAGGGCCTCGAGCCGGCCCTGGGAGATCTCCGGCTGGTACGGGGTGTAGGAGGTGTACCAGGAGGGGTTCTCGAGGATGTTGCGGCGCAGGGCGGGCGGGGTGACCGTCTCGGCGTAGCCCTGCCCGATCATCTGTGTCATCACCCGGTTCTTCGCGGCGATCCGGCGCAGGGCCGCGAGGGCCTCGTGCTCGGTCATCGGGGCGGGCAGCCGCAGGGGCTCGTCCGAGTCGATGGTGGTGGGGACGGCGCGGGAGACGAGCTCCTCGAGGTCGGTCGCGCCGACGGTCTCGAGCATGATGGCGGTCTCGGCGGCGTCCGGCCCGAGGTGGCGTGGAAGGAAGGACAAGGTCAGCTCCTCGTGTTCGAGGCCCGGTGGGGCCCGTCCGACCTCCCCGCTCTGTTGCCTGACCTGAGAGTTTTCACCGGCCCCGGGCGGGGACCGGCCTGCACCGTCGGTGGCCCCCGCCCGGGGCCGGTGGCCGCGGACGGGAGGACCTCTTCAGAGTGGCCTGATCGCAGCGGTACGGGTGCCTGAGAGATTCCCGGGGAGGATTTGCTCCTTCGGCGCCGCCCGCCGTCCGGGGGCGGACGGCGTCGGACTCTCCCGCTGCGCGTGGGCGGCCGATGTGTTGTGCACCCAGTGTCCCACACGCCGCCCGGCACGGCACGAGGCCCCGGACGGCGTGCGTCCGGGGCCTCGTGGGAGCGTTCGCGAAGAACGGGTCCTGGGGGACCTTACTTGAGGGTGACGGTGGCGCCGGCGCCCTCGAGGGCCTCCTTGGCCTTGTCCGCGGCCTCCTTGTTGGCGCCCTCGAGGACGGCCTTGGGGGCCGAGTCCACGAGGTCCTTGGCCTCCTTGAGGCCGAGGGAGGTCAGCGCGCGGACCTCCTTGATGACCTGGATCTTCTTCTCGCCGGCGGCCTCGAGGACGACGTCGAACTCGGTCTGCTCCTCGGCCTCCTCGGCGGCGGCGGCGGGGGCGGCGGCACCGGCCACGGCCACGGGGGCGGCGGCGGTGACGTCGAAGGTCTCCTCGAACGCCTTGACGAACTCGGAGAGCTCGATGAGGGAGAGCTCCTTGAACGCGTCGATCAGTTCGTCGGTGGTGAGCTTGGCCATGGTTGTGGCTCCTTTTCGATGTGGTGCCCCGACCGGGTTCATCGGCGCGGGACGGTCTGGTTCCGTGGTGAGAATGTGCCTCGCGGCGGGTGCTGCCTAGGCGTCCTGCTCCTCGACCTTGGCGCGCAGCGCCTCGGCCGTGCGGACGGTCTTGGACAGCGGGGCCTGGAACAGCGCGGCGGCCTGGGACAGCGACGCCTGGGCCGCGCCGGCGACCTTGGCCAGCAGGACCTCACGGGACTCGAGGTCCGCCAGCTGCTTGATCTCGGCCTCGCTGAGCGCCTTGCCCTCGAGGTAACCGCTCTTGACGACGAGCTGCGGGTTCGCCTTGGCGAAGTCACGCAGGCTCTTGGCGGCCTCGACGGGGTCACCCGAGATGAAGGCGATCGCGCTCGGGCCGGCGAGCTGGCCGTCGAACGCGTCGATGCCCATCTCCTTGGCCGCGATCGCGGTCAGCGTGTTCTTCACCACGGCGTATTCGGCGTTCTCACCGAGCGAGCGGCGCAGCTCCTTGAGCTGGGCCACGGTGAGGCCGCGGTACTCAGTCAGAACAGCAGCGCCCGAGTTGGAGAACAGCTCCTTCAACTCGGCGACCGCGGCTGCCTTTTCCGGGTTCGCCATGGTACTCCTTCCGGTCTTCGATGCCGGGCGCTGCCGGAAGGTCCCGGGCACAGAAAAAGCCCCGCGCAGATGCCCGGGGCTCCGTGACACTTCCCGTGCTCCACGGGCGTGCTCACTGTGCTGGTTCACCTGCGCTGGCCGTTCCTGGCGGAACTCTTACGGCTGCTCCCCGGTTCCGCACGCTCCTGAACGGAGCAGGCGGGGCAGGGGAGAACACGACCGGCGGTCTTTGGTCCTCCCAGAGTACCCGAGGCCCCCGCCCCGGCCAAATCGGTCCCGCCCGCGCCGTTCAGGCCGCCGGGAACTCGCGGGACCACACGCCGCTGCGCCCTGCGACCCGGAAGCCCAGGCGGCTGTTGACCCGGCTCATCCGGTCGTCGCCGCTGTGGCTCCACGAGTACACGGTGCGCACGCTCGGGGCCAGCCGCTCGAGCTGCTGCAGGTTGGCCAGCTTCAGGCGGGTGGCGATCCACCGGCGGCGGTGCTCGCGCAGCACCACGGTCTCGTCCTGCATCCCGATCGGCGACTCGTCCCCCGTCAGGACGATCTCGGTCATCCCGACGAGGCGGCCGGTGCGCTCGTGCTCGGCGACGGCGACCAGCGAGAGGTTGCCCGTCTCGGCGCGCAGCTGCTCGGTCCGGCGCACGCGCTCGGCGTCCCAGGGCTCGGACTCGGCGGCGACCGGCGGCAGGAACGAGTCGGCGGCCATGCGCGAGTGCAGCGCGGCGAACTCGTCGAGCCGGTCCTCGGGGGCGGGCCCGCTCCAGACGTGGATCCGGTACGGCTCCGGCGCCGGCGAGGCCGCCACCTCGCGCAGCAGGGCCTCCGTCCGGGCGGGCGGCAGGGGGACCTCCAGGACGCCGAAGTCGCTGACGGACTCGAGCCGGTACCCGGCGCTGAGGGCGAATCGCGTCTGCCGGTTGGAGACGGGCAGACGGCCGGAGCCGTCCGCGGCGTCGACCCACTCGACCATGCCGGGGGTGATCACCGGGAAGACCCCGGTGACGCTGCCGTCGCCCTGGATCTCCTCGGGGCCGGGGTGCTCCGTCTGGATCCGCAGGTGCCGGCGGGACTCCCCCACGGCGAGCTGCTCGGCCGCGCTCAGCAGCTCGCTGCCCGTGCCCTGGGAGGTGACCTCGGGGTCCACGTCCACCGTGATGTGCGCGGACCCGGTGAGGGCGACCAGCGGCATCCGGACCTCGGCCCGGCCCGCGAGCCGGCCGTCCACCCACGCCAGGAGGATGACGACCCGCTCGAAGGGGTCCAGCAGGTCCCGGTACAGCTCCTGGGCGTCGCCGGTGAGGTCGGAGATCCCCCAGACGTGCTGCCGGGACCGGCGCACGAGCTCGGCCACCCGGCCCAGCAGCTCCTGGGCGGCGTCGTCGAACTCGTCGGGGATGCGCATCTGCTCGATCCGCACTGGGGGGTGCTCGATCACGGGGACTCCCTTCCGGAGGGCGGCGGTGCCCCCGGGTTCGCGTGGGGTGGAACGGCGAGGGGCCCGGCCGCAGCGGCCGGGCCCCCACCCGTGGGGGCCCCGTCCAGGGCCCCGGTGTCCGGCGTCAGGCGCCGACGACGACCTCGGTGGCGTTCGGGTCGACCGGGATGCCCGGGCCGAACGTGGTCGAGACGGTCGCCTTGGTGATGTAGCGGCCCTTCGAGGCGGAGGGCTTCAGGCGCAGGATCTCCTCGAGCGCGGCGCCGTAGTTCTCGGCCAGCTTCTCGACCTCGAAGGACGTCTTGCCCACGATGAAGTGCAGGTTCGAGTGCTTGTCGACGCGGAAGTCGATCTTGCCGCCCTTGATGTCGTTGACGGCCTTGGTCACGTCCATGGTGACGGTGCCCGTCTTCGGGTTCGGCATCAGGTTGCGGGGACCGAGCACCTTGCCCAGGCGCCCGACCTTGCCCATCATGTCCGGGGTCGCCACGGCGGCGTCGAAGTCGGTCCAGCCGCCCTGGATGCGGGCGATCAGGTCGTCGGAGCCGACGTAGTCCGCGCCGGCCTCCTCGGCCGCGGCGGCCTTGTCGCCGGTCGCGAAGACGACGACGCGGGCGGTCTTCCCGGTGCCGTTCGGCAGGTTCACCGTGCCGCGGACCATCTGGTCGGCCTTGCGGGGATCCACGCCGAGACGGAGGACGACCTCCACGGTGGAGTCGGTCTTGGCGGTGTCGATCTCCTTGGCCAGGGCGACGGCCTCGGCCGGGCTGTAGAGCGCGCCCTCGTCGATCTTGGCCGCTGCCGCCTTGTATGCCTTGCTGCGCTGTGCCATCTGCTTCTTCTCCTTGTGCAGTTGTGGTCTGCGGACCGCGCTCGGCCCTGCCACGTCAATAACGGTGGGTGGTGTCAGCCGAGGCTGATCACTCGACCTCGATGCCCATCGAGCGGGCGGTGCCGGCGATGATCTTCGCGGCGGCGTCGATGTCGTTGGCGTTGAGGTCTTCCTTCTTGGTCTCGGCGATCTCCCGGACCTGGTCCATGGTGAGCTTGCCGACCTTCTGGGTGTGCGGGACACCGGAGCCCTTGGCGACGCCGGCGGCCTTCTTGATCAGCTGCGCGGCGGGCGGGGTCTTCGTGACGAAGGTGAACGAGCGGTCCTCGTACACCGTGATCTCCACGGGGACGATGTTGCCGCGCTGGGACTCCGTGGCCGCGTTGTAGGCCTTGCAGAATTCCATGATGTTGACGCCGTGCTGACCGAGGGCCGGACCCACGGGGGGCGCCGGGTTGGCGGCACCTGCCTGGATCTGCAGCTTGATCAGGCCGGAGACCTTCTTCTTCTTGGGAGCCATGTGCTGGTCCTTCTTCTGCTGGACGTACCGGCGCACAGGAGCGTACGGCGGCGGGTGGCCGCCGTGGCGCGGCGGCCGGTCGGCCCCGGCGGCGAAGCATGCGCCGCTGGGCCGGGAACGGTGGGCGGGCGGTCTCGCCCGCGGGATCAGATCTTGGAGACCTGGTTGAAGCCGAGGGTGACGGGGGTCTCGCGCTCGAAGATCGACACGAGGACGACGAGCTGCTGGGACTCCACCTTGATCTCGGAGATCGTGGCGGGGAGGGTCTCGAACGGGCCCTCCTTGACGATGACGGACTCCCCGACCTCGAAGTCGACGTCGATCTGCGGCTGCGCGCTCGGCTGGGCGGCGGACTCGCCGCCCGCGCCCTGCGGGGCCTCGAAGACCGGGTTCAGCATCTCGAAGACCTCGTCGAGGCGCAGGGGGACGGGGTTGTAGGCGTCCTGGCCCACGAAGCCGGTCACGCCGGGGGTGTGCCGCACGGCGCCCCAGGAGGCGTCGGTGAGGTCCATGCGCACCAGCACGTAGCCGGGGATCCGCACGCGGCGCACGACCTTGCGCTGGGCGTTCTTGATCTCGACGACCTCTTCCATGGGGACCTCGATCTGGAAGATGTCCTCCTCCATGTTGAGGGACTGGATGCGGGTCTCGAGGTTCGTCTTCACGCGGTTCTCGTAGCCGGCGTAGGTGTGGATGACGTACCAGTCACCCTCCTGGCGGCGCAGCTTCGACTTGAACTCCTCGACGGGGTCCACGGCGGGGGTCTCGTCCTCCACGACAGCCGCCTCCTCGGCGACCGGAGCCTCGTCCTCCACGGCGGGAGTCCCGTCCTCCGTGACAGCCGCCTCCTCGGCGACCGGTGCGGCGGCCTCGTCCGGCTCGTGGGCGGCGGCGAAGTCGTCCTCCTGCACGGAGGTCTCGGACTCCGGCAGCGCCGGGGCCTGCTGGTCGACCTCGGCCGGTGCCTCGGTGCCGTTTTCGAGCTCGTGCTCGGTCACTGGATCTCCCTGTTCTTTCGTGGATGTCGTGCTCTGCTGGGCCACGGTCGCCGTTCCCGGTCCGTGCGCCGCCCGGATCATCCGGCGGCGGCGTCGCCCTGCCCGAAGATCCACAGGGCGGCCTGCCCGAACGCGAGGTCGAGGACCGAGATGAGCACCATCATGAACGCGACGAACACGAGGACGACCAGCACGTAGTTGACCAGTTCGCGCCGTGTGGGGGTGACGACCTTCCGGAGCTCCCCGACGACCTGGCGCAGGAAGAGGAACAGGCGCCCGAAGATGCCGCGAGGACCCTCGGCCCCCTGTCCCGGGGGCTGGCCCGACGCCCTGCCGGCGGTGGTCTGCGACATCGGCTCTCCCTGTGTGGACTCGTTCGTGCCGTGCGGTGCTGACGGCCCGCCGTCGCCGTGCGGGGCCCGGCACCTCCGTGCGGAGGTGCCGGGCCCGCTCCGGACTGGAGCAGGGCAGACAGGACTCGAACCTGCAACCTGCGGTTTTGGAGACCGCTGCGCTACCAATTGCGCCACTGCCCTTCACGCCTCGCGGTCTCGGACGGCGTGCGGACGCCGGCCTCGATCGCTCGGACCCGGTCACCGACTCTACCACCCGGCACCCGCCGGAACGGTGCACTCGGGCAGGCGTCGATGACACCAGTCGTCCATCCTAGGCGACCGGGGCGCGCCGGTGCAATCCGGACCGGCGGCACGGCCGGGCCGGGCGCCCCGGGCGGGCGGCGGCCCCGAGTAGCATGGGCCACGTCCGCACCGCTGTCGCCGCGCACGGCGGAGTTCGCCCGTCCCCCTTCCAGGAGGCCCCCGGTCATGACCGCATCCCGCATCTCCCGCCGCATCGGCGCCATCGCAGAGTCCGCGACGCTCGCGGTCGACGCCAAGGCGAAGGCGCTCAAGGCCGCCGGCCGCCCCGTGATCGGCTTCGGGGCCGGGGAGCCCGACTTCCCGACCCCGCAGTACATCGTGGACGCCGCCGCGGCCGCCCTGCAGGATCCGGCCAACTTCCGCTACACGCCCGCGGCGGGCCTGCCGGAGCTGCGGAAGGCGGTCGCCGAGCAGACCGCGCGGGACGACGGCTACACGGTGGAGCCCTCCCAGGTGCTCGTCACCAACGGCGGCAAGCAGGCGGTCTTCCAGGCCTTCGCCACGGTCGTGGACGAGGGGGACGACGTCCTGCTGCCCGCCCCGTACTGGACCACCTACCCCGAGGCCATCAAGCTCGCCGGCGGCAATCCCGTCGAGGTCTTCGCGGGCCCCGAGCTCGGCTACAAGGTCACCCCCGAGCTGCTCGAGGAGGCGTGCACGGAGCGCACCAAGGCGCTGCTGTTCTGCTCGCCGTCGAACCCCACCGGCGCGGTGTACTCCCCCGAGGAGACCGCGGCGGTGGGCCGCTGGGCGGCCGGGAAGGGCATCTTCGTGCTCACCGACGAGATCTACCAGCACCTGACCTACGACGGCGTCCCGTTCACCTCGATCGCCGCCGCCGCACCCGAGCTCGGCGACCGCGTGGTCGTCCTCAACGGCGTGGCGAAGACCTACGCGATGACCGGCTGGCGCGTCGGCTGGATGATCGGCGCCCCGGACGTCATCAAGGCCGCCACCAACCTGCAGTCGCACCTGACCTCCAACGTCAACAACGTCGCCCAGCGCGCCGCGCTCGCCGCCGTCTCCGGCCCGCTCGACGAGGCCCACCGGATGCGCGAGGCCTTCGACCGCCGGCGCCGGGTCATGGTGGAGGCGCTCAACGCCATCGAGGGCGTCGAGTGCCCGGTGCCCACCGGCGCCTTCTACGCCTACGCCGACGTGCGCGGCCTGCTCGGCAGGAGCTTCGGCGACGCGACGCCGCAGACCTCCGCCGAGCTGGCCGAGCTGGTCCTGGAACGGGCCGAGGTGGCCGTGGTGCCCGGCGAGGCGTTCGGCCCCTCCGGGTTCCTGCGGCTGTCCTACGCCCTCGGCGACGACGACCTCGCCGAGGGCCTGCGCCGGCTCCAGGAGTTCCTCGGGAGCGCCGCGTGAGCGCCGCCGGCACGGCCGTGCGCGCGGTCGAGGCGGTGCCCGCCACCGTCCTCGTGACCAGCGGGCTGATCGGCGGGTACGCGACCGCCCGGGCCACCGGGAACCGCCCCCTGGGCGGGGCGGTGCTCGCGGCCGCCGGGGCCGCGGCCGCCCACCAGTGGTGGCGCCGCGGCGGCCCCGCGACCTCCGCGGCGCTGGGCGGGCTCTACGTCCTGGGCTTCGGGCTCTCCCACCCCCTCGCCAAGCGGATCGGGGCCTGGCCCTCGGTGCTGGCCGTGACCGCAGCGAACGCCGCCGCCAACGCGGTGCTCGTGGACCGCGCCCGCCGCTGAGCCGCGGCACGACGCCGCCCGCCCCCGGCCGGGGACGGGCGGCGTCGTCGTGCGCCCTCCCGGGGCCGCTCAGTCGCCGACGGCCTCCTGGCCGCGGCGCACCAGCAGGGGGTCGGGCGGGTAGACCACGGCCGGGTCCTTGTCCTCGTAGTCGAACTGGTCCAGGAAGAAGCGCATGGCGTTGAGCCGGGCGCGCTTCTTGTCGTTGGACTTCACGGTGATCCACGGGGCGTGGTCGGTGTCGGTGCGCAGGAACATCTCCTCCTTGGCCTCGGTGTAGTCCTCCCACCGGTCCAGGGAGGCGAGGTCCATCGGGGAGAGCTTCCAGCGGCGCACCGGGTCGATCTGGCGGATCGCGAAGCGGGTGCGCTGCTCGTGCTGGGTGACGGAGAACCAGAACTTGGTCAGGTGGATCCCCGACTCCACCAGCATCTTCTCGAACACCGGGGCCTGGACCATGAAGTCCTCGTACTCCGCGTCCGAGCAGAAGCCCATCACCCGCTCCACGTTGGCGCGGTTGTACCAGGAGCGGTCGAACATCACGATCTCCCCGGCCGTGGGCAGGTGCTGGATGTAGCGCTGGAAGTACCACTGGCCCCGTTCCCGGTCCGAGGGCTTCGTGAGCGCCACGACCCGGGCGGCCCGCGGGTTCAGGTGCTCGGTGAAGCGCTTGATCGTCCCGCCCTTGCCGGCCGCGTCCCGGCCCTCGAAGACCACCACGTGCTTGAGGTCGTGGTCCTGGCCCCAGTACTGGAACTTCAGCAGCTCGATCTGCAGCTGGTACTTCTCCAGCTCGTACTCCTCCCGGGACATCCGCTCCTGGTACGGGTATTCCTCCCGCCAGGTCTCCACCGCCGATCCCCCCGGATCGATGAGATCGGGGTCCGGCGACTGCCCGTCCCGCACCGTGTAGCCCTGGTCGACCAGCTTGTCGATGAACTCGCGCAGGTTCTCCCGGACCGGTTCCATGTCCTCGTTCAACGCCGACTCCCTTCCGGGCCCGTCAGGGCCCTTTCCCGCAGTCTAGGCCGCGGTCGCCGACCGCCGGGGCGCGCTCCCCGCCGGTGCCTGTCCCCCGGGGACCGACTCACTAGACTGGACGTGCCGGTGCACGTCCGGCCGACTCGCACGCCCGCCCACCCACCCGGAGGAGACTGCACGGATGAAGATCGGACTGCTGACCAGTGGCGGGGACTGCCCCGGCCTCAACGCGGTGATCCGCGGCGCGGTGCTGCACGGGATCAAGACCCACGACCACGAGTTCGTGGGCTTCCGCGACGGCTGGCGCGGGGTCGTGGAGGGCGACATCATGGACCTGCCGCGCACCCGGGTGCGCGGACTGGCCCGGGAGGGCGGCACGATCCTGGGGACCTCCCGCACCAACCCCTACGACGGGGCCGGGGGCGGGCCGGAGAAGATCTCCATCATGCTCGAACGCCACTCCATCGACGCGATCGTCGCCATCGGCGGGGAGGGCACCCTGGCCGGGGCGAAACGGCTGGCCGAGGCCGGTCTCCCGGTGATCGGCGTGCCCAAGACCATCGACAACGACCTGCAGGCCACCGACTACACCTTCGGCTTCGACACCGCCGTGCAGATCGCCACCGATGCCATGGACCGGCTGCGCACCACCGGGGAGTCCCACCACCGGGCGATGGTCGCCGAGGTCATGGGCCGGCACGTGGGCTGGATCGCCCTGCACTCCGGGATGTCGGCCGGGGCCCACGCGGTGCTGATCCCCGAGCAGTCCGTGTCCATGGAGCAGGTCTGCGCCTGGGTCACCGAGGTGCACGAACGCGGACGGTCCCCGCTGGTCGTCGTGGCCGAAGGCTTCATCCCCGAGGGCCACGAGGACGTCCTGGCGGGCAAGGGCACCGAGGCCTCCGGGCGGCCCCGGCTGGGCGGCGTCGGGGAGTACGTCACCGAGCAGATCGAGGCGGCCACCGGGATCGAGACCCGCAACACCATCCTGGGCCACATCCAGCGCGGCGGGGCCCCCACCGGCTTCGACCGGGTGCTGGCCACCCGCTTCGGGCTCGCCGCCGTGGACCTGGTCAGCGACAAGGGCTGGGGCCAGATGGTCGCCATCCGCGGCACCGACATGATCCGGGTCCCCTTCGACGAGGCGCTGGACGGGCTCAAGACCGTTCCCCAGCACCGCTGGGACGAGGCCCGCGTCCTCTTCGGCCGCTGACCCGACCGCACCCGGGGGGCGTGCTACGGGCGCGCCCCCCGGGGGCCGCGGAGGAAGCCGGACTGCCGCCCGACCACCTGTCCGGCGTCCGGCGGGACCACGACCTGCTGGCCGGCGGCCCAGCGCTGCTCGCCGTCCGTGACGACGAGCTGGGCCGCGGGATCGGCGGTGCGCTTGAGCACCGCCAGGGCGATGGGCCCCTGCTCGTGGTGCAGCTGCACCGAGGTGACGTGACCGACGGACCGCTCGCCCGCGAGGACGTCGGCCCCCGCCGGCGGCAGGGTGTGCTCGGAGCCGTCGAGGTCGAGCAGGACCAGCCGGCGGGGCGGGTGGCCGAGGTTGTGCACGCGGGCGACCGTCTCCTGGCCCTTGTAGCAGCCCTTCTCCAGGTGCACGGCGGTGCGCAGCAGGTCGAGCTCGTGCGGGATCGTCCGCTCGTCCGTCTCCGCGCCCCAGCGCGGGCGCCAGGCGGCGATCCGCAGCGCCTCGGCCGCCCAGGCGCCGGCCAGCGGCAGGCCGCTCGTCAGGGCGTCGAGCTCGTCGCGGGGCACCAGGTGCTCCCACCAGGTGCGCTCCTCCCCCGGGTGCGGGCCGTCGAGGGCGGCGTAGCTCCACCCGCCCGGGACGACCTCGGGCCAGGGGTCGCGCCAGACCAGGCGATCCTCGAGCCCCGGCACGGGTCCCGCGGCACCGAGCACGGCCCACTCGCCGGTGCGGTCGGCGATCTCGACGCGCAGCGCGAAGCGCATCGACCCGAGCCACGCCACCAGGGGCGCGGTCTCGCCGGCCTCGGTGATCAGCCACGTGGTGGTGCCGTCGTCCACGACGTGCGGGGCGGTCTCGATCCGCCCCTGCACGGACAGGAACAGGGTCTCGGCGCCGGCACCGGGGGTCAGCCCGGTGAGCACCTGCGAGGAGAGGGTGGTCAGCCAGCTGAGCCGGTCCGGCCCGGTGACGGTGACGACGCCCTTGTGGGAGAGGTCGACCACGGTGCCGGGGGTCCGCACGAGGGCGCGCTGCTCGCGCAGCGGATCGCCGTAGTGGGCGGCGACCCCGCGGTCCAGGCCGTCGGCCTCGACCGCGCCGGGACGGGCGAGCAGGGGCGAGCGGTGGTCTGTCATGGGGGTCAGCCGATCTTCTTGAGCTGGGCGGAGGCGTGCGTGGCGAGCGGCTCGCCGAACGCCGCCATGTCCCAGGCCCAGAACAGGTCGCCGTGGACGAGGCCGTACATCCGGGTCGAGGAGGTGTACTCCTTGGCGCCCCGGGCACGGACCACGGCGTCGGTGGCGAGGTCGATGCGGGGACCCTTGATCTGCCCGACGTAGAGCTCGGCGACACCACCGGGGTGGGTGAGGGTCACGAGGATGTCGAAGCCGCCGTCACCGTTGCGCAGCCGCTCGACGTCCTCGGCGCCCTTGACCACCGGGACGAGGTCCGGCGGGAGCATCCCGGGTCCGACGTCGCCGTCCTCCAGGGTGCGGTCGAGCTGCCAGAAGCCCTGTTCCACGGTGGCCGGGCGCATCGGCTGCCCCTCCTCGTCGAGGAGCGTGGTCTGTGCCCGGTACCCCAGGAACGGGAGACCGTTCTGCTCGAACGTCACGCGCTGCCGGAAGGGACGCTGCTCGACCTCGCCGTAGCCCATGAAGCCGTCGCCCTCCCAGGTGCCCAGCAACCAGGCGAACGGGACGAGCTCCGGAGTCAGATCCGAGGGGATCTCGATCGGCACGGAACTAGTGCTGGCCCTTGAACAGGCCCAGGATCACCTTGATGGAGATCCCGGCGATGAACAGGCCGGAGATGCCCAGCAGGACCAGGTAGAAGATCTCGAGTGCAAGCATGGTCCTTAAGCTACCACGGTGCTCACCAGCCGGGCCGTGAACACCGCCCCCACACCGAGGAACGCCACGGGGCTCACGCCGAGGGCCACGACACCCCGTTTCGGCGAGCGCTTCGGGGCCGCGGCGATGACGCGGGCGCCGACGACGCCCACGATCGCGGCCACCACCGCGCCGACCACCACCAGCTGCGCCGGGTCGGAACCGGTCGCCCGGTAGTCGCCCGCCAGGGCGATCCAGCCGGAGGAGCTGACCGTGGCCAGCACGCCCGCCGTGGAGGCGATCGCGGACTCGAGCCGGTGCTCGGCGCCCTCCCCCCGCACCAGCTCCGCGGCGAACACGGTCATCAGCGCCACGCCCACCACCGCGGGCAGCCACACGAGCTGCTGGCCCGGCAGCACGTGCACGAGCAGCGCGGCCACGACGCCGGCGGCGCTCATGATCACGTTGTGCCGGTGCCGGGCCGTGATGCCGGTGGCCGCGGGCCAGCCGAAGCCGATCACCACGGACATCCCCGCCGCCAGGAGCAGCGGCGCGGGACCGGCGACCACCACGGCGGCCAGGGCCGCCGCGAGGCTGAGCACACTGCACGCGGCGATCATGGCGTATCTCATGGGGATCGGGTTCCTGCACTGTCGAGGGTCGGGGCCGGCGCCCGGGGACCGGTGCGACCCGGGCGGACACGAGCAACGATAGCGGCTCGCCCCCGCGGCGGACGGGCCGCCCGACGCCCCGGGCCGGGGGCGGTCGCGCAGGTGGCGCCCGGTCCCGACTTATACTGACAGCTCAGTCCGTACGCCAGAGTGGAGAAGCACGAGTGTTCCAGATCCTGATGCTGACCGACGCGGACGGTCCCTCGGCATCGGTGCTGCCGGCCCTCGACCTGCTCAACCACAAGGTCACGGTCGCCCCGACCCGCACCGCCTCCGGCAGCCTCGAGGGCCGCGACCCCGACGTCGTGCTGCTCGACGGGCGCACCGATCTGATCACCGCGCGCAACCTCGCCCAGCTGCTCACCACGAAGGGGCTCGCGGCGCCGCTGCTGATGGTCCTCACCGAGGGCGGGATGGCCGCGGTGGCCGCCAACTGGATGGTCGACGACGTCGTCCTCGACACGGCCGGCCCCGCGGAGGTCGAGGCCCGCCTGCGCCTGACCTCGTCCCGCACCGCGGAGGTCGAGGAGGACGACACCCGGATCCGGGCGGGCTCGGTGGTCATCGACGAGGCCGCGTACTCCGCCCACGTCAACGGCGTGCCGCTGAACCTGACCTACAAGGAGTTCGAGCTGCTGAAGTTCCTGGCCCAGCACTCCGGCCGGGTCTTCACCCGCGCCCAGCTGCTGAGCGAGGTCTGGGGCTACGACTACTACGGCGGCACCCGCACCGTGGACGTGCACGTGCGGCGCCTGCGGGCCAAGCTGGGCGCCGACCACGAGCACCTGATCACCACGGTGCGTAACGTGGGCTACAGCTTCGCCACGAGCCGGGCCCGGGAGAACTGAGCACCGGCCCGTCCCGCCCCGCCGCACCGTCCCGCAGGAGGTCCTGATGCCCCAGTCCCTACCGTACGAGCTCGAGAGCCCGGCCGTGCCCCCGGTCGAGGAGATCGCAGCGCTGGCCTCCCGCGCCGAGGGCGCGGACGGCGACCCGCCGTTCTCCGACCAGACGCTCGTGGACCTGCGGAGCACCCCGGCCGGACGGGTCGGCACGGTCCTGGCGCGAGCCTCCGGCGGGGAGCTGGTCGGAGCGGCGGTGCGCGTGCACGAGCCCGACGACGACTCGCAGCTCGTGGAGCTCGTGGTGGACCCGGGACACCGCCGCCGCGGGATCGGCACGGCGCTGGCCGGGGCCCTGGCCGACGAGTCGGCCGGCGAGTCGGCCGGCACGGTCCGGGCGTGGGCCCACGGCGGCCACCCCGGCGCCGCGGTCCTGGCCGCCCGGCACGGGCTCGTGCCCGTGCGGGACCTGCACCGCCTGCTCCGCCCGCTGGGGGAGGCACCGGACCTGCCCCTGCCCGAGGAGATGCCCGCCGGCTTCCGGCTGCGGGCCTTCGAGCCCGGCCGCGACGAGGACGAGTGGCTGCGCGTCAACGCCGCCGCGTTCGCCGACCACCCCGAGCAGGGCCGGATGACCCTCGAGGACCTCCGGCAGCGCGAGGCCGAGCCCTGGTTCGACCCCGCGGGCTTCCTGCTCGCGGTCCGGGCCGAGGACCCGGCCACCGTGGCCGGCTTCCACTGGACCAAGGTCCACTCCGGCGACGACGGGGAGGCCGCGCTGGGCGAGGTCTACGCCGTGGGCGTCTCCCCCGAGCACCAGGGCACCGGCCTGGGCCGGGCGCTGACCGCCGCGGGGGTCAACCACCTGGCCCGCCGGGGTCTGGCCGAGGTCATGCTCTACGTGGACGGGGACAACCGGGCGGCCCTGCGGCTCTACGAGCGGCTGGGCTTCCGCCCCTGGCACCTCGACGTGATGTACGCCCGGACCGCCTCCGCCTGATCCGACCCTTCCCGGACGGGCCCCGCGCCCGTCCGGCTCCTCCCGGTCGGACCCCGCGCCCGACCCACTTGCACCCCGGTCCGGCCCCGCACCGGACCCCACGAGACAGGACCGCCATGACCACCCACCAGCAGGACGCCCCGCACCCGGCCGCGGACCCGACGGAGACCTCGTGGGCGGCCCCGTCCGCCGACGGTGCCGCCGGGCCGGACGACGCCGCCCGGGGCCACGGGGACCGCGACCGGATCGACGACCCCGAGCCCGCCGCCCGGCAGGTGCTCGAGGGCAGCCACGGGCCCGAGCGCTTCCTGGACCGGGAGGCGAGCTGGATCGCCTTCAACGCCCGGGTGCTGGAGCTGGCCGAGGACCCCGACCTCTTCCTCCTGGAACGGGTGCACTTCCTGTCCATCGTGGCCTCCAACCTGGACGAGTTCTTCATGGTCCGGGTGGCGGGGCTCAAGCGGCGGATCGCCACCGGCATCGCCCGGCCCGCCGCCTCGGGACACTCCCCCGCGGAGCAGATGGCGACCATCACCGCGCGCGCCCACGAGCTGCAGGAGCGCCACGCGCGGGCCTTCCACGAGCTCGTGCGCCCGGAGCTGGCCCGGGAGGACATCCACCTGGTCGGCTGGGAGGACCTCGACGGCTCCACGCGGGAGCGGCTCACCCGGGACTTCCACCGGAAGGTCTTCCCGATCCTCACGCCGCTCGCCGTGGACCCGGCCCACCCGTTCCCCTACATCTCCGGGCTCAGCCTCAACCTGGCCGTGATGGTCCGCAACCCGCAGTCGGGCAAGCGGCTGTTCGCCCGCGTCAAGGTCCCGGATCAGCTGCCCCGGCTGCTGCCGGTGGACGGACCCCGCGCGCCCCGCGTGCCCAACGGGCAGGCCCGGTTCATCCCCCTCGAGGACGTCATCGCCCAGCACCTGGACGACCTGTTCCCCGGGATGGAGGTCGAGGAGCACCAGGTGTTCCGGGTGACCCGCAACGAGGACCTGGAGGTCGAGGAGGACGACGCCGAGAACCTCCTGCAGGCCCTGGAGAAGGAACTGCTGCGCCGGCGCTTCGGCCCGGCCGTGCGCCTGGAGGTGACCGACAGCATCAGCGCCGAGGTGCTCGAGCTGCTGGTCTCCGAGCTGGGCATCGACGAGACCGAGATCTACCGCCTGCCCGCTCCCCTGGACCTGCGCGGGCTGGGGGTCATCGCCGGCATCGACCGCCCGGAGCTGCACTACTCCCGCCACGTGGCCCACACCTCCCGCTACCTCAACGCCGCGGAGACCGCGAAGGCCGCCGACGTCTTCGCCGCGACCCGCGCCCGGGACGTGCTGCTGCACCACCCCTACGACTCCTTCGCGACCAGCGTGCAGGCCTTCCTGGAGCAGGCCGCCGCGGACCCGAAGGTCCAGGCCATCAAGCAGACCCTGTACCGCACCTCCGGGGACTCCCCCATCGTGGACGCGCTCATCGACGCCGCGGAGGCCGGCAAGCAGGTGCTGGCGCTGGTGGAGATCAAGGCCCGCTTCGACGAGCAGGCCAACATCTCCTGGGCCCGCAAGCTCGAGCAGGCCGGGGTGCACGTGGTCTACGGCATCGTGGGGCTGAAGACGCACTGCAAGCTCTCCCTCGTGGTGCGCCAGGAGGACCAGGGGCTGCGCCGCTACGTGCACATCGGCACCGGCAACTACCACCCCTCCACCGCGCGCTTCTACGAGGACCTGGGCCTGCTCACCTGCGACCCCGAGGTCGGGGAGGACGTCTCCAGGCTGTTCAACCAGCTCTCCGGCTACGCCCCGAAGACCACCTTCCAGCGCCTGCTCGTGGCGCCCCGGTCGGTGCGCTCCGGTCTGATCGAGCTGGTCGAGGCCGAGATCCGCAACCACCGGGCCGGGCGCCAGGCCCGGATCCAGGTCAAGTGCAACTCGATGGTGGACGAGGCGGTCATCGACGCCCTCTACCGGGCGTCGCAGGCCGGGGTGCCCGTGGACGTGGTGGTGCGCGGGATCTGCGCGCTGCGTCCGGGGGTGCCGGGGCTGAGCGAGAACATCCGGGTCCGCTCGGTGCTGGGCCGGTTCCTGGAGCACTCCCGGGTCTTCGCGTTCTGCAACGACGGGGCCCCGCTGGTCTACATCGGCTCGGCGGACATGATGCACCGCAACCTGGACCGCCGGGTGGAGACCCTCGTGCGGATCATGGACCCCCAGCAGGCCGAGGCGCTCGTGCGGCTGCTCGCCCGCTACGTCTCGGACGCGACCAGCAGCTGGCACCTCGGCGCGGACGGGGTGTGGACCCGCCACCACCGGGACGGCGAGGGGCGCCCGCTCGTGGACGTCCAGGACCACCTGCTGCGCAGCCGGACCCTGGGCCGGCCCACCATCTGAGCACCGGTAGCATCGTGGGGGTGGCACCCGCCGGTCCCGGACCCGGGCCGGCCCGTGCACCACGGACAGGGGACGAGAGAGGGACCATGCCCAGAATGGCCGAGAAGACGGCTGCGAGGACCGCCTCGAAGAGCACCGAGAGGACCGCGCGCTCCGCCGACGTGCTCGCGGCCGGGTGCCTGTGCTGGCGCCGGGCCGGCAGCGGTGTGGAGGTCCTGCTCATCCACCGGCCGCGCTACGACGACTGGTCCTTCCCGAAGGGCAAGCAGGACCCCGGCGAGACGCTGCCCGAGACCGCGCACCGGGAGGTGGGCGAGGAGATCGGCCTGCTCCCGCGACTGGGCGTCCCCCTCCCGACGATCCGCTACGACGTCAAGGACGGCGTCAAGGACGTGCACTACTGGGCGGCGGAGTTCGGCCCCGGCGCCCGGCCCGAGCCCGACGGCCGCGAGGTCGACGAGGTCCGCTGGGTGGACCCCTGCGAGGCCCACGGGATGCTCAGCAATCCCTCCGACCGCGAGCCCCTGGCCGCGCTCGTGGACCTGCACGAGCGCGGGGACCTCGCCACCCGCCCGGCGATCGTCGTGCGCCACGCCAAGGCCAAGCCCCGCTCGGCCTGGTCCCGGGCGGAGGGCGACCGCCCGCTGGCCGCGACGGGCAAGCGGCAGGCGCTCGCCGTGACCCGCCTGCTCCGGGCCTGGTCCCCCGAACGGATCGTCACCTCCCCGTGGCTGCGGTGCCTGTCCACCGTGGTGCCGTACGCCCGCAAGGCCGGTGTGACCGTGCGGGAGCGCCCCCAGCTCACCGAGGCCTCCCACAAGCGCCACCCCAGGAAGGCCGCGGCCGTGGTGCAGGCCCTGTTCGACAAGGACGTCCCGGCCGCCCTGTGCACCCACCGCCCGGTGCTGCCGACCGTGCTCGGGGTCCTCTCCCGGCACATGGCCCCCGAGCTCGCCGAGCAGCTCCCGGCCAGGGACCCCTACCTGTCCCCGGGCGAGATGATCGTGCTCCAGATCTCCCGCCGGCACCGCCGGCGGGTGGTCTCGGTGGAGCTCGTGAAGCCCTTCGACGACTGACCCCTCCGTCCCCTGCCCCAGGAGCCCCGCATGACCTCCCCCGCCCTCGTGCCCACCCCCTACGAGGACCTCCTGCGCGAGGTCCTCGAGGAGGGCGTGCACAAGCCGGACCGCACGGGCACGGGGACGCGCAGCGTCTTCGGCCGCCAGATCCGCTTCGACCTCGCGCGGTCCTTCCCCCTGCTCACCACCAAGCGGGTGCACTTCAGGTCCCTGGCGCTCGAGCTGCTGTGGTTCCTGCGCGGGGACTCGAACGTGCGGTGGCTGCAGGAGCGCGGGGTGTCCATCTGGGACGAGTGGGCCGACGAGCACGGGGAGCTCGGACCCGTCTACGGGGTGCAGTGGCGCTCCTGGCCCACGCCCGGCGGCGGGTCGATCGACCAGATCGCGAAGGTCGTGGAGCAGATCCGCACGAACCCCGACTCGCGCCGCCACGTGGTGACCGCCTGGAACCCGGCCGAGGTGGACGAGATGGCGCTGCCGCCGTGCCACGCCCTGTTCCAGTTCTACGTCGAGCCCGCCGAGGACGGTCCGGGCCGGCTCTCGTGCCAGCTCTACCAGCGCTCCGCGGACATGTTCCTGGGGGTGCCGTTCAACATCGCCTCCTACGCGCTGCTGACCGTCATGGTGGCCCAGCAGACCGATCTGGTGCCCGGCGAGTTCGTGTGGACCGGCGGGGACTGCCACGTCTACGACAACCACGTGGACCAGGTCCGCGAGCAGCTCTCCCGCGAGCCCTACCCCTACCCGCGGCTGCGGCTGGCCCGCCGGCCCGCCTCCCTGTTCGACTACGCGTACGAGGACTTCGAGGTCCTCGACTACCGCCACCACCCCGCGATCAAGGCCCCGGTGGCCGTATGAGCGCCGGCGCCGGCCCGGAGGGGCCCGCGGCTCCCACGGGGAGTCTCGGGGCGATCTGGGCGCAGACCACGGAGGGCGTCATCGGGCGCGGCGGCACGATGCCCTGGTCGCTGCCGGAGGACATGGCCTTCTTCCGGCGCACGACGACCGGCCACCCCGTGATCATGGGCCGGCGGACCTGGGAGTCGTTCCCCGAGCGCTTCCGCCCGCTGCCCGGCCGGACCAACATCGTGGTCACCTCCGCCCCGGACCGGATCGTTCCGGGCGGGGGCGGCGGCGCGGTGCGCACCGCGCCGTCGTACGCCGACGCCGTCGAGCTGGCCCGCACGAGCCCGGGTGCGGAGCGGATCTGGGTGATCGGCGGCGGGGAGCTCTACCGACAGGCCCTGGCCGATCCCCAGCGCCCCGTGACGGAGGTGCTCGTGACCGTGATCGACCTCGCGGTCGACGGGGACACCCACGCCCCGGAGCTCGGCGGCGCGTGGGCCACGGAGCCGGTCGCGGGACCCTCCGTCTCCCGGACCGGCCTCGGCTACCGCATCGAGCGGCGCACCCGCGGCTGACCCGGGCCCCTGTTCCGTCCGTCCCGGCGCTCCGGTAGCGTGAGCTGCACCACGACCAGGAGGACGACCGTGAGCCAACAGCAACCCGACCCGGCGATCCGGGACGACGAGCAGCTGCGCGTCGTCGAGAACACCGATCTGGACCGCTACGAGCTGTGGGACGGGGAGCAGTTCCTCGGTTTCGAGGGCTTCCACCAGCACGAGGACGGCAGCGTCGAGCTGCAGCACACCATCATCAGCGAGCAGTTCAGCCGGCAGGGCTACGCGCGCACCCTGGTGACGCTGCTCCTGGAGCGCTTCCGGGAGCAGGGGACCCCGGTCCGGCCCACGTGCACCTACGTCCAGGACTACCTGCACCGCTTCCCCCAGTACCAGGACCTCATGGCACCGGGCTCCTCGCTGCCCCCCGCCCCGGCCGTGAAGGAGAAGCGGCGGCGCTGGGCGCGGCACCGGTCCCGCTAGACTGGGGGCCATGACTTTTCGCTCGGGTGATCAGGTAGGGTTCGTCGGCTGGCGGGGCATGGTGGGTTCCGTGCTCATGCAGCGCATGCAGGACGAGGGGGACTTCGCGGGCATCGACCCGGTGTTCTTCTCCACGTCGAGCGCCGGCCGGCCCGCCCCCACCTTCGCCGGGGACGCCGGGGTGCTGCAGGACGCCCACGACCTCGAGTGCCTCGCGAAGCTGCCCGTGATCGTCACGGCCCAGGGCGGGGACTACACCAAGGACGTGCACGGGAAGCTGCGCGCCGCCGGGTGGGACGGGCTGTGGATCGACGCCGCCTCGACCCTGCGGATGAACGACGACGCGATCATCGTCCTGGACCCGGTCAACCGCGACGTCATCGACCGCGGCCTCGAGACCGGGGTGAAGGACTTCGTCGGCGGCAACTGCACGGTCTCCTGCCTGCTCGTGGGCCTGGGCGGGCTGTTCCGCAACGACCTCGTCGAGTGGGCCACCTCCATGACCTACCAGGCGGCCTCCGGCGGCGGGGCCCGGCACATGCGCGAGGTGCTCGCGCAGTTCGGCGCCCTCCACGGCGTCGTCGCCGACGAGCTCGCCGACCCCGCCTCCGCGGTCCTGGAGATCGACCGCAAGGTGCTGGAGGCCCAGCGCGGCGACGCCCTGGACAGCTCCATGTTCGGTGCGCCCCTGTCCGGCTCCCTCATCCCCTGGATCGACGCCGACCTCGGCAACGGGCAGTCCCGCGAGGAGTGGAAGTCCGCCGCCGAGACCAACAAGATCCTCGGCCGCACGGACCGCTACGCCCAGGACTGGGTGCCCATGGACGGGCTGTGCGTGCGGATCGCCACGATGCGCTCGCACTCCCAGGCCCTGACGCTCAAGCTGCGGGAGGACCTGCCCGTGGAGGAGATCGAGCGGATCATCGACGCCGACAACGAGTGGGCCACCGTGGTGCCCAACACCAAGGAGGACACGATGCGGGAGCTGACCCCCGTGGCGACCTCCGGGACGCTGCAGATCCCCGTGGGCCGGATCCGCAAGCTCGCCATGGGCCCGGGCTACATCAGCGCCTTCACGATCGGCGACCAGCTGCTGTGGGGCGCGGCCGAGCCGCTGCGCCGCATGCTGCGCATCGCCACCGGCACCCTGTAGCCGGTGGCCGACACCGGGGTCCCGGCGGAACTGGCCCTCGACCCGGCCGACCCGCGCCCGCCCTACGAGCAGCTCAAGCACCGGGTGCTGCAGGGCCGTGCCGACGGCACCCTGCCCGCGGGCACCCGGCTGCCGCCGGTGCGCCGGCTCGCCGAGGCGCTCGGTCTCGCGGCGAACACCGTGGCCAAGGCCTACCGCGAGCTCGAGGCGGCCGGCGTGATCGAGACGCGCGGCCGGCAGGGCAGCTTCGTGCGCGCCGCGGACCGGACCGAGGACCTCGCCGTGCAGGCCGCACGGCGCTACGCCGAGGAGACCGCCGGGCTGGGGCTGTCGGCCGAGCGGGCCCTGGAGCTGGTGAGCGCGCAGCTGCGCCGCGCCCCCTGAGGCGGCGCCGGCCGCGCCCGGCGCCGCCTCAGGCGTCGGGGACGCGCAGGTGCCGCGGTCCCAGGACGAGGTCGGCCGGGCCCGCGAGGGCCCGCCGGTGACGCGACTCGGCCGTGCGGGCCAGCCACCAGCGCCAGCCGCGCATGACGAGCCGCTTGGCCCGCTGGTTGAGCCGGCGCGCCCAGTGGAACTCCGTGCCGAGGACGCCGAGGCCCAGGAAGATCGCGAGCCACCCCGGGCCGGGGAGCACGAGCATCGCGACCCCCAGCAGCACGAGGACCACCCCGACGATCGTGACGACCGTCTTGTGGACGAGGCGCAGCAGCGGGTGGTGGGCGGTCCAGAGCCGGAAGCGCAGCAGTGCACGCTGCACCCGTCCGCCGGCCTCCTCCCCCTGCGCGATCTCGTCCTCGAGGCTGCTCATCGTCGCCCCCTCAGACCGCGGTGCCCACGATGACGGGCTCGGCGACGAGGTCCACCCCGTAGACGGAGGCCACGCCGTCGCGCACGGTGCGGGCCAGCGCCATGAGGTCCGCCGCGGAGGCGTCCCCCCGGTTGGTGAGCGCGAGCGTGTGCTTGGTGGAGAGCGAGGCCCGGCCCCCGGCGACCGCGGCGCCGTCGAGGTCCAGCAGCTCGTTGCGCGTGCCGGGCAGGCCGAAGCCCTTGCCGAAGCCGGCGTGGTCGATGAGCCACGCGGCGGAGAGCTTGACCCGGTCCTCGAGCGGGTTCCCGGCGGCGTCGACCACGGGGAACCGGGGGGCGTCCAGGGGCAGCCGGCTCCCGAGCGCGGTCGCCGGCAGGATCGGGTTGGTGAAGAACGACCCGGTGCTGAAGGTGTCGCGGTCGGCGGGGTCGAGCACCATCCCCTTGCCGGCCCGCAGGGCCAGGACCGTCTCGCGGACCCGCTCCAGCGGGGCCCGCTCCCCCACCTCGACCCCGAGCCGGCGGGCGAGCTCGCCGTAGCGGACGGGGGCCCCGTCCGTGCCGCGCGCGAGGCGGAAGCGCACCGCGAGCACCACGTGGCGGGGGGAGCCGTCCACGGTGCTGCGCTTGAGCGCCGAGTCCCGGTAGGAGAACTCCAGCTCGGCCGGGCCGAACTCGCGCACCCGGCGGTCCTGCCGGTCCCAGGCGCGCACGAACTCCACGGTCTGGGCGACCTCCTGGCCGTAGGCGCCCACGTTCTGCACGGGGGTGGCGCCCGTGGTGCCGGGGATGCCGGAGAGCGCCTCGATCCCGACGAGCTCCTCGGCGACGGCCTGCGCCACGAGCGCGTCCCAGGAGTGCCCGGCCTGGACCTCCAGCAGCACGCTCCCGGCGTCCTCGGCCACGACCTCCACGCCCCGGGAGGCCACGTGCACCACGGTGCCCGCGTATCCGGCGTCGGCCGCGATGAGGTTGGAGCCGCCCCCGACCACGAGCACGGCCCGTCCGGCGGCGTCGGCCTCCGCGACGGCGTCGACGACCGCCTGCTCGGTCTCCGCCCGGACGTAGTGCCGGGCGGGCCCGCCCACGGCGGCGGTGGTGAGGTCTGCGAGGTGAGGGGGCGTCATGGTGCCCAGTTTATCGGCCGTCCCGCGCGGAGCGCGTCCCGCCGGGTCCTCATGCCAGCTGCACGACCGCCTGGGCCTTCACCAGCACCTTCAGCTGGGCGGCGGTCGCCGGGTCGGCGTCCTCCGCGGAGAGATCCGGAGCGGTGACGGTGAGGTCGACGCGCACGGTGCGGGTGGCGTCGTCGAGCGCTCCGATCTTCCCGGTGACCGTGAGCGCGGTGGAGGCCTCCACCGCGGTGCCGAACCGGTTGGGCACGACCACCGGCTTGGTGAAGCGGGTCTGGTAGTCGACGACGGCGCCCGGGTCGCCGGCCCAGTCGGTCACGAGCTGGACCGCGGCGCCCATCGTGAGCATGCCGTGGGCGATGACGTCGGGCAGGTCCACGGCCCGGGCGAACTCCTCGTTCCAGTGGATGGGGTTGAGGTCCCCGGAGGCGCCGGCGTAGCGGACGAGGTCCGCGCGGGAGAGCTCGATGCGGCGTTCGCCGATCTGCTGGCCCTTCTCGAGGCTGTCGAAGGCGATGGTCATGGTCACTGGTCCTCTCCGCGCACCAGGAGGGACGAGACGGTCGTGGCGACCTGGTCGCCCTCCACGGTGCGGATCTCGGCCCGGGACGTCACCATGGCTCCGGAGCCCATGGCCCGCACCTGGTCCACGTGCAGCTCGGCCACGAGCTGGTCGCCGGCGACGATCGGGCGGTGGTGGGTGAAGCGCTGGTCCGCGTGGACCACGCGCGAGAAGTCGATGCCGGCCTCGGGGTCGGCGATGAGCGCGGCGTCGGCGCGCTGGGCCACGACGATCGCGAAGGTGGGGGGCGCCACGAGGTCGGCGTGCCCGAGCGAGCGGGCCGCCTCGACGTCGTGGTGGGCGGGGTGGCCGGCCTGGACGGCGCTGGCGAACTCGCGGATCGCCTCCCGTCCGACGGTGTAGGTCTCGGCCGGCGGGTAGGTCCGCCCGACCAGATCGGGGTTCACGGGCATGGCAGCTCCTCGCTGGACGGCGCCGCACGCGGGCGGCAGGAACCCGACCAGTCTACGGTGGCGCCCGCGGGGCCCGGCACGGCGGGGACGACAAAAGCCCGTGACCGGCAAGGGTCACGGGCTTTTCGCCGTAGCGGTGGACGGGCTCGATCCGTCGACCTCACGATTATGAGTCGTGCGCTCTAACCAGCTGAGCTACACCGCCAGGTAGATGGGAACCCGCGGCTGACGGCCTGACGGCCGCGCCACGGGATCTCATCACGAGAGCCCCGACCGGGAATCGATCCCGGGACCTCCATCTTACCAAGATGGCGCTCTACCACTGAGCTATCGGGGCAACGACGAAGACTCTACCAGGACGTTTCGGCAAAACAAAAATCGGGAGGGGGCCTCCGCGAGCGCCCGGTGGACCCGGGTGTCCACCCTGGTAGGAGCGGTTTTCCGAGCCTTCCCGGTACGGTGCCGGGACCCGCGGGACCGGGTCCCGGCACCGTGTCCGCCGGACGCCTGCCGGCCGTCCGGCCGGCGGTCAGCTGTCGTCCCGGTCGTCGTCCCGGTCGTCGTCCCGGTCGTCCTCCGGGTCGTCCTCCGGGTCGTCGTCCCGGTCGTCGCCGAGCGGAGCGGGCTGGACCGGGAGCGGGACCTGGGCAGGAGGTGCCGGGGCCGGCTGCTCGGGGACGACGCCGGGAACCGGTGCCCCCGCGTCGTCACCCCCGTTCCCGGCACCGGCGCTCGGCGCCGCGGCGGACGGCTCCTCGGGCGTTGATGCCTCCCCCGGCGTCCTGTCCTCGCCGAGTGCCGTGGCCGGGGACGAGGCCCCCTCCGGCGAGGCGGCGCCCGACCGTCCCGGGTCGGGGCTGCCGCTCACGGAGACGCCGTCGCGCACGACCTCCACACCGTCCGTGCTGCTCGCCACGTTCCACAGCAGGAGCGCCAGTGCCGCGACGGCCGCGAGGGCTACTGCCGACCAGAGGATCCTCATGCCGACCAGTGTCCCGGAACGGGGTGAGACGGGCATGAGAACATGACGGTCCTCTCAGGAGAGCATCCCGTCGAGCAGCCCCTGGGCCAGGGTCCGCCAGCGCGGGCGGAACGCGTAGACGCAGGCGAGCCGCAGCCGGGTCGCCTCGGCGTGGGCGGCCAGGCGCACGGGGTCCGCGCCCAGCACCCCCGCCACCGCGGCGACGGCCTCCTGCCCGGCCGCCCGCAGTGAGGGGTCGAGCAGGCCCTGGGCCACCCGCAGGTCCAGGTGCACCGTGAGGTTCGCGAGGTCGAGCTCGGGCTCGCCGACCGCCGCCGTGTCGAAGTCCAGCAGCGCCAGCCGTTCGCCGTCGTAGAGCACCTGCTTGTCGTGCAGGTCCCGGTGCAGCACGGCCCGGGCACGCCGGTCACCGGGCGGGGCCACGAGGTCGTCACCGATCCGCCGCGCGAGCGCCGCGACGGTGCCGCGCGGGGCGGCGAGCAGGCCTGGGAAGGCGTCGAGGTGCCCGGCCCACCGGACCAGGGCGCGGGCCTCGTCCTCGGCGGTGTGCTCGGGCAGCCGCCCGGCGCCCGGCACGGCGGCTGCCAGGGCGGGCCAGCACACGGCCCAGCGCGCCCAGGCCGCACGGTAGTCGTCCGCCCGCCCGGCGGCGCCCAGCTCGTGCAGGCTCCGGCCGGGGAGCACGGAGAACTCGATGCGGTCCTCGGTGCGGCCGAGGACGGCGGGCACGGCGAGACCGGCCGCCACGCCGAGCCCGTGCAGCTCTTCGGACCGCGCCGTGACCTGCACGGCCCTGCCGCGGGCGAGGAACTTCACGAAACGGTCCGGGGTCTCGACCACCGCGCGGCGGCGGTGGCGGTGCACCACCACCCGGCCGCCGCCCGAGACCGCGGCGGCGAGTCCGGGCAACCGGGGGTCCTGTCCGTACGGCAGGGCGCGGACCGACCACCTCCGGTCCACGGCGAGGACCGCCTCGCCGGCCCGGACGCGGCCCCGGCCGTCCTCGAGCTCCAGCGCGAGCCGTCCGTCCGCCGCGGGCCAGGCGCGGCGGACCCGCAACGGACTCCCGTCGTCGTCCGGCACGGTCTCCGGAACGCGCACCGGCGCGGGAGGAACGGGGTCGACGGGCGGTCCGGTCCGCGGGACGGACGGGACGGCGGGACGGCCGGACGGAGGACGGGCGAGCCTCGCACCGGGCGCCCGGACGGCCTGCCCGGCCAGCCGTTCCGCGAGCGCGAGGCGCCGGTCGGTGCGTTCCCGCCAGTCGGGCACCGTGGAGCGGAAGGGCTCCATGGACCGGGCCAGGACGTGGAAGGCGGCCCAGGCCAGGATCTCGGCGGCCCCCGGAGGAGCGGTCTCGGAGCCGTAGCCGCGCAGCAGGGCTCCGGTGAGCGCGTCCTCCTCGGGCGCGGCGGGAGACCCCACGGCGTCGGCCTCGAGGAGCTCGACGGCGAGGAACCCACCCAGGTCGTCGGCGGCCGCGCCCGGGCGCACCCGATCCAGGTCGACGAGGCGGAGCTCCGGGTCCCCCGGACCGGCGGAGCCCCGCACGAGGACCTGGTCTGCGGAGAAGTCGCCGTGCAGCAGCCGGACCGGGGCACGGTCCCGGGCCGCGATCGCCGCGGCGACCGCCCGCCCGGCGCGGGCGCAGCGCTGCGCCAGCCCCGCGTCGAGGGCCGCGAGATCGGCCGCGAGGTCCGCGAGCTTCCGTCCCGGGGCGGGGGCCGCTCCCACCCTGGACCCCGCGCTCAGTCGCGGGCCGAGGACGTGCAGCCGGGCCAGCGCGGCGCCGGCCGCGGTCGCGGCCGCGAGGACCGGCTCGTCCGGACCGGAGGCACGGACGGCGAGATCGCCGTCCCCGAACCACGGGTAGTGCAGCACGTGGGGCGACGGAACCCATCCCGCGGGCGCCGCCACCGGGGCGAGCACGGGCAGTCCGGCAGCGGCGAGCCGGGTCAGCAGGTGCGGGTCCACGGGGGCCGGGCCGGCGGTGACCTTCGTGACCAGGGCCGCCCCGCCGTCGGCGCCCGTGAGCACGACCCGGCGACGGGGGTTGTAGCGCAGCAGCCGGGCGCGGTGTCCCGGACGGCCGACGTCCCGCGCCGCACCGAGTGCCGCGAGCGGGCGCCGGAGGCCGGGGTCCGCGGCGATCGCGCCCACGGCCAGCCGGTCGCCGGGCCGGCCGGGCACGTCCTCGACCAGCACGGAGGTCCCGCCCCCGGTGCGGGTCCGGAGCCTGTCGATCTTCCGGTCCCCGTCGGCGGTGGGCGCGAAGGCCGCGACCCAGTGCACCGCCCCGGTCTCCTCGACGTCCACCCGGGCCACCGCCGAGACCCCCGGTTTGTAGCGCAGGCGGCTCGTCCGGAGTTCTCCGCCGAGCTCGGCCCCGAAGAGCTCTGCGAGCCGGTCGGCGTCGAGGAGCGTGGCGAGGACGGGCAGGCTCTTCCAGGACCGCGGCAGCTGCCCGTTCACGAGCGGACCTCCCGGCGCTGCTGCGCCCGCTGCTGCTCGACCCAGGCGGCGAACACGCCGTCGGGCCGGGCCAGCAGCTCCTTGGGGGTGCCGTCGAGGAGGATGCGACCGTCCTGGACCCACAGCACCCGGTCGGAGGCCAGCGCGAGCGCGGCGTCGTGGGTCACGGCGAGGGACGTCCGGCCCCGGACGAGCCGGCCGACGGCATCGAGCACGTCCCGGGTCGCCTGCGGGTCCAGTCCGGTGGTCGCCTCGTCGAGCAGCACGACGGGCGCGTCCCGCAGCAGGGCACGCGCGATGGCCAGCCGCTGGCGCTGCCCGCCCGAGATCGTCGACCCGCGCTCCCCGACCGGGGTGTCGTAGCCGAGCGGGAACGCCGTCACGAACCCGTGTGCCTGGGCGGCGGCCGCCGCGGCCTCGACCTCGGCGTCGGTGGCGCCCGGGCGGCCGAGCCGGATGTTCTCCCGCACGGTGCCGTGGAACAGCACGGAGTCCTGCAGCAGCAGGGCCACGCTGCCGCGCACGGCGCCCAGCGTGAGCAGGCGCAGGTCCTGGCCGTCCAGGGTCACCGAGCCTGCCACCGGATCCATCATCCGCACCAGCAGGGAGACCAGGGTCGACTTCCCGGAGCCCGACGGGCCGACGACGGCGACGTGCTGGCCCGCAGGGATGACGAGGTCGACGTCCCGCAGCACGGTGCGGCCACCCTCGTCCGGGTGCCCGTACGCGGCGTCCACGTGGGAGAAGGCGATCTCCCCGCGTGCTCCCGGAAGGTCCCGGGCGCCCGGCGCCTCCCGCACGTCCACGGTCTCGTCCATGACCTCGGCCACCCGCTCCCCCGAGGCCGCGGCGCGGGCGATGCGCCCGGTGTACTTGGCCATGTCCCGCAACGGTTTCATGCACGTCTTGAGGTAGGTGGTGAACAGCACCAGGTCGCCCAGGCTCATCGCGCCCTGGAGCACCCGCATGCCCCCGCCGAAGATCACCGCCGCGGTGGCCACGCCCACGATCACGTCCGTGGCCCGTTCGAGGGCCGCGGCGAGGCGCCGGGACTGCACCCCCTGGGTGAGCGCCAGTTCGTTGGAACGGCCGAAGGACTCCGCCATGTGCTCCTCGAGCCGGTACGCCTGGACCGTGCGGATGGCGCCGAGGGACTCGTGGGCGGTGTTCGCCAGGGCGCCCTCCCCCTGCCGGGTCCTCCGGGAGGCGTCGGTGATCCGGGCCGAGGCACCGCGCCCGACCAGCAGGAACGCGAGGATCGCCGCGACCACGACCAGGGCCAGCAGCCAGTCGAGGAGGAGCATCACCGTGCACATCACCACGAGGGTGAGCACGTTGGCGAGCAGCGGCAGCCCCGCCGTGACGGCCACCTCCTGCAGCTTGCCGACGTCCGAGACGAGGCGCTGGACGGTGTCCCCGGCGCGGGAGACCGAGTGGTATCGATCGGACAGGGCCTGGACGTGGTCGAAGACCCGGGCGCGCAGGGCGGTGGAGACCCGGGAGCCGACGAGGGCGAACGCGAGGGTGGAGACGTAGTTGGCGAGCGCTCGGAAACCGACGATCGCGACCGTGGCCAGGCCTGCCGCGAGCAGCAGCTGCCACGAGGCCTCCGGGATCCACGGGTCGACGTTGTCGGCGCCGAGGGACACCGAGACGGCGTCGACGACGATCTTCAGGGGCCAGGGCTCGAGCACGCGGAAGGCCACCTCGAGCAGCAGCACCAGCATCCCGCCCCCCGCGAGCAGACGGTGCTCGCGCAGGTGCGGGGTGAGCAGCCCGACGGTGCGCCGGAGGGCCCGGCGGTCGAGCCGCTTCCCCCCGCTCACCGTCGTGCTCCTGCGGGGACCGGCCGTCGGGCGCCGGTCCCGGCGGGCTCCGTGCCGGCGGGCACGCCGTCGAGCTCGGTCCCGGCGAGGATGCCGTCGAGCACCGCGGTCCAGGAGCGCCGGGCGACCGCGTCGCGGCGGGCGGCCCGCCCCATGGCGCGGCGCCGTGCGGGGTCGCCCACGAGGGCGTCGACGGCCCGGGCGAGGGCGGCAGGATCCGACGGCTCCACGAGCACGCCGGTGAGCCCGTCCGCGACCGCGGCGGGCACCTGGCCCACGCGGGACGCGACGACCGGCAGGGCCGCGGCGGCGTACTCGTAGATCTTCAGCGGGGAGAAGTACTGCCCGGCCGCGTCCTGCGTGGCGGGATAGGGCGCCACGGCCACGGCGCAGTCGTCCAGCAGGCGGGGCACCTCGGCGGGGGCCACGGCGCCGGTGAACTCGACCTCCACGCCCAGCTGTGCGGCGAGGGCCTCGAGGGAGGCCCGCTGCGGGCCGTCCCCCACCACGCGCGTCCGCCAGCGGGTGGCGGCCATGGACCGGGCGCGGAGCAGGTGCTCCACCCCGTGCCACGGCTTGAGGGTGCCGACGAACACGACCACCGGCGGCACCGGGTCGGGACCCGAGACGGCGGAGTCGGCGCACGGGCCGACGCGGTCCACGTTGACCCCGTTGGGCGCGACCAGCACCCGGGCTGCCGGGCCGCCGGCTGCGGCCACGGTCCGTTCCACCCAGCGGGCCACGGGTGCCGACACGCAGGCGGTGCGGGTGGCGGCGCCCACCTGGGTGCGGAGCGCGGTCCGGGCCGCGTCCTCGTCCACGAGGTCGCGGTGCGTGCGCTGCTCGTCGATCAGGGGCGCGTTGACCTCCAGGATCCCGGGGACGCGGAGACGGCCCGTGACCTCGGCGAGCGCGGTCGAGAACAGGGAGTGGCGTTCGTGCACCGCGTCCGCGCCGTCGGCGACGACCCGCTCGGCGATCCGCCGCGCGGCCTCCGCCTGGGCGCGTTCCCGGGCGACGACACGGGCTCGGCGCCCCGCAGCGGGACCGCCGGGGGCCGGCGGCACCGGGACGTGGGCGACCGGGACGTCGGCGAGATCGGCCGGGACGTCGTCGCCGATGCGGGTGGCGTAGAGGCGGACCTCGGCACCGCGGGCCCGCCACGCCCGCAGGATCTCCTGGACGTGGACCGAGGCCCCCTTCGTGCCGAACACGGGGACACCTGGATCGGCGCAGACGTAGGCGAGGCGCATCAGCGGCCGGCTCCTTCGGGGACAGGGGCGGGACCCGGGGCGGACGGATTCCGGAACGGCAGCAGCGCCCGCAGGGCGGCGGCCTGCGCGGTGGAGTCGTAGTCGCGGTCGACGAGCGCACGGGCGGCCCGGGCGGTGCCGATCCGGTCGAAGCCCGGCCCGGCGACGGTCGCGAGGGCCCCGAGGAGGGCGTCGTCGTCGGCGGACGGCACGAGCACCCCCGTGCGCGGAGCGGTGCCGCGGACCACCTCGGGGATCCCGGTGACGTCCGTGGCGATCACCGGCACGCCCATGGCCATGGCCTCGAGCAGCACGGTGGGCAGGCCGTCGGCGTTGCCGTCCGCGCCGACCACGCACGGGGCGACGAAGACGTCCGCGGCGCGCAGCAGCCCGCCGATCTCGGCCTGGGTGCGGGGGCCGAGGAGCTCGACCACGTCCTCGGCGCCCAGCTCCGCGACGAGGGCCCGCAGTTGCTGCTCCAGTTCACCGCCGCCGGCGATCGTGACGGACAGCCGTCCGCCTGCGGCACGGTACCGCGCGGCCGCCCGGACGAGACGGTCGAAGCCCTTCTTCTCCACGAGCCGTCCCACCGCTGCGACCCGCAGGACCCTCCCCGGAGGGGCGGGGTCCCGGTAGGGGAAACGGGCGAGCTCGATACCGTTGCGCACGAGCCGCAGCCGGTGGGCCTGCCCGGGGAACGCGGCGGCCAGGTGGCGCCGGTTGTACTCGGAGATCGCGACCACGTGCTCGGCCCGCTCCAGGGTGCGGCGCAGCCGGACCGGGTCCACGGAGTCGTGGAAGATGTCCTTCGCGTGGGTCGTCACCGAGAACGGCACCCCCGTGAGCCGGGACGCGATCTCGGCGACGTGCGCGGCGAGGGTCGCGAAGTGCGCGTGCAGGTGCGTGATGCCCTGCTCCACCACCTGCACGGCCAGCGCCACCCCCTGGTGGACCTCGGACGCCTCCGTTCCGGCCAGCTCGGGCAGCAGCGCGGCGAACCGGGGTCCGAAGCCGGGGACCGCCTCCGCGGCCCGCGCCAGGACGGCCCAGCCGGCGGAGGCCCGCTCGGGACGGTCGACGTGGTGCAGTGGCGCCCGGACGCGGGCGAGCTCGGGGTGGAAGCGCGGATCGGTGCTGTGCCGCAGCGCGAAGATCGTGAGCTCCTCGCCCTGGGCCTCCCGGGCCAGGATCTCGGTGACCACGAACGTCTCGGAGAAGCGGGGATAGACCTTCAGGACGTAGCCGATGCGGTGCCCGCTCATCGGAGACCCCCGGCGCGGGCGGGGACGGCCGGGACGACGAGGTCTGCCGGGCCCGGCGGCTGCACGGCGCTCCGCGCGCCGGGCAGCAGCCGTGCGGCGAGGACGGGCACGGCGTGCAGTCCGTCGAGAGCCAGGTGCCTGCGCGGCCGCACGGTGCCGACCACCCGGTGCAGCCACCGGCTCAGCGCGGCGCTGCTGAGGGAGTCGGCGCTCAGCACGTCCACGGCGCCGTGCGCCCGGAGCGCGCGGGCCCGGATCAGCTGCTCCTGGCGGGGCCGGTCCCGGGGCACCAGGAGGGCGGGGGTGCTGGTGGTGAGGATCTCGGCGACGGAGTTGTACCCGCCCATGGACACCACCGCGCTCGCGGCCACGACCTCCGCGAGCGCGTCCGGTACGGAGCTCAGGACGCGGGTGCCCGGCAGAGCAGCCGCGCGCACCTGCTCGGCGTGCTCCTCGGGCATCTGCGGGCCCGTGATCACCACGTGCCGGTGGCCGCGGGGCACCGTGGCGCGGGCCGCCGCGAGGGTCAGCCGGTGGCCGTCGCACCCTCCGCCGGCCATCGACAGGACGTAGGGGCGGTCGACGCCGCTCGTGCGCTCCCCGGGGACCCGGCCGGTCGAAAGGTACCCGGTGTGCCGGACGAGGTCGGCGAGCTCGGCGGGGATCTCGCCCGAGGCCACCGGGTCGTGCACGGCGCGGTCGCCGTAGACCCAGATCTGGTCGTAGACCTCGTGCACCCGCTCGAGGTCCCCGAGCGCGGCCCACTCCCGGGCGGCGGCGCCGGGCTCGTCGAGCACCTCGCGCAGGCCGAGGACCACCGCGGTGCCGGGGCTGTGCGCGCGCAGCCGTCGCAGCGGTTCCCGCAGCTCCCGGTCCACGCCCCAGGCGTGGCGGTCGACGACGACGAGGTGCGGGCGGAAGCCGGTGAGCGCGGCGTCCAGCATCCCGGAGCGCAGGGAGGTCAGCTGCGCCATGCCCACGGCGAGGTTGCGGGGCGCGTAGCCGCCCGAGCCCTTGCGGATCCCGGGCAGCACCACCCAGTCGAAGCCCTCGGGCCGTCCGTAGGAGGTGGCGGCGTCGACGCCGGTGAGGAGCATTCCCGTGACCGGTCGCCCGGTCAGCGCCGGCAGGTGCTGGGCGAGGGACCGGGCGATGGCCAGGTTCCGCCGGGTGTGCCCCAGCCCCTGGGAGTCGTGCGAGTACAGCACCACCCGCAGCTCGTCGTCGCTCATCGTGTCCTCCTCGGGGAGGCGCCGGTCCGCCCGACGCCGGTGTGGCTGATACCCACTGTGGAGGGAGGACATGATGAGAACATGAGCTGTTCATGAGGATGTTCTCATCTGCACATTCCGGCCCGACGCGTATCGGCCAGGTCAGAGCAGGGCGAGGCGGTACCCGGCGCCGCGCACGGTGATGATCCGCTCGGGTCCGAGCTTGTTGCGCAGGTAGCGGACGTAGACGTCCACCACGTTCGAGGAACCGTCGAAGTCGTAGCCCCAGACCTTGTTCAGCAGCTGCTCCCGGGTGAGCACCTGGCCCGGGCTCTCGAGAAAGGCCCTGGCCATGGCGAACTCGCGGGCGGACAGCTCGATCTGCCGGTCGTCGAGCACCGCGCACCGGGTCCCGACGTCGAGGGAGAGCCCGCCGTAGCGGAGCTCGTCGGCCGCCGGTTCCCCGCCCGCGCGGTCCCGCAGCCGGACCCGGACGCGGGCCAGCAGCTCCTGGAAGCGGAAGGGCTTGGCGAGGTAGTCGTCGGCGCCCTGCTCGAGACCTGCGACGGTGTCCTCGACGGAGTCGCGGGCGGTGCACATGATCACGGGGATCGAGGAGCCCATGGAGCGCAGCACGGACAGGACCCTGAAGCCGTCCATGCCCGGCAGCCCGATGTCGAGGATCAGCAGGTCGAACTCCCCCGTGCTCGCGTAGTCGAGGGCGCTGGTGCCGTCCTCCACCACCGTGGTCGTGTAGCCCGCGGCGCGCAGGCCTTTCTGCACGAAGCGCGAGATGCGCTCCTCGTCCTCGGCGATGAGGATGCTGGCCATGGGGTGCCCTCTACTTCCTGGGAGCTGCGGTGGTCGTGGTGGGAACGGCGTCGGCCCCCGGAGAGGCCACCGGGGCCGTCGTGGGGGTGGTCGCGGGTGAGGAGTCGGGCAGGCGGAGCGTGAACGTGGCCCCGTGCCCCGGGCTCGAGCGCAGCCCCACGGTCCCGCCGTGGCCGTGGGCGATGGCGGCGACGATCGCGAGACCGAGCCCGGAGCCCTCCACGGTGCGGCCGGTCTCGGCCCGGCCGAACCGTTCGAAGATGCGCTGCTGGTCCTCCGGGGCCACGCCCACACCGGTGTCCCGGACCCACACCTCGAGGTACCGCGACGGCCCGCCCCGGCCGGGCTCGGCGGGGCCGGTGGCCCAGGCCGCACCGAGCGCCACGACGTCCCCGGGGGCGGAGAACTTCACCGCGTTGGCGGCGAGCTGCACCACGGCCTGGGTGAGCCGCTGTCCGTCGGCCACGATCCGTCCCTCGGCCAGGGCTTCGAGCTCCCACCGCCGGTCCCCCAGGGCACGCAGCCGGTCCATCGTGTCGTCGAGCCACGGGGGGACGTCGACGCTGCCCGGGCGGATGAAGTCGGCGCGCTGGGATCTCGCGAGCAGCAGCAGGTCCTCCACGAGGCGGTTCATCCGCCCGATCTCGTCGAGGAGCATCGCCCGTGTCTCGGCGACGTCCGCGGGGTCGTGCTCGTCCATCAGCTCGAGGTTGCCGTGCAGGATGGTCAGGGGTGTGCGCAGCTCGTGGGCGGCGTCGTCGAGGAACTGACGCTGCTCGACGAAGGCTGCCTCGATCCGGCCGAGCATGCCGTTGAAGTTCGCGGCGAGCTGTCCCACGTCCGAGTCCTGCTGCGTCACGGGCACGCGCCGCCCCAGGTCGTCCGGGCTGATCTGCTCGGTGGCCCGGCGCAGGCGCGTGATCGGGGCCGTGACCCGCCCGACGAGGACGTAGGCGGCCAGGCCGGCCACGACCATCGTGAGGGCGGCGGTGCCGAGGTAGCGCCAGAGCGAGTCCAGCACGATCTGCCACTGGGCGCTCATGTCGAAGCCGACGACGAGGTAGCCCTGGCGGGGATCCTCGTCCAGGACCACGGAGATCACGCCCAGGCGGAGCACGCGCCCGTCCTGCTCGTGGTCGAAGACCACCGTCTGCCCGGGCCGGGCCCGCTCCACCACGGCGGCGATCGTGGTCGGGTCGTCGAGCTGGAACCGGGACCGGACGGCGTGCTCGAACGCCGGCTCTCCTTCCACGAGGGCGAGGATGCTCTCGTGCTCCCCGGGGACCGTGGTGGTCATGAACGTGTAGAACAGCTGGGGCAGGTCCGTGAACGGGTCCTCGGCCGGCGCGTCCAGGTCCTCGGAGGGGGACGCGTCCGGCCCCAGGGGGCCGCGCTGCGCGAGGCGTTGCAGCTCCCCCGCCTCCTGGAGGATGTCCTGGCGCACGGACTCGTCGAGGTCGACCAGGCGCAGGTAGTGGGTCAGGCCGCCCACCGTGAGCAGCGCGACGGCGAGGAACGCCAGGGTCGTGGCGAGCACCCGGCTGCGGACGGACCTCAGCTCCGTCCGCAGTCTCTCCCACCGCGGGCCTGCCGACATGCGCCCCAGACTATCGGCGGCACATGAGAGGGGGATGAGCCGTGCGGCTCATCCCCCTCCCGAGAGCTCCGGCTCTGGGCTCAGTACTTCTTGTGGCGCGGCTTCCGGCTGCTCCGGTCGCCGTCGCGCTCGCCGGCGGAGTACCCGGGCTTGCGGCCCTGGTAGCCGCCGCGGGACTCCCCGCCGCTGCTGCGGCGCGGGCGGTCCTGGTAGGAGGAGGTGCTCCGGGGCCGGGTGCGGCCACCGGCCCCGCCCGGGCCGCTGTCGGCCTCGAGGTGGATGAGCTCCCCGTTGATGCGGGTGCGGGAGAGCCGGTCCAGGGTGGGGGCGGGCAGGTTCTCGGGCAGGCCGACCAGGGTGTGGGTGGAGCGGATGTCGATCGCGCCGATCTGCTCGCCGCTCAGCCCGCCCTCGTTGGTGAGGGCGCCGACGACGGAGCCGGGCGAGACGCGGTGGCGGTGGCCCACGGCCAGCCGGTACGTGGCCATGCCCTTCTCGACGCGCGGCTCGCGGCGCGGCCGGTCGTCGCCGTCCCGGTCGGGACGCCCGCGGTCCCGGTCCCGGTCCCGGGTGCGCGCCGCGGGCTCCGGCAGCTCCTCGACGAAGAAGGGCCGCCCGTCCTGCGCCATCACGGCGATCGCGGCGGCGATCTCCACCGCGTCGACGTCGTGCTCCGCCTGGTACTGCTCGACGAGCTCGCGGAACTGGGCCAGGTCCTCGGACTCCATGGTGTCCGTGATCTGCTGGGCGAACTTGTCCTTGCGGGTCCGGTTGACGTCCTCGGTGGAGGGCATGCGCATGAGCTCCACCGGCTGGCGGGTGGCCTTCTCGATGGCCCGCAGCAGGTACTTCTCCCGGGGGGTCATGAACAGGATCGCCTCGCCGGAGCGCCCGGCGCGGCCGGTGCGGCCGATCCGGTGCACGTAGGACTCGGTGTCGTGGGGGATGTCGTAGTTGACCACGAGCGAGATCCGCTCGACGTCCAGGCCGCGGGCGGCGACGTCCGTGGCCACGAGGACGTCGATCTTGCCCTCGCGCAGGGCCTCCACGGTGCGCTCGCGCATGTTCTGCGGGATGTCGCCGTTGATCGCGGCGGCCGCGTAGCCGCGGGCCTTGAGCCGGTCGGCGACCTCCTCGGTGGCGGCCTTGGTGCGCACGAAGACGATCACGCCGTCGTAGTCCCCGACCTCGAGGATGCGGGTCATGGCCTCCATCTTGTGCGAGCCCATGACCTGGAGGTAGCGCTGCCGGGTGTTGGTGCCCGTGGTGGTCTTGCCCTTGACCGCGATCTCCTGCGGGTCGCGCAGGTACTGCTTGGCGATCTTGCGGATGGCCGGGGGCATGGTCGCGGAGAACAGCGCGACCTGCTTCTCGACCGGGGTCTGGGAGAGGATCTCCTCGACGTCCTCGGCGAAGCCCATCCGCAGCATCTCGTCGGCCTCGTCGAGGACCACGTACTGCAGGTGGGACAGGTCCAGGGAGCCCTTCTTGAGGTGGTCGATCACGCGGCCGGGCGTGCCGACGACGACCTGGGCGCCGCGGCGCAGACCGGCCAGCTGCGGGCCGTAGGGGGAGCCGCCGTACACCGGCAGGACGGTGAAGTCGTCGAGGTGGCCGGCGTAGGAGGAGAACGCCTCGCCGACCTGGAGGGCGAGCTCGCGGGTCGGGGCGAGCACGAGCACCTGGGTGTCGCGGGAGACGCCGTTGACGTCGGAGAGCTCGGCGAGCCGGGACAGCGCGGGGACCGCGAAGGCCGCGGTCTTGCCGGTGCCGGTCTGGGCGAGGCCCACGACGTCGTTGCCCGCCAGCAGCGCCGGGATGGTGGCGGCCTGGATGGGCGTGGGGTTCTCGTAGCCGACCTCGTCGAGGGTGGCGAGCACGCGGGGGTCGATCCCGAGCTCGGCGAAGGTGGTGGTGTGCTCCTCGGCGGTGCCGGGCGCGCTGGGGGTGTCGGTGGTCATGGAGAGGTGCCTCGTTCTGTGCGGGTGGCGGCCCGGGAGTGGTCCCCGGGGGCGTCGGCCACGGTCGTGGTGTCCGGACGTCCCTGCCAACCACTTGGAGCCCCGCATGGAACGGGAGCGTCGGACACGGCGCGGACGGGCCGCGGCCGAACACGATGCGCTGACGGCATCGCGTTGCACGAGAAAGTGAGGGAGTGACCGGATTCGGTCCGTCCAGTCTATCGCACGCGGCGGCGCGCTCAGTCCTGGCGCCGCACGAGCACGAGGTGCTTCTCGTCACGCACCACCGCGTAGTCGGCGCCGTAGCGCTCTCGGGCGTAGGCGGCGACGTCCTCCGGCGGGTTCCCGCCCCACGTGGCGCCGAGCTGGTCGACCACCACGTACTCCGGGGCGGGGTCGCCCTCGCTGCCCAGCCAGTGCACCTGGGCGCGCGGCACGAGGTAGTGCATCAGCGTCAGGTCCGTGGCCACGCTCGCCTCCTCGGGGACCGCGGCGACGACCCCCGCCTTGACGTCCGCGCGGGGGTCCGGGCGGTACGCGGCGGGGTCCGCGAGGTCGGCCAGCGGCCGACCGGGGACCAGCAGCAGCGCCACCGCCAGGGCCAGGGCCGGGGCGGCACGGGCGAGCCGGCCCAGCCGCCCGTGCCGCAGGCGGAGCACGGCGTCGAGCAGCGCGACGAAGACGATCGGCATGAGGACGGCGCTGTAGTGCCACCCCGTGCCCCAGTACCCGTGGTTGGGGGAGAGCATCCGCCAGAGCAGCGTGGGCAGGGCCACGAGCGCCAGCGGCGAGCGCAGCACCAGCACCACGCCCACGGCCAGCAGGGTCAGCCACGTCAGCGCCTTCTGCCCCGGCACCACGAGGGAGACCAGCGCCCCGAGGGGGTCGGCCGCCGCGGCGGCGAGATCCAGCCGGTCGGCGTAGGCGAACCGGCCGTCCGTGCTGAGGGCGGGCAGCACCACGGCGACCGCGAGCGCCGACCAGGTCGCGCCCCATGCGGCGAGGCCGAGCCCCAGCAGCACCGGGCCGCGCTCCCCGCCCGCCTCCCGGTGGGCCCGCCAGGCCAGCACGAGGCCGAGCGCCGCCACGGTGACGCCCAGGTCCTCCTTGACGAACGCGACGGGCGCGGCCCACAGCGCGGACGCCGCCCAGCGCCGCTCCACCAGCGAGCCGAGGGCGAGCACCAGCAGCGGGAGGGCGAAGGCCACCTCGTGGAACTGCACGGCCACGGCCGCCTGCAGCCCGAAGCTGAGCCCGTAGGCCAGGCCCAGGAGCACTCCCGGCGCCGTGCCGAGGGCGCGCACGGCGAAGCGGGTCAGCGCCCCGGCCGAGACCGCCACGAGCACGTCCTGGAGCACGAGCAGCGTCAGCGCCGAGGGGAACAGGGCGTAGAGCGGTCCGAGGAGGACGAGGATCGGGTGGAAGTGGTCGCCGAGCAGGTTGGCGCCGTGGCCCTTGATGTGCACGACGGGCCCCTCGCCGGCGGCGTAGGACTTGGCCAGCTGGGTGAAGATCCCCAGGTCCCAGGAGGGGACCTCCCAGCGGTGCCACTGCAGCAGGGACCACCAGACGTACAGGACCAGCACAAGCGCAGCCACGCCCGGGGGCGCCAGCCGCGCCCGCCAGCCGGGGGCGGCTGGCGGCGGGACCGGGTCTGCGGGGCGCCGGAGCGCGGTGGCGGGCATGGCCTCCTCGGTGGCTGGGGCGGCCCGCCCGGGCCGGCGCGGCGCCGTCGGACAGGACTGCCATCATGGTCTCATGACCACCACCGCTCCCCCACCCGCCCGGGCCCGCCCGGCCCGGCCGGCGGACGCCGAGCTGGTGTGGGCCCCGGAGGGCGCCCTGCACCTGGGCCAGACCCTCGGGGTGCTGTCCCGCGGTGCCGGGGATCCCCTGGTCCGGGTCACGGCGCCGGACTGCGTGTGGGTCACCGCCCGCACGGCGGCGGGCCCCGTGACGGCGCGGTTCTCCCGCACCGGTGCGGACCGGCCCCTGCAGCGGCCCGTGCTGGTGCGCGTGTGGGGGCCCGGCGCGGTGGAGTTCCTCGCGGAGGCCCCGCGATGGGCCGGGGCGGAGGACTCCTGGGCGCGGTTCGAGGCCTCGGACGCCTTCCGGGCCCTGCCCCACCGGCTGGCCGCGGCCCGGCACCACCACCCGGGGCTCCGGCTGCCGTCGACCGGGCGGTTGCTGGACCGGGCGGTGCTCTCGGTGCTGGAGCAGCGCGTCACGGTGCGCGAGGCCGTGGCCGCGCACCGGCAGCTCGTGCGACGCCACGGCGAGCCCGCGCCGGGCCCGGCCCCCGACGGGATGCGGATCGCCCCGACCGCCGAGGCGTGGCGCGGCGTGCCCTCGTGGGAGTGGCACCGGGCCGGTGTCGACGGCGCGCGGGCCGCCACCGTCCGGCGCGTGGCCGAGCGGGCGGCCGCCCTGGAGCGCCTGGGCCGCGGCCCCCTGGACGCCGCTCTGCACCGGGCCCTGCGCTCCATCCCCGGCCTCGGGCCCTGGACGGCCGCGGAGATCGTCCAGTGCACGCACGGGGACCCGGACTCGGTCAGCGTCTTCGACTTCCACCTCGCCGACACCGTGTGCTGGTTCTTCGACCGGCGCCCCGGCGACGACCGGCGGATGCTCGAGCTGCTCGAGCCGTGGCGGGGCAACCGGCAGCGGGTCGTGCGCCTGCTCCGGGCCTCGGGCTTCCGCAAGCCCTCGTTCGCCCCGCGGCTGCACCCGGAGGACCACCGGCACCGGTGACGGCGGGTGAGGACACCCTGTCCTTCCTGGCACGCGCCCACCGGCAGGCGTTCAATGGTGCCATGACCTCTGAACACGTGATCCAGGAGCCGCACGCGGTGGGCTACACCGAGCGGATGAACAAGCTGCGGGCCGGGGTGCTGGGCGCCAACGACGGCATCGTCTCGGTCGCCGCGACCGTGGTGGGCGTCGCCGGAGCCACCTCCAGCTCGAGCGCGATCCTCACCGCCGGGACCGCCGCCCTCGTCGGCGGGGCGCTGTCCATGGCCCTGGGCGAGTACGTGTCCGTGTCCAGCCAGTCGGACTCCCACCGGGCCCTGATCGAGAAGGAGAAGCGGGAGCTCGCCGAGATGCCGGAGGCCGAGCTCGCCGAGCTCGCCGAGATCTACCGGGCGAAGGGACTCTCCGAGCGGACCGCGCTGCAGGTGGCCGAGGAGCTGACCGAGCACGACGCCCTGGCCGCGCACCTGGACGCGGAGCTCAACATCGACGAGGAGGACATCGTCAGCCCGTGGAACGCCGCGGTCGCCTCCGCGCTGTCCTTCCTGCTGGGCGCGCTGCTGCCGCTGCTGGCGATCCTGCTGCCCCCGGAGGACTGGCGCCTCCCCGTCACGTTCGTCGCCGTGCTCGCGGCCCTCGCGCTCACCGGGTGGCTCGGCGCCCACCTCGGCGACACGCCGCAGAAGACCCGCGCGGCCCTGCGCGTCGTCCTGGGCGGCGCGCTCGCCCTCGTCACCACGTTCGCCGTCGGCTCGCTGCTGGGTGTCACGGGCGTCGTCTGAGCCCTTCCGCCCGCACGACGACGGCGCCCCCACCGGCCGGTGGGGGCGCCGTCGTCGTGCGGGACCGTGGGCCGCTCAGGCGTCGGTCGCGTCCTCGGAGTGCTTGGCGACCTCCGCACGGACCTCCTCCATGTCGAGGCCCTTGACGGCGTCGATCACCTGGTCGAGGGCGGAGGCGGGCAGGGCGCCCGGCTGGGAGAAGACGAGGATGCCCTCGCGGAAGGCCATGAGCGTGGGGATCGAGGAGATCTGCGCCGAGGCCGCGAGCATCTGCTGGTCCTCGGTGTCGACCTTCCCGAAGACGATGTCCTCGTGCTTCTCGGACGCGGCCTCGTAGGTCGGGGCGAACTGCTTGCACGGTCCGCACCAGTCGGCCCACCAGTCGAGCAGGACGATGTCGTTCTCGGCGATGGTCTGGCCCAGGGTGTCCTGGGTGATGTCAACGGTAGCCATGCGGTCCAGCGTAGGGGCCGGGCCGCACGCGGGGCACCGGATTTCACTCGTGGCTCAAGACCGTGCTCCGTGCGGCTCCTAGACTGGAGGGCACGACCAGGGCCGGCGGAGGCACTCCATGACGTTCGAGATCGGCATCTTCTCCCTGGGCGAGGTCGCCCAGGACCCCGCCACCGGCGCCCGTCCCGGCAGCCGGCAGCGGCTGCGGGACATCATCGAGCAGGCCGAGGCCGCCGAGCACGCCGGGCTGACCGTGATGGGCGTCGGGGAGAACCACGGCACGGACGTGGTGGCCGCCTCCCCCGTGGTGCTGCTGTCCGCGATCGCCGGGCGCACCCACCTGCTGCGCCTGACCACCGCCGTGTCCGTGCTCACGGCCGGGGACCCCGTGCGGCTCTACGAGCAGATCGCCATGCTGGACAACATCTCGTGCGGGCGGGCCGAGGTGATCGTGGGCCGCGGTGCGTCCGCACGCGTGCTGCGCGCCCTGGGCCTGGAGCAGGAGGACCACGACGCCCTGTTCGAACAGAAGCTGCTCCAGCTGCTCCAGGTGCTGAAGGCGACCCCCGGGACCTTCGACGACCGGATCGCCGGCGGAGCGGTGGAGCTCGACCTCCAGCCGCGGCCCCTGCAGCCGGAGCTGCCGGTGTGGGTGGGCTCCGCGGGCAGCCTGCCCTCGGTGGTCCGCGCGGGGGTGCTGGGCCTGCCGCTGGCCCTGCTGCGCACGCACGGGCCCTTCGCCGGGTCGGTGCCGGCCGTGGCGGCCTACCGCCGGGCGCTGGAGGAGTCCGGCCGGGACGTCGCCACCCCGGTCAGCCTGAACGTCCCCGGCTTCGTCGCGCGCTCCGCGGAGCAGGCGCGGGAGCTCAGCTACCCCTACTTCGCCGCAGGGGCCCGCAGCCACGGGCCGGTCCTCGCGGACGACCCGCGGTGGTCCCGGGAGGAGTACGACCGGGAGTGCGCCCCGGAGGGCTCCCTCGTGGTGGGCGACGTGGACGAGGTCGTGGCCAAGATCGTGGCGCAGCAGCAGGCGCTGGGCCACGACCGGCTGCTGCTGCGGATGGACGCGGGCGGCGTCCCCCACCACCTGGCCTGCGAGGCGATCACGCTGCTCGGCACCGAGGTGGCGCCCCGGGCGCGGGCCGCGCTCGGCTGAGCGCCGAGGGGATCCTCAGCCCTGCTCCGGCGGCACGGGCGAGGCCGTGAGCACGACGTTCTTGCCCCACAGGTCCTCGGTGTAGCAGCTGACCACGACCAGCCGGTCCGGCACGATCTGCCAGATGTCGCTGTCCTTGAGGGTGTCCTTGTCGTGGGTGACCACCGAGTCCACCACGTACTCGAGGGTCCCGGTCCCGGTCTCCAGCACGATCTCGCTGCCGACGAGACCGGGGTCGCTCAGCCGGTTGAAGGGAGCCTCGCGGTCCTCCCAGCTGTGGCCGGTGATGTAGGTGGTGTTCTGCGAGCCCTCCCCCGGCATGCCGTACGGGGTGAGCCAGTAGCCGTCCAGGGTGTCCGGGGGGACGAGCAGCCCCGCGGCCCGCTCCTGCTCGCTGGGGGTCAGCGGCAGCACCGGCACGTCGAGCCGGGCGTCGTCGACCCGCAGCCGGACGGGGGGTGCGGCCGCCGGGCGGGAGGCGTCCGGCGCGGCGGCCGGAGCGGGTGTTCCGGGCTCCGGGGCGGAGGCCGGCGCGGAGGCCGTGGCCGGCGCCGTGGCGGACACCGACGGGGCGGACGGTGCCGCCTCCGGGGAGGCCGCGTCGAGCGGGCCCGTCAGCAGCGCCGTGGACAGGAGGGCCGCGGCGCCGAGACCGCCGGCGGCGGCCGCCCAGCGCGCCCCTGATCGACGGCGGGGCGCGGGTTGCTGCGGTGCGTCCATGCGGCGGGTCCTCTGGGATCGGGTCGGGAAAAGACTACGCCCTGGTGCCGCGCGAGCGCGGCACCAGGGCGGTCAGCGGGACGGGATCAGGCGCGAGCGCGGCGGATCCGGAGCGCCACGGCCCCGGCCACGGCCGCACCGGAGGCCAGCAGAGCGGCGAGCAGGCCGGCGCCGGGCCCGCCCTCCCCGGCGGTCTGCATGTTGATGCCCTGGTTCACGCCGGAGGCGGAGTCGCCCTCGGCGCCCGTGCCGGTCCAGTCGCCGGAGTTGCCGGTGCCGGTCCAGTCGTGGGAGTCGTCCCCGCCCGTGCCGGTGCCCGTGATGAGGGGGCCGCAGTTGCTCTGGAACAGCGCCACGAGCGCGGCACCGTCCTCCATGTACACCTCGCCCTGGGCGCGCGCCTCACGGGCGCTCGCCTCGAAGTTCGCCGCGGCGGAGGAGGAGGCCGCGTAGGCCGCGTCGACCGCGGAGTCCTCGGTGGCCGCGGCGTAGGAGCCCTGCAGGCGCAGGATCTCGGTCCAGGCGGCCTGGGCCCGGTCGATGGTGTCGTCGTTCACGATGGCGTCCTCCAGCACGGTCTGCTGGGTCTCGAGCTGCGCCAGGACGTCCTGGTCGGTGACCAGGGAGTTGAAGTGCACGCTCGTGTCGTGCAGGTGGCCGGCGGCCGTCACCAGGTTGCTCACCGTGGCGCTCGCGCCGGGAGCGGCGCAGGTGTCGGCGTGGGCGGCCGGGGCGCCCAGGAACAGGCCACCCGCCAGAACAGCGGCCGACGAACCGGCGGCCACCCATTTCTTCACAGCAGTCATATCGGTACGTCTCCTCAAATCGTTCAGAACCCCGGGCCTGCCCCTGGGGTGCCAGCGCGCGGCACAGCTGTCCTGGCGTCCCGGGTTCGCGCACCGGCGGGATCGCTGCAGGGATCGTCGTGCTGCTGGTCATCCGGTGTGGGGGGCCCCGGCGCCCCAGCTCGGGAAGTGCTGGAGCGCGGCCGGATGATGCTGTCAGTTCAAGCTACAAGGGTTTTCATCCTTTTAGCAATTGTTAATAGGATTGTGGCGCGGCGGGACCGTCGCTGCGTCCCCTGTTCGGCGGGCACCGGGCCGCAGGACCGCGCGGTTTCCGTGACGTGTCCCGCCTCGGCGCCGGGCCGCGTCCTCTCCGACCGTGGCGGCCCTGAGCCCGCGCGCCGCGACCCGGACCGGCCCTGCGCGTCCCGGCGGCGAGGGACCGGGGCGCACCGGGCAGGGAACGGACAGCTCTACCGGGCGGCGTCCGCGCCGACCCAGACCTCCGCGTAGAACCGCGGGGAGAGCGAGTCCAGCAGCTCGGTGTAGGGGCCCGGCTCCATGGCCTGCGCCGAACCGTCCGGGACCTTCCAGGCGAAGGCGGACACGCCCAGCCCGGCCTCGTGGTCCTGCAGGGTCAGGCCGGCGGCCTCCAGGATCGTGGGGTACATGTTCAGCTGGTCCACGCGGGGGCGCAGCGTGCTGCTCCCGTCATCGCCAGGGATCCAGATCCGGTTGAAGATGGTGCGGCCGTCGCTGTCGTCGTCGCTGCCGCCCAGCTGCTCGTGGAAGGACTTGGGAGCGAGGTGGTCGCCCATGATCACCACGGCGGTGTCGTCGAGGTAGCCCTCCTCCTCCATGTGCTCCACGAATCCGGCCACCTGGGTCATGGAGCAGGAGAACACGGAGGTCACCTTGTTCTGCGCATCCACGTCGCAGTAGTCGAAGACGTGCACCGGCTCGTGCGTGTCCAGGGTCAGCACGGAGAGGTGGAACGGCCGGCCGGACCTCTCCGACTCGGCGTGCAGCTCGTCGATCTCGTCCCTGGCGTGGGCCATGAGTCGTTCGTCGCTCAGGCCCCAGTCGCTGCGGAAGTTCTCCTCCGGCTCCCCGGCGGCGCGCCAGTCGGAGAGGTCCTTCACCTCGGAGTAGCCGTGGCTGCTCAGGAAGGTGTCCTTCGCGGCGAAGGAAGCGTTGGCACCACCGAGGAAGACGTTGTCGTAGCCGTGCTCGTCCAGGACATCGCCCAGGCAGGCCAGTCCTCCCAGGTAGGTGCCGAGTTCGCCGCCGAGCTCGTTGACGACGCCGCTGCCCGCGGCGGAGCCCACCCCCTTCAGCGGGACGCCGCACTGCGTCGCGGTGAGACCGGCCATGGTCCAGCCTCCCCCTGTGTACTGCTGGAGACCGTCCACGCTCTGCCAGCCGTCCGAAGCCCTGGAGACCTCCTCCAGAGGGGCGAACGCCTCCTTCTCGAAGAGCCGGTCGTCCGCGAGGTCGGCCTCGCCGGACTCGAGGTAGATCAGGACCAGGTTGCGCTTGTGCTCGTCGCTGGTGACGATCGGCTCCACGTAGTGGTCGCCGAGGTCGTACTCGGAGTTCGCCGCCCTGATGTAGTCCCCCACGCTCACCGAGGTGGCGAAGGCCGTGGTGCCCCCGACGACCACCGCGGCCACGACAGCGGTGGAGGCGGTGCGCAGGATCCACCGCGACCGACGAGGACGCACGTCGTCACCGTTGCGGCGGCGCTCGCGGCGCCGGAGGTGCTGCCACAGGGCGATCCCGGCGGTGAGGAGCAGGGGCACGACGCCGATCCCGAGAATGCCCATCCAGACGACGGCTCCGCCCCCGCCGTCGATCTCCACGGAGACGAGGTTCAGGAGCATCTGGCCCACGGAGATCTTGCCCCAGAAGAAACGGATGCCGGCGGCGGCGATGAGCAGCGCGAGCCCCGCCCAGATCAGGACGTAGGCCAGGAGGCGCCCCACGACGACGCCGACCCGTCGGATCACGTGAAGACTCCGTCCGGACATGGCACTCCTCGCGTTCCGGATGCGCGCGTGTTCGCCGAACACCCTCGACACCCAACCCGTTCTCGGGCCCTTAGAAACCTAGTACCGTCACGCTACCCGTTCAACAGTTGTTCACCTGTCGGTGATGAGTCGTACACCGGCGCACGGACGACGTCGGCCCGCTCCCGGCGTGCCGTCGCTCGCGGCCGGACCGGACGCGAGCGTGGTCCGGAGGCGGTCCACGGCGCCGAGCGCCCGGTGGGCGGTCCTGACGTCCCCTGACGACCGGGGGTCCCGGAAGCTGTCAGCAGACGGTGGCCCGACAGCAGAAAACCCCGGTTCCCAGGTGTTTCTCCTGGTGAACCGGGGTTCTCACGTTCCGTGGCAGATGAGGGATTCGAACCCCCGTAGGCGTTGCCAGCTGATTTACAGTCAGCCCCCTTTGGCCGCTCGGGTAATCTGCCGGGGTGCTGCCGACGATCCTCGCGGACCAGTGGCGTGCGGCCCCCGCGTGTGGGAGCACTTCAACAGTACAGAACATCCGCCGGGATGCGAAATCACCCGGACGGGCTCAGCATGCGAGCCGGCGGTGCACCTGCTGGAGGAAGCACTCGGCCTGCTCCGCGGTGATCTCGCCGTGGATGACGGCCTCCGCGAGATCCTGCGCGACGCCGACCAGCCGCTGCGCTACGTCGGGGTCGACGACGGAGGAGGCCGCGGCCGCGGTCACCGCACCGGCCGGGGCGGCCGCGGAAGCGGCCACTGCGGGACCGAGTCCGATGCCCATCAGCAGGGCGGCCGCCAGCACGGTGGTCGCCGCAGCCGTTCCGCGCAGGCTCCGCGCCGGACCGGGGACCACGACGTCGAGGGCCTCGGATGTGCTCATGCCATCATCCTGGGAGGCCGACCTGAACGGACCCTTGGCACCAGATCACGAAACGGTGACGGACACCGCCCGCTACACTGGCGCCCAGTCCGGCGGGACGCACGCCGCCCGCCCCACCGTCCACAGCCCAGGAGGCAGCATGGCCAGCGATTCCTCGTTCGACGTCGTCAGCAAGGTCGACAAGCAGGAGGTGTCCAACGCCCTGAACCAGGCGCAGAAGGAGATCGCCCAGCGCTACGACTTCAAGGGCGTGGGAGCCGAGATCGACTTCTCCGGCGAGAAGATCCTCATGAAGGCCAACTCGGAGGAGCGCGTCAACGCCGTCCTCGACGTCTTCCAGTCGAAGCTCGTCAAGCGCGGCATCTCCCTGAAGTCCCTCGACGCCGGGGAGCCCTTCGCCTCCGGCAAGGAGTACCGGATCGAGGCCTCCGTCAAGGAGGGCATCGCCCAGGACCAGGCGAAGAAGATCACCAAGCTCATCCGCGACGAGGGCCCCAAGGGCGTGAAGGCGACCATCCAGGGCGACGAGCTGCGCGTGTCCTCCAAGTCCCGCGACGACCTGCAGGACGTCATCACCCTGCTCAAGGGCTCGGAGCTCGAGGTCGACCTGCAGTTCATCAACTACCGCTAGACCACCGGCCCGACCCGGTGGGGGCGTCGGGCCTCCGTCGTCCGCGGAATGTCCGGGGACGACGGAGGTCCGTCCGCTGCCGGCGGTGGGCGGCTCCGGGGCCCGGGTCACCGGCCCAGGAGCGCCCGGGCATCTCTCAACAGGTCCTGAGGGTGTTCGCGGCGGAGGCCCCGCTCCAGAAGAGACCGAGCCAGGAGGGCGGGTAGAGCAGGGGGGCAACGGACAGGGCCAGTGAGAACGAGCAGTCCCCGGTGGACGGCGCGGGAGGACCGTCCCACCCGCAGCTCGCGGTGTCCTTGTTGAACGAGTAGCAGCCGTCCGAGGCGGTGGCGGGAGCGGCCGTCAGCAGGGAGCCCCCGAGTGCCAGGGCGGACGTGGCGGCGATCATCCGGATGCGCTGGTTGCGTGTCATGGGCCCGAACCTACTCCGCGCCCGCGAGACGGAGCGAGATCTGTGAATCGGCCTACCGGCCAGGACCGCTGCCCGTTGGGAGACTGGCGCAGCGGCCCGCCCGGCTCTCGGTGTCGGCCCGACCAGGCGGGATCGTGCCGGATCCGTCGACGGTCCGCACCGTCCGTCGCGGCCCGGGCGTTGCCGGATGTTACGTCTTCCTGCGCAGCCCCCCGCAGGAGCGGGGCGGACTCGTGCGCAGCCGTGGGCAATCAGCGTCGGCCGATGCCGGCCATGCCCTCGAGCCGGGCCACGCGGTCCGCGGTGGGCGGGTGCGTGCGGAACAGGCTGGACGCCCCGCCGCCCCGGAACGGGTTGGCGATCATCAGGTGCGAGGTGTTGACCAGCTTCTGGTCCGCCGGGTTCAGCGGCCGCGCGCTCGCGCCCATCTCGATCTTGCGCAGGGCCGAGGCCAGGGCCAGCGGGTCGCCCGTGAGCTGGGCGCCGTCCTCGTCGGCGTCGTACTCGCGGGTCCGGGAGACGGCGAGCTGGATGATCGTCGCCGCCAGGGGGGCCAGGAAGGCCAGGAGCAGCCCGACGAGCGGATTGCCGCGGTCCCCGCCCCGGCCGCCGCCGAAGATGGCGGTGAACTGCAGGAACTGCGCCGCCGAGGTGATGATGCCCGCGACGGCCGCGGCGATCGAGGACGTGAGGATGTCGCGGTTGTAGACGTGCATCAGCTCGTGGCCCAGCACGCCGCGCAGCTCCCGCTCGTCGAGCAGCTGGAGGATGCCCTCGGTCACGCACACGGCCGCGTGCTCCGGTTTGCGCCCGGTCGCGAACGCGTTGGGGCTCATCGTGGGGGCGATGTACAGCCGCGGCATCGGCTGGTTCGCGCGCCGGGACAGCTCCCGCACGATCCGGTAGTACCCCGGAGCCTGCTGCTCCGTGACGGGGATCGCGCGCATGGACCGCAGCGCGAGCTTGTCGCTGTTCCAGTAGCTGTAGGCCGTCGAGGCCAGGCCGATCAGGGCGAAGACCCAGATGAAGATGCTGCTGCCCGTGCCACTGGCCACGACCCACCCGATCGCGAGCAGCACCCCCCACAGACCCCCGAGCAGCAGGACGGTCTTCAGTCCGTTGTTGTGCTGGTGCATCGTGGGCGCGGCTCCTTCTCGCGGGGGCGGGGACTACTGCCCATGACAACCGCTGCGCCGGCCGTCCTCTTCCCGCCCCGCCGGGCGCACGGCGAGTTCCCAGCCGGTTCCGAGCAGCACCGTGGTCACCGGCGACCCGACGACGCGCGGAGGAACCCGGACTCAGCCGTTCGGTGCGGTGGCCGCGCCGCCGGGTGTCGCGCCCCCGTCGGGCGTGCCGCCTCCGATGGGCCCGGGCAGCGGGCTGTCCGGCGCCGGAGGGCTGGACGCGGTGGGCGGAGAAATGTCCGGCGGATCCGGAAGGAGGCTTGGCAACGTCACCGGAGAACCTGTGGACCGGGCCTGGGCCGGCGTGCCGACCGGGTCCGCCGAAGCGTCCGGTTGCCTCACCGGCGGGTCCTGCGGAGTGCCCGGCAGTCCCCCCGGAGAACCGGTGGCCCGGTCCTGGGCCGGCTGACCGGCCGGGTCCGGGGCGCCGCGGTCCGGATCGTCCTGCGGCGGCGTCGTTCCGGTGCCGCGCGAACCGGATGCCGTCCCGCCCCCCTCACCGGCCGGGCGCGGCGCGGCGCCCGGCGCGGGGTTTCGCGCCGGAGTCGAGACCTCGTCGGCCGGGTCGGCGTCCTCGGCGGCGGGCCGTGCCGGGACGGGGGACGGCTCGAGGACCAGCACGTCGCCGGAGCGCACGGGCCACCCGGAGTCGCCGCGGTCCTCGGTCCCCGCCGGTGCGTCCTCGGCGCCCGCCTGCTGGTCCTCGGCCTCCGTCTGCTGGTCCTCGTCCTCGGTCTGCGGATCCTCAACCTCCGTCTGCGGGCCCTCAGCCTCTGCTTCTGCACCATCGGCGTCCGCCGTCGGGCCCGCGGCGTCCGAGCCCCCGGCCTCGGGGGCGGACCCCGAGTCCCCCGGTTCCGTCGCCGCCGGGCCCGAGGCAGCGGCCGGAGCGGAAGGAACGGGGGTCGCCGCGCCGTCGCCGCCCTCCTGAGCCCGGGTGTCCGCCGCCGGGGTTGTCCCGTCGCCGAGCCCGCCCGGGCCCGTCACGGCCACTCCGGCGAGCGCGGCGGCCGCGGCCAGCGCGCCGGCGCCCAGCAGCACCTTCCGCCCCCGCCGGGCGGCACCGACGGCGGCCAGTGATCCGCCGGCCAGATCCGCGCCCGGGGCGGCGGCGGGGCGCGCGGCGCTCTCCCGGCCGGCGGCGCGGACGAGCGCACCGAGATCTCCGACGGCGTCCCCCCACAGCGGTACCCCGGCGAGGACGGGCAGCACCCAGCCGCGCAGGCCGGCCTCGGTGTCCTGCAGGTGCAGGAGGTCGGCGGTGCAGCGCGGGCAGTCGTCCAGGTGCGCCTCGACGGCGCGCAGCCTCGGCGCGGGCAGGGCACCGTCCACGAAGGCCCCGAGGTCCCCGGCGCACTCCTCGCAGGCGCCGGTGAGGGGGTGGTCCAGCTTGGTCCGGCGGTACGCGGCCCGCAGCCCGGCGCGCGCCTCCAGGTGCAGCGCGGTCGTCGCGGCCGGGCTCAGACCGAGGAGCTCGGCGGTCCGGTCGAGCGGCAGGCCCTCCACCTCGGTGTGCCACAGCACGGCCTGCCAGGACGGGGGCAGCCCGAGGTAGACGCCGGAGACGGCCTCGGCGGCTCGCGGCGGCTCCGCCCCGGCCCGGCCGGCGACCTCGACGAGCCGGGCGCGCAGGAAGACCTCCGGCGCGTCGTCGGCGGACAGGTCGGCGAGGGTCTGGTCGACGGCGGTGCCCGCCAGCTGCTCCGCGTCGGGACGGCTGGGGGTGTGGAGCCGGGCCACGGCCACGGCCGTGGGCCAGTGCCGGTCCCGGAGGTCCTGGAACGCGTGGGGCTCCCCCGCCCGGACGGCGGCCAGCAGTTCCTCGTCGGTGGTGCGCGTCATGGGTCTCCGTCGGTCTCGGGAGGGGGCGGCTGCAGGGTGGTGCGGGCGACCCGGGAGTGCTCTCGTGGCGCCCGGGCCCCCTGCCCGGACGGTGACGGCGAGCACGACGACGGCCTGCTCCTCCTGCCGCGGACCCCCGATCCCCCGGACCCATGGTAGATCCGGCCCCCGGACGGCGGCACGGCGCCCGCGTCACGAGCCGTTCTCGTTCGTAACACGGGGCCGGAGGCCCGCTCCCGGGCGCCGGAGCGCCGTCCCGCTATTGTGAGTCCATCGTGATAACGCTACGGTAGGGGGATGCAGACAACGGAACGCCCCGCCCCGGACGCCGGCCGGACCGCCGCGTGGTCGGACCGGTTGCGCTCCCACGGCCGCCGCGTCACCAAGCAGCGCCTGGCCGTCCTGGACGCGGTGGAGCGTCGCCCGCACTCCACCGCGGAGGACGTCGTCGCCGAGGTCCGGACCGTGCTGCCCGCGATCACCGTGCAGTCCGTCTACGTGGTGCTCTCCGACCTCACCGCGGTGGGCATGCTGCGCAAGTTCGAGCCGCCGGCCTCCCCGGCGCTCTACGAGACCCGCACCGGTGACAACCACCACCACGCGTACTGCGTGCGCTGCGGGTCGGTCGCCGACGTCGACTGCGCCGTCGGCCACGCCCCGTGCCTCACACCCTCCGAGCACCACGGCATGCAGCTGTTCGCGGCCGACGTGGTCTACCAGGGCGTCTGCGCCGACTGCCTGGCCGCCACCCCGGTCCCCGGCGCCGGCTGACGGGCCCGGGTCCCGCCGGACTCAGTCCTCGCGCGCACCGCGGGAGGAGTCGTCCCCCGCGGACGGGCCCGCGCCCACCGGCTCGTCCTTCTCGGCCTCGTCCTTCTCGACCAGGGCCAGCAGCTCCAGGAGCTGCTCGGCGGTCAGGGTGGCCACGGGCGGGTGCGCGTTGATGCACACCTTCGCGGCCCCCGAGTCCAGGGCGAAGCGCAGCGCCTGGCGCGACGGCGCGGAACGCACCTCCAGGGCCGGGTCCAGCACGGCGACCTCGGCCGCGGAGGTGAACAGCAGCAGCGTGTCGGGGGCCGCGCCGTCCTCCTGCGGCTTGGCGTAGACCGGGACGGCCCGCTCGCCCTGCACGCGTGCGCCGAGCAGCAGCACCCCGTCCGGGGCCAGGAGCCCGGCGAGCAGCTGCGACATGTTGTTCTCGAGCATCGCCGCCTTGACGACGTCGTTGTGCGGCGCCCGCACGGCCCACTCGATCTGGGGGCGGCTGATCCGGCAGCCCTGCCCAGCGGGATCGATGGCCAGGTGGTCGTGCTGGGGGTCGTCCACGAGCATCTGCAGGACCTTCACGGCGGACTCGCGCAGCAGCACGGGCTTCCCCCCGTCGGAGTGGTGCCGGTCGTACATGGCCTGGGCCTCGGCGGCCGAGGTGTACGCGGCCAGCGACCGGGTCCCGTCGCTCTCGCCGAGGGTCTGGACGCGCAGCGTCGAACCCGGCCCCACGGCCTGTCCGTCGGGTCCCTGCACGAGCGTGCTCGCCGTGACGTCCAGCAGCAGCGACCCCGCCATGCACTGGCGGATCACCTCGATCATCGCCTTGTTGTCGGGTGCGCCCACGAACCGGTCGATCGCCGCGCGCACCAGGGGGTGGACCACGCCCTCGCGGTCCGCCTCCGGCTCCGCCCCGGGTTCCAGGGCCGGGAGCTCGACGCCCTCGCGCACGGCGAGCTCGGCGGCCCACGCCGGGATCCGGGCCCGGGTGCGCGGGAACTCCTCGAGGTGCGCCAGGACGTCCTGCGCCGTCCAGGGCCCCTCGGTGCCCCACGGTCGGGGCTCGCCGTCGAAGTCGTACGTGCCGCCGATCCGGTGGGTGGGCTCGGGCCAGCCCTGCGCGAGGACCACGACGGTCGCGGTGAACCACGTGCCGCGGCCCCGGACGTAGGACCGTTGCCGCAGCTGCTCGACCGCGGGGATGACGGCGCTGTCCTCCTTGATGGGACCGGCGGTGCCGGGCACCACCTCCTGCCCGCGCTGCTCCCGCACGCGCAGGTGCACGCGCCCGCCCTGGAACTTTAGGTCCACGACCATCCGGTCCCAGCCCGGCTCGGTGCGCAGCACCGAGAGGATCCACGTGCCGATGGTGTTCAGCAGCTCCTGCTCGCCCGGCCCGGGCTTCGGGGTGGCGGGGGTCTCGCTCATGCGGTGGCTCGTTCCCGGCCCCGGGAGGGGCCTGCTCGGATCGTGGTGGTCTCGCAGGACGGCCACGGGGCCGGACACGGCGTCGCGGAGCCCGGAGGCCTCGCCCCCACCCTATCGAAGCGGGTCCCGCCCGCCCGCGGGGACGACGCGCGAGACGGGGCCGCCGACGCACCGGGGGGCCCCCGCCGTGACGCTCCTGCGTCCGGGATGGTTGCTAGCCTGGACGCATGACGAAAACGCTGCAGGATCTGATCGACGAGTCGATCTTCATCTCCACCGAGTACCAGGCCAGGCTGGCCGAGCTGACCCAGGGCGCCGAGTGGGACGTCGACTTCTCCGCGCCGGCGTTCACCCTGCAGACCGAGCCGCCCGTGAGCCTCACCCCGTACCTGCTGGGCACCGACTCCACATCGCGCGGTTCCTGGATCTGGTCCTGGCAGGAGCTGGGCCACTTCCCGGCCGTCGTGGTCTCCGCCGCGGTCCAGGCCCGGGAGGCCGGCCGGCGGCTGGGCGTGGACGAGCTGTCCACCGACGAGCTGCCCGCGGCCGAGGGACTGGCCCGCCGGCTGACCCTCGCGGCCAAGGGCGTGACCGGCGTCTACGCGCACTACCCCGCGACCGCCGGCGGCGGCGTCACCGCGTGGCTGCTGCTGGAGGGCCCCGAGCTGGAGCTCCCCGAGCTGACCGTGGAGCGGATGATGCGGGTCATCGCCGAGGCGCTGACCACGGACACCGCCGTGGACCACAACCTCGCCGTGGACTCCTACGCCAAGCTGCGCGGCGCGCACATCGAGTGGGACACCGAGGCCACGTGCGTGGTCACCGTCGGGGACGGCGCCCAGCGCTTCTGGTTCGACGAGCACCAGATCTCCGGCGTCGAGCCCGCCGAGCCGGCCGTCGGCCCCGACGTCCTCGCGGACCTCGCCGCCGACGCCCGCGCGCGCGCCGTGACCCTGCGCGAGGACCGGGACGCCGCGGAGAGCACCGCCGCCCGCGAGGGCGGCGAGGCGCAGCAGGCCGCCGCACCCCGGGAGGCCCCGGTGCCCGCGGAGGCCCCGCAGGAGCAGCCCGAGCCGCTCGAGGTGCCCGACTTCGTCGAGACGGAGCACGCGGAGCCGCCGCGGGAGGTCGAGCAGCCCCGGGAGACCGAGGAGCCGGCCGCGGCCTACGCCGGTGCGGCGGACGCCGACCTGCCGTTCGACCAGGAGCCCTCGGACCGGGACGTGCGCCCCGGCCGGGTGAGCACCACGGTGGTGCCCGGGCCCGAGCCCGTGCGCCCCGCCGCGGAGGAGGCGCCGGAGCCGGTCGCCGCCCCGGAGCCCGCCCACGAGCGAGAGGTGGAGCGGGAGGTCGTGGCCGGTCCCGGCGTCCCCGGCAGTGCGGAGGCCGAGCACGTGGTGGAGGGCGAGGAGCCCGCCGAGGAAGTGCAGGACGAGCGGAAGAAGGGCTTCTTCAGCCGATTCTTCGGCCTCTGAGCCCCGGCGGTACTCTCGAGCGTGACCGCTTACAACACCGAGCCCGGCCCGGATCCCGACGAGCAGTCGAGGGCCCGGGCCGGTCTGCTGTCCGGGTTCGGGGCCTACGGCATCTGGGGGCTGCTGCCCCTCTACTTCGTCCTCCTGGAGCCGGCCACGCCCCTGGAGATCGTGGCGCTGCGCGTGCTCTTCTCCCTGCTGTTCTGCCTGGCGCTGCTGGCGCTCACGCGGCAGCTGGGCACGCTGGGCCGGGCGCTGCGCTCCCCCCGCACCCTGGCGGCGCTCGCCCTCGCGGGCCTGCTCATCGGGATCAACTGGTTCCTCTACGTGGTCGCGACGACCACGGGGCACACCATCGAGGCCTCCCTGGGGTACTTCATCAACCCGATCGTGGCCATCCTGCTCGGCGTGGTCGTGCTGCGGGAGCGGATGCGCCGGCTGCAGTGGGCGGCCGTCGGGGTGGGGCTCGTCGCCGTCGTGGTGATGGCCGTCTTCTACGGCAGCGTGCCCTGGCTGTCCCTCGGCCTCGCCTTCTCCTTCGGCCTCTACGGGCTGGTCAAGAACCGGGTGGGCGGCTCCTTCCCCGCCGTCGTGACCCTGACGGTGGAGACGATGGCCCTGACCCCCGTGGCCGCGGTGGTCGTGGCGGTGCTGGCGGCGGACGGTGCGCTGACCCTCGGCACGGAGGGCCCGGGCCATGCCGGGCTGCTGCTGGCCGCCGGTGTGATCACGGCCGTGCCGCTGATCCTCTTCGGCGCCGCGGCGAGCCGGCTCCCGCTGAGCACCGTGGGCATGATCCAGTACCTGACGCCCATCATGCAGTTCCTGCTGGCCGTGCTCGTGCTCGGCGAGCAGATGCCGCCGGTGCGCTGGGTGAGCTTCGGCTTCGTGTGGCTCGCGGTGCTGATGCTCGTGCTCGACGCCGTGCGGACGCCGCGGGTCCGGCGGGCCTGAGCCCGTCCCGGGCGCCCCGCCCTGGGCCGGGACGAGCCGCCCGGAACGGGAGGAGCCGCGACAGGACACCCGGACGAGGCGGGGACGAGGCGGGGACGAGGCGGGCCCCGGCGCCGCGCGGCGCCGGGGCCCTCCTGCCGTTCCGGGCGGGACCCGGGCAGGACCCGGGCTGTCGGTCAGGTGGTCCGGGGGTGGTCCTCCGCGCCGGGGTCCTGGCCGTCGTCGGAGATCTCCGGGCTGCGCCGCAGGTGCAGCACCGCGGCGACGAAGCCGCCCCACAGCAGCAGCGCGGCGACGATCATCATGATGACGGCGGACGTGGTCATCGGGGGTCCTCCTCGGACGTGGACGGGGTGGTGGACGAGGCGCTGGACCCGGTGGTCGTCCAGGGCGCCGCCGGGACGGCGGCGTGCCGGCCCGGGGACGCGACCGTGCCCTGCTCCACCGTGCGGTAGGAGAAGTCCTGGTCCAGGGCCGGGGTGCGCAGCGCGGTGTCCGACCAGCGGGACAGCGGCTGGTCCTCGCGGATCCGGTTGCGGTCCACGAAGGCGTCCAGGATTGCCGGTGACGGGCTCAGGTCGGAGGCCGCGGACGAGGCCGGCCACGGCAGCCGGGAGAGCAGCAGGGCGATGACCACGAGACCGACGGCGGTGCCCCAGCCGAAGGTGTTGACGAACCACGCGGGCATGTCGCCGTAGCCCTCCGCGAGGGTCGTGGTGAGCGTGTTGATCAGGATGTAGCCCAGCACGATCGGGGTGACGCCCCCGACCACGACCATCCACGCCCGGCCCAGCTTGAACGAGGAGACCGAGTTGAGGTGGTCCCGCAACGTGGGCAGCGCCGAGAAGCCCGCCGTGAGCAGCATGACGGAGACCAGAGCCGCGGCGACGATGCCGAACTGGTTGACGAAGTTGTCGGTCACGTCCAGCAGGTTCAGGCCCGTGGTGGTCGTGAACAGCGCGAGCGAGATCAGGGCCATGGGGACGACGACCAGGAGCACGGCGCCGCGCCGGCGCAGCCCGAGCTTGTCCTGGGCGGCTGCCACGACCACCTCGGCGATCGACACGAGGGACGTGAAGCCGGCGAAGGTCAGGGTCGCGAAGAACAGCACGCCGATCAGCGTGCCGAACGGCGCCTGGGAGATGATCGTGGGGAACGCGATGAACGCGAGGCCGATGCCGGAGGTCGCCACCTCGTCGACGCCGGTGCCCGCGACCCCGGCCATGAAGCCCAGCGCCGCGAAGACGCCGATGCCGGCCAGGAGCTCGAAGCTCGAGTTGCCGAAGCCGACGACGAGGCCCGAGCTCGTGAGGTCGGTCTTGGGCTTGAGGTAGGACGAGTAGGTGATCATGATGCCGAAGCCCACGGAGAGCGAGAAGAAGATCTGGCCGTAGGCGGCGACCCACACGGAGCTGTCGGCCAGGGCGGCCCAGTCCGGGGTGAAGAAGGCGTTGAGCCCGTCGGTGGCGCCCGGCAGGGTCAGGGCGATCACCACGATGGAGAGGAACATCAGCACCAGCAGCGGGATGAGCACGAGGTTGACCCGGCCGATGCCCTTCTGCACACCCAGCAGCAGGACCACGAGCAGCGCGACCCAGGCGATCGCCGTGGCGATCAGCACGGTCGGGACGAAGTCGAAGCCGACCGTGATCTGCTCCGAGCTCTGCGTGACGTCCGAGAGGAAGTAGGCCGCCGGGTCGTCGCCCCAGGCCTTGCTGAACGAGAAGATCGTGTACAGCATCGCGTAGCCCAGGATCACGGCGTAGTACACGGCGATCACGAAGCTGATGCCCATCTGCCACCAGCCGATCCACTCCGTCTTGGGGTGCAGCCGGCGGAAGGCCAGCGGCGCCGACGCGCGGAAGCGGTGGCCCACGCCGTACTCGAGCATGAGCAGCGGCAGGCCGGCGGTGAGCAGCGCCACCAGGTACGGGATCAGGAAGGCGCCGCCGCCGTTCTCGTAGGCGATGTACGGGAAGCGCCAGATGTTGCCCAGGCCGACGGCGGAGCCGATGGCGGCCAGGATGAAGACCGTGCGGCTGGAGAACGCCTCGCGGGGCGCGGTGGCACGGCCGGGTGGGGACTGGGTCATGGGTGGTCCTCGGGTGCGGGAAGTGGTCTGGGGACGGCTACAGGCTAGTCCGTGCGACCACCGCGACGCACCGGGGGTCCCGCGCTGCGGGCGCGGCTCAGGCCGCGCGGTGGACGACCGCGTGCGCGAACGCCGCGAGGGCGCGCTTGGCCACGGAGTCCGGCAGCGGGTCGAGGGACGCGATGGCCTCGTCGGCCCAGGCGCGGGCGATCCGCCAGGCCTCCTCGGTGGCCCGGTGCGCGGCGACCGCGGCCACGGCCTCCCCGAGAGCCTCGTCCGAGGCGAGGTCGGCGTCGAGGAGCTCGACGACGCGCCGGGCCTCGGCGTCGCCCTCCCCCGCCATGCGGCGCAGGATCAGCACGGGCAGGGTGGGGACGCCCTCGCGGAGGTCCGTGCCGGGGGTCTTCCCGGAGATCTCGTCCTCGCCGGTCACGTCGATCACGTCGTCGGCCAGCTGGAAGGCGATGCCGACCTTCTCCCCGTACTCGACCATGACGTCCACGACGTCCTGCCCGGCCCCCGCGAGGACGGTGCCGAAGTGCCCGCACGCCGCGATGAGCGAGCCGGTCTTGCCCGCGAGCACGTCGAGGTAGTGCTCCAGCGGGTCCTGGCCGTCGCGCGGACCGACCGTCTCGTGCAGCTGGCCGAGCACGAGCCGCTCGAAGGTGTCCGCCTGGATCTTCAGGGCGCGCTGACCGAGGTCGGAGACCATGGACGAGGCGCGGGCGAAGATGAGGTCGCCGGTGAGGATGGCCACGGAGTTGCCCCACACCGTCTGGGCGGTGGCGACGCCGCGGCGCAGGGGCGCGGAGTCCATGACGTCGTCGTGGTAGAGGGTCGCGAGGTGCGTGAGCTCGACGACGGCGGCGGCCTCGAGGACGGCGTCGTTGGCGCCGCCGCCGATCTCCCCGGCCAGCACGGTCAGCAGGGGGCGTACCCGCTTGCCGCCGGCCCGGAGCAGGTGGCGGGAGGTGACGTCGGCGAGGTGGTCGGCGCTGCGCACCGCCTCGTCCAGCCGCTCCTCGATCCGGGTGAGCGCCTGCAGCACGACCGGACCCAGCCTGTCGTCGGTCGCGATGAGGTCGAAGCCGGCCGGCAGCTTCACCTGATCGGTGCCCAGACCCGTGGCGGGGCCGTCGGCGCTCGAGGAGGAGGATTCAGTCACGGTCCACCACTCTAGCGAGTTTTCGGGGGGCGGGTGTTGCCCGTCGGAGGCGTCAGGGCGTCCAGCAGGGCGACGACGCGGTCCTCCCAGGTGGCGGCCGGGCGGTCGGACAGCTCCGTCATGACCCGGACCACGAAGCGCATCAGCGCGGGCACCGCCATGCCGGTGCGCACGGCGGCCTGCATCACGGCGGGGCTGCCGATGAGCTGGGCGAGGACCCGGCCCTGCGTGAAGTGGGCGCCCCACTCCTGGCGGACCCGGCCGGGGTAGCCGGCGAGCACGAGCTCCCGCTGCGCGGGCCCGTTGGCGGCCGAGGCCGCCACGACCTGCTCGGCCGCGTAGCGGGCGGACTCCATGGCGTTGGAGATGCCCTCGCCGTTGAACGGGGAGACGAGGCCCGCGGCGTCGCCGAGCAGCAGCATCCCCGGGACGTGGTGCGGGGTGCGGTTGAAGGCCATCGGCAGGGCCGCCCCGAGCACCCGCCCGCGGCGGTGCTCCTCGTCGAAGGTCCACTCGGCGGGCATGGACGCGGTCCAGCCGGCGAGCACCCTCCGGTAGTCGAGGGTCCCGAACGCCGGTGAGGTGTCCAGGATCCCGAGCCCGACGTTGGCGGTGCCGTCCCCGACGCCGAAGACCCAGCCGTAGCCGGGCAGCAGCGCCCGGCGCGGGTCGTGGCCGTCGGTGAGCTCGAGCCAGCCCTCCATCCAGTCCAGGTCCGAGCGGGGGGACTCGTAGTAGGCGCGCACCGCCACCCCCATCGGGCGGTCGTCCCGCTTGTGCAGCCCGGCCGACACGGCGGCGCGGGCGGAGTTGCCGTCCGCGGCGAGCACGACGTCGGCGTGGTGCTCCTCGGTCTCGCCGGTGCGCCGGCCGGCGTCGTCGAGGACGTTGGCCCGGGCCCCCACGATCCGGCCGGCGTCGTCGCGCAGCACCCCGGTGACGGACCGGCGCTCGAGCACCCGCGCCCCGGCGGCCCGGGCGTGCTCGGCGAGGTGCTGGTCGAAGCCGGTGCGGGTGCGCACGAGCCCGTAGCCGGGGAAGTCGGTGAGCTCGGGCCAGGGCACCTCGACGCTGCGCTGCCGGGCGACGAGCCGCAGGCCCCGGTTGCGGGCGTAGCCCAGCTCGGGCCCGTGCGGCAGGCCCATGAGCTGCATCTCGCGCACGGCGCGCGGGGTCAGCCCGTCGCCGCAGACCTTCTCCCGGGGGAAGGCGGTCTTCTCCAGGACCGTGGCCTCGATCCCGTGCGCCGCGAGCCAGTACCCGGCGGAGGCGCCCGCGGGTCCGCCGCCGAGGACGAGGGCCCTCATCGGGTGGCGGTGGAGGCGCCCGCGCCGGGCTTGACGGCCCGGTGGACGGCCACGATGCCGCCGGTGAGGTTGCGGTACTGCACGCCGCTCCAGCCGGTCCCGAGGATCTGCGCGGCGAGCTCCTCCTGGTCCGGCCACGCCGCGATGGACTCGGCGAGGTACTGGTAGGCCGCGGGGTTGGAGGCGGTGCGCGCGGCGATCCCGGGCAGCGCCTTCATGAGGTACTCGGTGTAGACGGTGCGCAGCGGGGCCAGCGTGGGCGTGGAGAACTCGCAGATCACCAGGCGCCCGCCCGGGCGGGTGACCCGCAGCATCTCGGCCAGCGCACGGCGGTGGCCCTGGATGTTGCGCAGGCCGAAGGAGATCGTCACGGCGTCGAAGGAGGCATCGGCGAACGGCAGCTGCGTGGCGTCGGCCTGCACGAACTCGATGTCGGGCCGGCGGGCGCGCCCCACCTCGAGCATCCCGAGCGAGAGGTCCGCGGCCACGACGCCGACGCCGGCGTCCGCGTACGGCTCGGACGAGGTCCCGGTCCCGGCGGCGAGGTCGAGCACCCGCTCCCCCGGCACGGCCGCGACGGCCTCCGCGACGACCTTGCGCCACCCGCGGGCCCGCCCCAGGGAGAGGATGTCGTTGACGAGGTCGTAGCGCGGCGCCACGTCGTCGAACATGGCGGAGACTTCGTGCGGCTGCTTGGACAGGTCTGCTCGGTTCACCCGGTCATTGTCGCACCTCCGTCCGACGGCCCCGGCTCTGTCGGGCGCGCGGCCTAGACTGGGGGGCGATGTCCTCCACCGACCCCGCCACCGTCCCGCCGGTCCCCGTGCTGCACGCCCTCACGGTGCCGCTGTCCGCACTGGGCGCGGACCCCGCGACCGCCCCGGACCTGCGGGACCTGCTGGCCGGCCCCGACCTGCTCACGTGGACCGTGGACGGGCGCGGCCTCGTGGCCCACGGCCGGGCCGCCGAGCACACCGTGCGCGGCGCGGACCGCTTCACCGCCGCGCGCGTGTGGTGGGACGACGTGGTCGCCGCCGCCGTGGTCGAGGACCGCGTGGGTGCCCCGGGCACCGGGCTCACCGCCTTCGGCGCGTTCACCTTCGCCACGGCTTCCGGCACCGACTCCGGGCTCGTGGTGCCGGAGCTGCTCGTGGGCCGCCGCGACGACCTCGCCTGGGCCAGTCTCGTGGTGGCCGTGACCCCCGGGACCCCGTTCGGGCTCAGCACCGACGACGTGGCGGCGGCCTGGTTCCGCCGCTTCGGCGCCGCTCCCGGGCGTGCGCCGGCCGACGGGAGCGACCGGGCCGCGGAGCCCGCCGCCGTCCGGCTCTGCTCCGGCACCCTGGACGAGGACGAGTGGACGGAGGCCGTGCGCGACGGGGTGGAGCTGATCCGCGCGGGCCGGCTGGAGAAGCTCGTGCTGGCCCGCGACGTCGTCGCCCGGACGGAGGCGCCGCTCGACCCCGTGGCCGTGGTCCGCGAGCTCGCCCACCGCTACGACCAGTGCTGGACGTACTGCGTGGGCTTCGGCGGGGACGCCGGCGGAGCGGGACGGCTGATGGGGGCGACCCCCGAGATGCTCGTGCAGGTGCTCGACGGCGTGGCCCACGCCCGGGTGCTCGCGGGCACGCTGGACCGGGACGCCGCCCCGGCGGGCGAGGACCCCCAGGAGTACGCCGCCCGGGTGCTCGGCGAGTCGGAGAAGCAGCAGCACGAGCACGGCTTCGCGATCGACTCCCTCGTGGCGTCGCTGGCCCCGTACACCGACGCGGTCGCCACCTCCCCCGAGCCGTTCATCCTCGAGCTGCCCAACGTGTGGCACCTGGCCTCGGACGTCACGGCCGCGCTGCGCCCCGGCCCGGCCGGTGACCCGCCCTCCGCCCTGGAGCTGGCCGAGGCGCTGCACCCCACGGCCGCGGTCTGCGGGACGCCCACCGCCGCGGCGGCCGCCGCCATCCCGGAGCTGGAGCGGATGGACCGGGGCCTGTACGCGGGTCCCGTCGGCTGGCTCGACGCCACCGGCAACGGCGACTGGGGCATCGCCCTGCGCGGTGCGGTGCAGGAGGACGAGCGCAGCGTGCGGCTCTTCGCGGGCTGCGGCATCGTGGCCGCCTCCGACCCCGAGGCCGAGCTGGCCGAGACCTGGGCGAAGCTGCGCCCCATGCTCCAGGCCCTCGGGCAGCAGGCCGCCGCCCCCCAGGGCCTCGTGCCGGCCCCGGGGCTCTCCGCCCGCTGAGCCCCGCCCGCGCCGGCCGGCTCCGCCCGTGCGCTCGGCCGCCCGGAATGCACCGTATCCTTGTGTCCCGAACGCAGTCGGGGGTTACCGCCCCGTAGAGCCGGCTCCTCGTGCGGCCCGACCGCGCCGTCGACCACCGCTCCGACCGGAGGAACCGTCCATGCCCCGCCCGTCCTGCCGCCGCGCCGCCGGCCTCCTGACCGTCACCGCCGCCCTCGCCCTCACGGGCTGCTCGGGCGGGTCCGCCGAGGACGCCGCCGCGAGCTCCGCGCGGCCGGCGGACGGCGGGTCGTCCGCCGTGGCCCTCGTGGAGCCCGGGCACCTCACCGTGTGCTCGGAGTCCAACTACCCGCCCTTCGAGATGGCGCAGGGCGGCGAGATGGTCGGCCTCGACATGGACCTGGGCCGGGAGATCGCGGAGGACCTCGGCGTGGAGATGAAGAACGTCACGCTCGCCTTCGAGTCGATCCAGTCCGGCGCCGCCCTCGACACCGGCCAGTGCGACGTCGCGATCTCCGCCCTGTCCATCACCGAGGAGCGGCAGACCGTGATGGACTTCTCGGACCCCTACTACGACAACGAGCTCGGCCTCGTCACCGACGGCGAGGACGGGGTCGGCTCGATCGCCGGCGCCCGCGACGAGCAGGTGCGGGTCGGGGTCATGCAGGGCACGGTCGGTGAGACCCAGGCCCGGGAGCTGGGCCTCAACGCCGTCCAGTTCGAGGACGCCACCACCCTGTTCACCGGGCTCAGCACGGGCAGCGTGGACGCCGTGCTCGACGACGTCACCGCGATCGCCCAGCACGCCGAGGACGACCCGGGCTTCGTGGTCCAGGAGACCGCGGCCCTCGACGACCAGCTCGGCGTGGCCGTGAAGAAGGGCGACGAGGCGATGCTCCGGGCGGTCGACACCACCCTGGACCGCATCGAGGAGGACGGCACGCTCGAGCAGATCGTCGAGCAGTGGATCCCCGTCCAGGAGAACTGACCCCGGGGCCGGTGCCCCGCACCGGGGGCACCGGCCCCGCCACCGACCGCCCGTACCACCCAGAACGGACCACCCCATGGCCATGACCATGCACCAGAGAGCACGCCTCTCCCGCGGCATCCAGTACGCCGCCCTGATCCTCGTCGCCGTCGCGCTGATCGCGATCGCCGACTGGCCGCTGCTGATCGAGAAGGTGTTCAACCCGCAGGTCGCGGTCCAGCAGTTCCCCGGCATCATCGCCGTGGCGCTGAAGAACACCCTGATCTACACGCTGCTGGGCTTCGTGGTCGGCCTCACCGGCGGTGTGGTCCTCGCGCTGATGAAGCTCTCGTCCGTGGCGCCCTACCGGTGGCTGGCCACGCTCTACATCGAGTTCTTCCGCGGCGTGCCCGCGCTGCTGGTCTTCCTCGCCTTCGGCTACGGCATCCCGCTGGCCTTCGGCTTCCGCTTCAACCACTACGTCACGGTCATGATCGCCCTGGGCCTCGTGGCCGCCGCCTACATCGCGGAGTCGCTGCGGGCCGGTCTGCAGGCCGTCCCGAAGGGGCAGTACGAGGCCGCCCGCTCCCTGGGCATGTCCCACGCCCGGGCCATGGTCACGATCGTCATCCCGCAGGCCCTGCGGATCGTGCTGCCCCCGCTGACCAACGAGGTGATCCTGCTGACCAAGGACTCCTCCCTGGTCTACCTGCTGGGCATGGGCGTGGGCCAGTACGAGCTCACCAAGTACGGCCGCGAGGCGATCTCCGAGGCCGGCGCCGGCCTCACCCCCCTGGTGGTGGCGGGGGTCGCCTACCTGATCATCACGGTGCCGCTGGGCATCCTGACCCGCCGCTTCGAGTCCAAGACCGACCGCATGAAGAAGTCCTAGGAGCCAGACGATGAGCACTGCATCCTCCGCCGCCCCGCAGTCCGGGTCCGACGACGGCCTCGCCGGCGCCGCGTCCGTCGTGATCGACGGCCTGCACAAGTCCTACGGCTCCCTCGAGGTGCTCAAGGGCATCTCCCTGAGCGTGGGGGCCGGCCAGGTGGTCTGCCTCATCGGCCCCTCGGGCTCGGGCAAGTCCACCCTGCTGCGCTGCGTGAACCTGCTCGAGCAGCCCCAGCAGGGGCGCATCACGATCGGCGACTTCGACGTCACCGACCCCGAGGCCGATGTCGACCGGATGCGCCGGCACGTGGGCATGGTCTTCCAGCAGTTCAACCTGTTCCCGCATCTGAGCGTCCTCGAGAACTGCACCGTGGCCCAGGTCAAGGTGCTGAAGCGGGACAAGGCCGAGGCCGAGCGGATCGCCCGGGCCAACCTCGACCGCGTGGGCCTGGCCGAGAAGTCCGACAGCCACCCCGGCCAGCTCTCCGGGGGCCAGCAGCAGCGCGTGGCCATCGCCCGGGCCCTGTCCATGGACCCGTCCCTGATGCTCTTCGACGAGCCCACCTCCGCCCTCGACCCGGAGACGGTGGGCGACGTCCTGGCCATCATGCGCGACCTCGCCGCCGAGGGCATGACGATGCTCGTGGTCACCCACGAGATGGAGTTCGCCCGTGACGTCGCCGACAAGGTCGTGTTCATGGACGGCGGCGTGGTCGTCGAGGAGGGCCCCGCGGCCCAGGTGATCGGCGCCCCGAAGGAGCCCCGCACGCAGTCGTTCCTCTCCCGGGTGCTCAACCCGACCCAGGTGCAGGCGCCGGAGCGCTGACGCCGCGGCCGGGCCCGCCGCCCGGTCATCCGGGGCCCCGTCTCCTCCCGAGGAGGCGGGGCCCTGCCGCACCCGCCGTGCTGCGGGGCGTCAGGGCGCGGCGCCGTCGGCGGCGGCCACCGCGGCCCGGATCCTCGCGTGCAGTGCCCTCAGCTCGCGCCGGTCCACGCGCACCTCCAGGACGGAGCGGCCCCGCACGGGCGCGGCGAGGGCCGCGGCGAGCCCGGGCAGGCCGTCCGCCCGCCGGTGCGGGACCCCGTAGCCCGCGCAGAGCGCGTCCAGGCGGGCCTCGTGCGGGGTGCCGAAGAAGCGCTCGACGACGTCCCGGTACTCCTGCTGCTCCCCCAGGGCCCCGTGCTCGAGGGTCGAGAAGATCCCGCCCCCGCCGTCGTTGAGCACCACGACCTGCAGGTCGGGCTCCCGCTCGCCGTCGCCCAGCAGCAGGGACGAGGCGTCGTGCAGGAAGGTCAGGTCCCCCACCAGGGCGCGGACGGGGCGCCCGGTGCCCAGCGCCACGCCGGCGGCCGTGGCCACCGTCCCGTCGATCCCGGCGAGGCCGCGGTTGGCGACCACCAGCGGGGACGCGGGGCCCGGGCGCGCGGCGAGGTCGAGGTCCCGGACGGGGTTGGAGGAGCCGGCGACGAGCACGGCCCCGTCCCGCCGGCAGGACTCCCACAGCGCGGCGGCCACGGCCGGTCCCGTCGGCCGGTCCGGGGGCTCGGCGGCGAGCAGCCGGGCCACGGCCTCGTCCGCGGCGGCGCCCGCCCGCTGCCAGGCCGAGGCCCAGCCCGGGGTGCCGCGGCCGGTGAAGGCGGCGGCCTCCGACCAGCTCCCGAGCACGTGCTCGCGCCGGCGGCCGGGGTCGTACCAGGCCACGGGTCCGGGCTGGACGGCGGCGGTGGCCACGTCCGCCCGCGCCAGCAGCGCCCCGACGGGGCGGGAGAGCGTGGGCCGGCCCACCAGCAGGACACGCTCGATCCGCCGGCCCAGGGGTGCGTCCAGCAGCAGCCGGTAGGCGCCCACGGCGTGCGGTCCGGAGCGCGCGTTCGAGGACGGCTCGGCGAACAGCGGGAGCCCGCACGCCGCGGCGAAGCGGGCGGCGGCGGGGCCGGCCCCGTCCCCGGCGACGACCACGGAGCGGGCCGCCCGCGCCGCCGGGGGCGGCACGTCGACGGGCCCGGCGGCGACGGCCCGCGGGCCCGGGTCCGGGGCGGGGACCGTGCGGGCGGCCAGCCGGCGCGCCCGGTCGGCGAGGACGGCGCCGTCCTCCGGGGCGGGGTGCAGCGGGTCCCGCAGGGCCACGTTGAGCTGGACGGGTCCGGCGGGACGGGGCCCGCCGGACCCGCGCCCGGCGAGCGCGGCGAGGGCAGCCGCGAGGCGGGCGGGGACGTCGTCGTCCTCGGGCAGGAGGTCGACGGCGGCCCGCACGTGGTCGCCGAAGAGCCCGGGCTGGCGGGTGGTCTGGTTGGCGCCGGTGCCCCGCAGCTCCGGCGGGCGGTCGGCGGAGAGCACGACGAGGGGCACCTCGGCGTGGTCGGCCTCCATGACGGCCGGCAGCAGGTTGCCCACCGCGGTGCCCGAGGTGGTGACCACCGCGGCCGGGCGGCCGGTGGCCCGGGCGATGCCGAGGGCCGTGAACGCGGCGCCCCGCTCGTCCACGCGCACGTGCACCTCCAGGGCCCCGGCGGCGTGGGCGGCGGCCGCGGCGTATGCCAGGGGCGCGGACCGGGACCCGGGGGCGACGACGAGGTGGCGCATCCCGGCGGCGACGAGCTCGGCGAGGACGGCGGCGGCGGTGTCGAGGGACGGTGTGGTCACAGGAGACCAGGGTAGTCCCGGGAACGGGACGGTCCCCGTCCCGCCGGGCGGCGGGACGGGGACCGTGGGGCGGGGACCGTGCTCAGTAGGAGCGGGCGGCGGTGCGGGCCGCGGCCTTGGTCTCCGCGGTGGCCTTGCCGCGGTAGCCGCGGTAGCGGGGCCCGCAGTCCCCGTTCTTGCGGCGCCTGCCCGCGTTGCGCTCCCGGCCGGGCTTGTCGGAGATCGCCCCGGGGAACTCGGGTGCCTCGTCGCCGTCCACGGGGAAGACCTGGGCGACGGACGGGCGCGGGAGCGCCCACTCGCCCTCGCCCTGCCGGGTGGGCACCACGTAGTCCGGGAAGTAGGAGCGGGGCTGCTCGAACGAGCCGTCCTCGCCCGGGTGCTGCACGGCCACGTAGACCATCCGCTCGCGGTCGTGGACCACCGGGCCGCAGCACTCGGCGTCCTGGGGGACGGCGAGGAACTGCTGGACGTTGCCGCGCTGGCGACCGGACAGGCCCACCTTGTACATGCCGTCGTTGTAGCCGATCGTGCCCGGGGCGCCGTCGGTGGTGATCCACAGGTTGCCCTCGGAGTCGAAGGCCAGGTTGTCGGGGCAGGAGATCGGGGAGACCTTCTCCACCGGGTAGCCGGAGAAGTAGGCGGACGCGTTCTTCGCGGGGTCCCCGGCGAGCAGGAGGATGTTCCAGTCGAACTCGAGGGCGTCGGCCCGGTTGTCCCGCTCGGTGAGCTCGATGACGTGCCCGTCGCGGTTCTGGGTGCGGGGGTTCGCCTCGTCGGGACCGGCCTTGCCGTCGGTGCCGCGCTGGGTGTTGTTGGTGAGGGCCACGTAGAGCTTGCCGGTCAGCGGGGAGGGCTCGACGTCCTCGGGGCGGTCCATCTTGGTGGCGCCGGCCTTGTCGGCGGCGAGGCGGGTGTACACCAGCACCTCGTCGACCGCCATGCCCTCGACCGCGGAGCGGCCGTCGACGAGGAGCGGCAGCCACTGCCCGGAGCCGTCGAACGCGCCGTCCGAGGGCAGCCGGCCCGAGCCGTCGATCTCGGCCGCGGTGTCGCCGGTGAACTTCGCGACGTAGAGGTCGCCCTCGGAGAGCAGGGTCATGTTGTGCGCCCGGTCGCCCTCGACGTACTTCTTCGAGGAGACGAACTTGTAGAGGTAGTCGAAGCGCTCGTCGTCGCCGGAGTAGGCGACCACGGTCCCGTCCTCGGCCACGCGCACGTTCGCGCCCTCGTGCTTGAACCGGCCCAGGCCCGTGTGCTTGACCGGGGTGGAGGACGGGTCCTGGGGGTCGATCTCGACGATCCAGCCGAAGCGGTTCGGCTCGTTCTCGTAGCCGGGCAGGGTCGAGTCGAAGCGCGGGTCCACCTCGTGCCAGCGCCGGCTCGGGGCGTCCGTGGAGATGCCGTAGCGCTTCTGCTCGGCGGAGCCGTTGCCCTTGAAGTACTGGTTGAAGTTCTCCTCGCCGGACAGGACGGTCCCCCACGGGGTGGTGCCGCCGGCGCAGTTGTTCTGCGTGCCCAGCACCACGGTGCCGGTCGGGTCGTCCTTGGTCCTCAGCAGGTCCGAGCCCGCGGCCGGTCCGTCCACCGCGAACGGGGTGCTCAGGGTGATGCGCCGGTTGCGGCTGCCGCCCCGCACGTAGGACCAGGGCCGGCCGGGCCCGGTGCGGGCGATCTCGACGACGGACATCCCGTGCGCGGCCATGGCCACCCGGGCCACGCGCTCGAGGTCCCCCAGCTGCTCGGCCGGGAACATGTTGGTCTCGTTGGTGTACTCGTGGTTGTTCACGAGCACGCCGGTGCGCCCGCCGCGGTCCTGGAGGATGTCCAGGTAGTCCGAGTTGTAGCCGAACTGGCTCGCCTGGGACTCGGGGGTCTGCTCGAGCGGGTCGAACTCCGGGGAGTCGGTGAACAGGGGGTCGCCCCACCGGATGATCGGGGACCAGTCGTAGCCCTCGGGCACGGTGAGGTCGTCCACGGTGTTCGGGACGGGGGCGATCGGGGCGAAGGACAGCCCCGGGCGTCCGCGGCCGTGGGCCTGGGCGGCCTCGGGCGTGGCCCCCACCACGCCGACCGTCACGGCCGCCGCGGCCCCCAGGCCGAGAGCGGAGCGGCGGGACAGGGCGGCGCTCGCGATGTCCCGGAAGTAGCCGTTGCCGGAGGTGTTGCACTCCGGGCCGGCGCAGGCGTTGCCGCACTTGAGCTGGCAGGTGAGAGGACTGCGCTTGCCGCGGGCGTGGCCCAGCATGGGCAGGAGGGTGCGCTTGGCGATGTCGGTCATGGCTCTCCCAGGAGATCGGGCCCGCGGGAGGACCGCGGCCGGGGAACGGGTGCTCCCCCACTGCACCAGCGCCGGGTGAGTGCTCGGGGATGCCCGGGTGAACCGCGGGTGAACGGGCCGTGGCCGGGCGGCGGCATCTCCCCAGGTCGGGGCGGAGGGGCCGCTCCCGCCGAGGACGCGCGGGCGGGGGTGCGCAGCGCTGTGCGGCACCGGGCCCGTTCCTGCGATGAAACAAAGCGTCCACCGGTGCCGCCGGCACCCCGCGTCTGCAATGCTCGTCGTGTCAGCCCGTCCCCATCCGTCCAGCGCTCCGGACCGCGACCGGTGGCTCCAGAAGACCCCCCTCCTCCTGCTCCACCCGCCCAGGTGCCCTGCCGCCGCGGCGGAGGAACGGGTCCGGACCACCGGTGAGGGAGGCTCGTGATGAACAGGGAACCAGAAGTGGAGCTGCGCCGCCCCACGGACCCCGACGCGCACCGTCGGTCCGCACGGGTGGCTCACGGGCACCGGCTCGCCGCCCTGGACCGCCGGAGCGTCCTGCGGGCCTGGGACCTGCACGCCGGGGACTGCCTGCACGGGCGCGTGATCGCCTCCGTCCACGGTGTGGTGGGGCTGGCCTCCAGCCCCGTGGCGGTCTTCACCTTCACGGGCGAGGACCCCGAGCACGCGCGGCGGACCCGCATCGGCGCGGCCCACCCCGAGGTGGAGCTCGGCTGCGACGACGTGTGGCGCGCCGCCCGCGCGTGGGTGCGGGGTCACGGGCTGTGCGAGGGGGACGCCGTGGACCTGGACCGGCTGCGGGCCGACGTCATGGGCGCCGCGCCTCAGGGCTGAGGAGCTCCCGCCCCGAGGGCGTGCACCCGGGCCACCCGCTCCAGCCACCACCGGCGCCGGTCCGCGGACACCGCGCGGGCGGCCAGCAGCCCGGGGTCCGGGACCGCGTCCCGCAGCTCGAGCGCCCCGTCCACCGGGCGCAGCGGCTCGCGCAGGACGTCGTCGCGCATGAGCGAGACCGTGCCCAGCCCGCACGCGTAGGGCAGCTCGGGCAGCGCGGCGGCGAGCGCGAGCCCCGCGCGGATGCCCACCGAGGAGTCCAGCGCGGAGCTGACCACGGCGGGCAGCCCGGCCCGGGCCACCACGTCGAGGGCGCTGCGCACCCCGCCGAGGGGGGCCGCCTTGACCACGAGCAGGTCGGCCGCCCCCGCCCGGGCCACCGCCAGCGGGTCGCTCTCCTTGCGCACGGACTCGTCGGCGGCCACGAGGACCGGCACGCCGCGGTCCGCGAGGCCCTCGCGGACCGCGGCCAGGCCCGCGATCGTGGGCACGGGCTGCTCCGCGTACGCGAGCCCGTGCTCCCCCAGCCGCTCCAGCGCCACCAGCGCCGTGGGCACGTCCCACCCGCCGTTGGCGTCCACCCGCAGCTCGGCCTCCGGCAGCAGGGCCCGCACGGCCGCGACCCGGGCGACGTCGTCGTCGAGGTCCTGGCCGCGCTCGGCGACCTTGATCTTCACGGCGCGCACGCCGGCCCCGAACCGGGCCAGCACCTCGGGGACCCGGGCGGCCGGGACGGCGGGCACGGTCGCGTTGACGGGGATCCGGGTGCGCCGGGGCGCGGGGAAGCCGTGCCACGCGGCGTCGGCCGCGGCGCGGAGCCACGCGAGGGCCTCGGCGTCCCCGTACTCGGGGAAGGGCCCGAACTCGGCCCAGCCGGCGGGCCCGCGCAGGAGCATCGTCTCCCGCACGTCCACCCCCCGGAACCGCACGCGCATCGGCAGGGCGACGGCGTGCGCGTCGGCGAGCAGCTCGTCGAGCGGGGGCAGGGGCGCGGCGGCGGTCATGGAGCCAGCCTAGGCGCGCGTTCTCAGCTGGAACCGATCCGCCCGTGGAAGAATGAGGTCTCCGCGAGCGCGGTCCCGGCCGTGCCGGGACGCGTGCCCGCCTGTCCGACCGCCAGGAGCTCCATGACCACCACCGCCCACCGCCCGGCCCCGACCGCCCTCCAGGCGCTCTGCCACGTGCTCGGCGCCGCCCTGCTGTTCGGCGGCGCCGCCCTGGTGGGCGTGGTGGCGCTGACCACCGAGACCGGCCAGTGGCTCGACGAGCTGGCCCTGAAACAGGCGACGGACGCGATCCCCGGGCTGTCCACCCGCTCCCGCGAGCTGCTCGACCTGCTCCCGTGGGTGGTGGGGGTGGTCTCGGCGGTGTGCCTGGCGGTCCTGGCCGTGCGCTCCCGGCGCCTCGCGCCGGCGGTGACCGGGGCGGCGGTGGTGCTGCTGTCCAACCTCACGGTCCAGCTGCTCAAGCGCGTGCTCGTCGAAAAGCCGGACCTGGGCATCCAGGAGGCCGCGAGCAACTCCTTCCCCTCCGGGCACACGGCCGCCGCGGCCGCCGCCGTGGCGGTGGTGCTGCTCGCCGCACCGGCCCGGTCCCGCGCGCTCGTCGCCCTGCTCGGGGCGGGGGCGACGACCGCGACGGGAGTCGCGACGCTGCTCAACGGCTGGCACCGGCCCTCCGACGTCGTGGCCTCCCTGCTCGTCGTGGCGGGGTGGGCGGCCCTGGGCGGGCTGGTGCTGCGCGTGACCGGCCCGGTGGAGCGGCCCGTGCCCGGCGGGGGCCTGGTCGCGCTGCTGGCCGTCTTCGGCGCCGGTGCCCTGGCGGCGGGACTGCTGCCGCTGTGGGCCGCCCTGCGGGTGCCGGGCGGGGGCTTCGCGGCGATGGCCGGCTGCGCGGCGATCCTGGGGGTCAGTCTGCTCGCGGCAGCGGCACTGGCAGCGCTGCAAGCTCCCCGGTCGCGACGTCCTCGGCCCTGATCCGCTCGAGCCGGTCCAGGAGGATCCGGGCCGCTCCCGCGTTGTAGGGCAGGCGGAACATCGAGGCGGTCACGGGCTGCAGGCCGCCGGGCTGCGCCGCGGCCGCCTCGCTCGCGTCCACCCGTTCGATCGCGGTGCGCATGGTCCGGGCCTGCTGGAGCACGAAGCCGCGGTCCACGGGGTGGCCGTGGCCGGGAACGAAGACCAGGTACCGGTCGAGGGCGGCCAGGTGCTCCAGCACCGTGGCCCAGCCCCGCGGATAGGAGTCGCCGAAGTCGGGGTCGGCGCCCTGCTCCACGAGGTCCCCCGTGAACACGACGTCGTCGACGCCCACGCACACGTCGTTGTCGGTGTGCCCGCGCCCCAGGGAGAACAGCACGGCGCCGCGCCCGCCCAGGTCCACACGGGTCAGCGAGGGGCGCCGGCCGGTGCCGGGCAGGTGCCGGTCGGGCACGACCAGGCGGGTGTCCGGGCCCTCCGAGGCGGCCATCTCGGGCTCGTGGGTGCCCACGAACGAGCGCTGGAAGTCGCCGTGGGCGAGGATCGTCTCGGCGCAGCCGCGGTGGGCCCAGAACTCCTCGGCGCCGGCGCGCCGGAACACGGCGTTGCCCATGAAGTGGTCGTAGTGGGCGTGGGTGTTCACCACCGTGAGCGGCAGGTCCGTCAGCGAGCGCACGGCCTCCAGGATCTCCCGGCCCTGACGGGGGCCCGCGCCCGTGTCGATCACGAGGGCGCGGCGGGTCCCGAGCACGAGACCGGAGTTGAGCCTCCAGTTGTCCGTGCTCACGGCGAAGATGCCGTCGCGGAGTTCGTTGATGCGGGCCACCCTGACAGGCTACCGACCGGCGCTGTCTATCCTGGCACCCATGACCACTTCCTCCCCCGGGCGTGCGGCCGGGGGCGCCGGCCGCTATGCTCCCTCCCCCTCCGGGGAGCTGCACCTGGGCAACCTGCGCACGGCCCTGGTCGCGTGGGCGGCGGCCCGCTCCAGCGGACGGCGCTTCGTGCTGCGCGTCGAGGACATCGACCGGGTGCGCCCGGGCGCGGCCGAGCAGCAGCTGGCGGACCTCGCCCGGCTCGGCCTCGACTGGGACGGCCCGCCGCTGCTGCAGTCGACCCGGGAGCCCGCGCACCGGGCCGCGGTGCGGCGCCTCACCGCGGCGGGGCGCACGTACGAGTGCTACTGCACCCGCCGGGAGATCCAGGCGGCCGCGAGCGCGCCGCACGGGGCGCCGGGCGCCTACCCGGGCACGTGCCGGGACCTCACCGGCACCGAGCGCGCGCGCCGCCGCCGGGAACGGCCCCCCGCCGTGCGCCTGCGGGCGGACGTGCGCGCCCGCACGGTCGTGGACCGCTGGGCGGGCGCGTACACGGGCCTCGTCGACGACTTCGTGCTGCTGCGCAACGACGGTCGCCCCGCCTACAACCTCGCGGTGGTCCTGGACGACGCCCACCAGGGCGTGGACCAGGTGGTGCGCGGCGACGACCTGCTGCCCTCCACCCCGCGGCAGGCCTGCCTGGCCGCGGTGCTCGGGCTCCCCGAGCCGCAGTGGGCCCACGTCCCGCTCGTGCTCAACCCCGAGGGCCGCCGGCTCGCGAAGCGCGACGGCGCCGTGACGCTGTCCGAGCTCGCGGCGGCGGGCCACGGCGTGACCGAGGTGCTGGGCCGGATGGCGGCGTCGCTGGGCCTGCCCGGCCCGGTCCGCACGGCGCAGGACGTCCTCGCCGTCTTCGACGAGGACGTCCTGCCGCGGGAGCCCTGGGTGGTGGACCCGGCCGGCTGGGCCGCTCAGCCGGCCCGGCGCACGCCCTGATCCGCCCGGGACCGGTCGTCCTCGAGGGCGTGCGGGTCCTCGGGCTCGGCCAGGAACCGCTCGTAGGCGGCGGTCGTCAGGAAGGCCGGGTAGTCGTCACCGAGGGCGACCTCCTCGAAGACCGAGCGGGCGTCGTCGAAGCGGTCGCCCTCGGCCCGCGCGATCCGCGCGAACTCCTCCTCGACGAGCTCCCGCACCCACTCCCGGGTGATCTCCTCGCCCTGGTCCGTGATCGCCCGGGAGTTCACCCACTGCCAGATCTGGGAGCGGGAGATCTCCGCGGTCGCGGCGTCCTCCATGAGGTTGTGGATGCCGACCGCGCCGTTGCCGCGCAGCCAGGCCTCGATGTAGCGGATCCCGACCTCGATGTTGCTGCGGATCCCCTCCTCGGTGATCTTCCCCTCGGCCGAGGCGATGTCGATGAGCGCCTTGTCGTCGGGCACCACGTCCTCCCGCCGGCGGTCGAGCTGGTGGGGCTTGTCACCGAGCACCTCGTCGAAGACCTCCCGGCACACGGGCACGAGGTCGGGGTGGGCCACCCAGGAGCCGTCGAAGCCGTCGCGGGCCTCCCGCAGCTTGTCGGCGCGCACCTTCTCGATCGCGGTCCGGTTGACCTCCTCGTCCCGGCGGGACGGGATGAACGCGGCCATCCCGCCGATGGCCATGGCCTGCCGGCGGTGGCACGCCCGCACGAGCTGCTCGGTGTAGGCCCGCATGAACGGCTGGGTCATGGTCACGGCGTTGCGGTCCGGGAGGATGAAGCGGGGCCCCCGGGTGCGGAAGTTCTTGATGATCGAGAAGATGTAGTCCCAGCGCCCCGCGTTGAGCCCGGCGGCGTGCTCGCCGAGCTCCCAGAGGATCTCCTCCATCTCGAACGCCGCGGTGATCGTCTCGATCAGGACCGTGGCGCGGATGGTGCCGCGGTCCGCGCCGAGCATGGACTCGGCCCGGGCGAAGACGTCGTGCCACAGCCTGGCCTCGCGGTGGGACTCGGTCTTGGGCAGGTAGAAGTAGGGGCCCAGCCCCAGCTTCTTGAGCCGGCGGGCGTTGTGGAAGAAGTACAGGCCGAAGTCCACGAGCGCCCCGGCGATGGGCTCGCCCCGCACGGACAGGTGCCTCTCCTCGAGGTGCCACCCGCGGGGGCGCACCACGATCGTCGGGTTGGCCCGCGGGTCCTTGTTCTTCAGGGCGTACCGCTTGCCGTCCGGGTTGGTGAACTCGATGGTCCCCTCGAGCGCGTCGATCAGGTTGAGCTGGTTGGTGACCACGTTGGTCCAGTGCGGTGTGTTGGCGTCCTCCATGTCCGCGAGCCACACCTGCGCCCCGGAGTTGAGCGCGTTGATGGTCATCTTCCGCTCGGTGGGCCCCGTGATCTCGACCCTGCGGTCCTCCAGCCCCGGCGGCGGCGGGGGGACCCGCCAGCTGTCGTCCTCGCGGATCCTCGCGGTCTCGGGCAGGAAGGTGGGGTCGGTGCCGCGGGCGATCCCCTTCCGCCGCTCCTCGCGGGCGGCCAGCAGCTCGCGCCGGCGGGGTTCGAACTCGCGGTGCAGGGCCGCCAGGAAGCCCAGCGCGTCGGGGCTGAGCACGCTGTTCTGCCGGGGCACGTGGTGACCGGTCAGGGTCACGCCGTTGATCGTCACAGGATCGCTGGTCATGGTCATCATGGCTGGTTCCTCGCCTGGGGAGTGTCCTGGAAGTGATCAGGTGGGGCGCCCCGTCGGGGGCGCGGCCGTCGTCGGGTGCGGGGCGGCCGGGGACCCGCTCGGGCCCCCGGCCGCCCCGCACCCGATCGGCTCAGAACTGGGCGGTCTCGGTGGAGCCGGCCAGGGCCGCGGTGGACGAGGCCGGGTTGAGGACGGTCGTCACGAGGTCGAAGTAGCCGGTGCCGACCTCCCGCTGGTGGCGGGTGGCGGTGTAGCCGCGCTCCTCGGACCCGAACTCGCGCTCCTGCAGGTCCACGTACGCCTTCATCTGCTCCCGGGCGTAGCCGTGGGCCAGGTCGAACATCGAGTAGTTCAGCGTGTGGAAACCGGCCAGGGTGATGAACTGGAACTTGAACCCCATCGCGGCCAGCTCCCGCTGGAACTTGGCGATCGTGTCGTCGTCAAGGTGCTTCTTCCAGTTGAACGACGGCGAGCAGTTGTAGGCCAGCATCTGGTCCGGGTGCTCGGCGTGGATGCCCTCGGCGAACTGCTTCGCCACCTCGAGGTCCGGGGTGCCGGTCTCCATCCACAGCAGCTCGGCGTACGGGGCGTACGCGTTGCCGCGGGCGATGCAGGCCTCGAGGCCGTTCCGGACCTTGTAGTAGCCCTCGGCCGTGCGCTCGCCGGTGATGAACTGCTGGTCCCGCTCGTCCACGTCCGAGGTGATCAGGGTGGCCGCCTCGGCGTCGGTGCGGGCGATGACCACGGAGGGGACGTCGGCGACGTCGGCCGCGAGCCGGGCCGCGCTGAGGGTGCGGACGTGCTGGGCGGTGGGGATCAGCACCTTGCCGCCGAGGTGGCCGCACTTCTTCTCGGAGGCCAGCTGGTCCTCCCAGTGCACGCCGGCCGCCCCGGCGGCGATCATGGACTTCATCAGCTCGTAGGCGTTGAGCGAGCCGCCGAAGCCGGCCTCGGCGTCCGCGACGATCGGCACCAGCCAGTCCTCCACGGTGCTGATGCCCTCGGCGTGCTCGATCTGGTCGGCGCGCATCAGCGCGTTGTTGATCCGCCGCACGACCGCCGGGGCGGAGTTCGCCGGGTAGACCGACTGGTCGGGGTAGGTCTCCCCTGCCAGGTTCGCGTCCGCGGCGACCTGCCAGCCCGAGAGGTAGATCGCCTTCAGCCCGGCCTTGACCTGCTGGACGGCCTGGTTGCCGGTCAGCGCGCCCAGGGCATTGATGAAGTCGTGGTCGTGCAGCTTCTGCCACAGCTGCTCCGCGCCGCGGCGGGCCAGGGTGTGCTCCTCCTGCACCGTGCCGCGTAGCTTCACGACGTCCTCGGCGGAGTACTCGCGGGTGATCCGCGCCCAGCGGGGATCGGCGTCCCACTCCTGGCGGATCTCGTCGGCGGTCCTGGGGGTGTTCTGGGTGGACATGTCAGCTCCTCGTTGAGTGGTCCGGGGTGGTGCTCGGCGTGGCGCCGGTTGTTCTCAGGTCACCGGAAGTTCACTCTCCCGTGGTGACACACACCACTTTGCCCCCTTTTCAGCACCTCCGGACCGACATCTGATCGAGAACTTTCCGCATTCTTCACGTATACTGAAAAAATGACGAGCACCGCGTGGGGGCACCCGGAATCCACGGCCGGCGAACCGCCCCAGGACACCGACCTGATCGGCCTCGGCCGCCGCATCCGGTCGCTGCGCAAGGACCGGGGGCTGACGCTGGGCGAGCTCGCAGCACGGGCCGGCACCGCGGCCTCGCAGCTGTCCGTCATCGAGAACGGCCGGCGCGAGCCCCGTCTGAGCCTGCTCCAGCGGCTGGCCGACGTCCTGGGCACGAGCGTGGACTCGCTGCTCGGCGCCGAGCCCGCCAACCGGCGGGAGGCCCTGGAGATCCAGCTGGAGCGCACCCAGCGCTCCCCCTTCTACGAGCAGCTGGGTCTGCCGACGGTCCGGGTCAGCTCGGCACTGTCCACGGAGGTGCTCGAGGCGCTCGTCGCCCTCCAGGAGCGGCTGGCGCAGGCGCTGGAGAAGAACTCGGCCACCCCGGAGGAGGCGCGCCGGGCCAACGTGCAGCTGCGCCGGCTGATGCGGGAGCAGGACAACTGGTTCCCGGACCTCGAGCAGGCGGCCAAGGAGCTGCTGGCCCTCGGCGGCTACACCTCGGGGCCCGTGTCCAACTCCGTGATCTCCGAGATGGTCGGGAAGCTGGGCTACAGCATCCACCACGTGACGGACCTGCCGCACTCCACCCGCTCGGTCACCGATCTGCTCAACAGGCGGATCTACCTGGTGCAGGGCCCGCGGGCCGACCACGACCCCCGTGCGGTGCTGCTGCAGGCCGTGGGCCACCAGGTGCTCGGTCACGAGCCCCCCAGGGACTACGCCGACTTCCTGGCCCAGCGGGTGCAGGCCAACTACTTCGCCGCGGCCGTCATGCTGCCCGAGGACAAGACCGTCCCGTTCCTGCTCGAGGCGAAGAAGAACCGCGACCTGTTCCTCGAGGACCTCAAGGACCGGTTCTCCGTCTCGCACGAGACGGCGGGACACCGCTTCACGAACCTCGCGACCCGCCACCTGGGCATCCGCACCCACTTCCACAAGGTCCACTCCTCCGGGGTGATCCACAAGGCCTACGAGAACGACGGGCTCGTCTTCCCCACCGACCACACGGGCGCGATCGAGGGCCAGATCTCCTGCCGGAAGTGGTCGGGGCGCACGGTCTTCGACCAGCCCAACCAGTTCACGGCGTTCGCGCAGTACACGGACACGCCCTCGGGCACGTACTGGTGCTCCACCCGCACGGAGCTCTCCAGCCAGGGCGCCTTCTCGATCGGCGTGGGCGTCGCGTTCACGGACGCCCGCTGGTTCCGCGGCCGCGACACCCCGCACCGCACCGTCTCGACCTGCCCGGACCCCTCGTGCTGCCGGCGCCCCCCGGAGGAGCTGCGCCGGGTCTGGTCCGGCCACGCGTGGCCCAACACCCGGGCGCACTCCCACGTGCTCGCGGCCCTGCCGGAGGGGGCGTTCCCGGGCGTGGACGAGCGCGAGGTGTACGAGTTCCTTCAGCTCCACGACGGCGGCTGAGCCGCGCCGGGGCGGGCCGCGGGCGTCCTGCCCGTCCCCGCGACGGCTGGCCAGTGGCCGGGAGCGCGCGTAAAGTCCTGTGGGACCTCCGGCCCCACCCACCCGACCGGATGCTGCGCTCCACCGGGCCGGCACCCGGCGGAAAGGACACCATGACCCAAGAGATATCCCAGACGATCGCCATCGTCATCTACTTCGCCGCCATGATCGCGATCGGTCTCTACGCCAACAGCAGGACCAAGAACCTCGACGACTACATGCTCGGCGGGCGCAACCTCAAGCCGGGCGTCGCCGCGCTCAGCGCCGGCGCCTCCGACATGTCCGGCTGGCTGCTCCTGGGCCTGCCGGGCGCCGTGTTCCTCTCGGGTCTCGTCGAGGCGTGGATCGCCGTCGGGCTGATCATCGGCGCGTGGGTCAACTGGAAGTTCATCGCCCCCCGGCTGCGCTCCTACACCGAGGTCTCGGACGACTCCATCACCATCCCGTCCTTCCTGGACAACCGGCTCAAGGGCGGCTCGCGGCTGCTGCGCATCGTCTCGGGGCTGATCATCCTGGTGTTCTTCACCTTCTACGTCTCCTCCGGCATGGTCGCGGGCGGGCTGTTCTTCCAGTCCTCCTTCGGCTCGACCTACCACGCCGGGCTGCTGCTGGTCGTGGGCGTCACCATCGCCTACACCCTCTTCGGCGGGTTCCTGGGCGCCACGTACACCGACGTGGCCCAGGGCATCCTCATGTTCATCGCCCTGCTCATGGTGCCGATCGTCGGCATCATCAACGTGGGCGGCCTCGGGCAGATGGCGGAGAACATCACCGCCGTGGACCCGGACGCCCTCTCGCTCGTGCGCGGCGCCACCGTGCTCGGCGTGATCTCCGCCCTCGCGTGGGGTCTGGGCTACTTCGGCCAGCCGCACATCATCGTCCGCTTCATGGCGATGCGCTCCCCCGCCGACGCCAAGACCGGCCGCCGGATCGGGCTGACCTGGATGGTGCTGAGCGTCGTCGGAGGGATCGCCACCGCCCTGGTGGGCCTGGCCTACTACGGCAGCCGCCCGGACGAGAGCCCCACCGACCCCGAGTCCGTGTTCCTGGACCTCGCCCAGGTCTTCTTCCACCCGGTGGTCGCGGGCTTCGTCCTGGCCGCCGTGCTCGCGGCGATCATGTCCACGGTGTCCTCCCAGCTCATCGTCTCCTCCTCCGCCCTGGTGGAGGACCTCTACAAGCTGACCGTCAAGGAGTCCCCGTCCGAGCCCAAGCAGGTGTGGATGGGCCGCGCAGGGGTGGCCGCCGTCGCCCTCGTGGCCACCTTCCTGGCGTGGGAGCAGAACAACACGATCCTCGGTCTCGTGGCCTTCGCGTGGGCCGGCTTCGGCGCCTCGTTCGGTCCGATCGTGATCCTGTCCCTGTACTGGCGCAAGCTCACGAACCTGGGCGCGATCACCGGCATGGTCCTCGGCGCGGTCACCGTGTTCGTCTGGACCGTGACCCCGTGGGCCGGTCTCTACGAGATCGTTCCCGGCTTCGTCGTCTGCCTCGTCTCCGCCGTCCTGGTGTCGAACGCCACCTACCGGCACGACGGCGACGTCGAGCGCGAGTTCGACGACGCCGTGCGCCTCGCCCACGCGGCGGAGGACGAGATGGCCGCGCGCTGACCTCTCGCACCGCCCGATGACGGGGCCCGTTCCTGCCGGAACGGGCCCCGTCGTCGTGCGCGGGCCGGTGCTCGAGGCGCGGGGCCGTGGCGCGGGTTCAGTAGCCGATCGTGGCGAGGGTGGCCCGGATCGCCTCGGCCGAGCGCTGCAGCATGGCCTGCTCCCGCTCGTCCATCGGCACCACCAG
>NZ_JAVHZE010000080.1:0-623 GCF_040981185.1 Kocuria sabuli
AGTTTTGAGTTCAGGAACAACAGTGATCCATTTCCCCCTGTATACCGAGTTACTTTTTACTGTCTGTTTCCTGAACACCCAGACAGAAAGTGTTGCACTCTGGATATCAAAATCCTGTAATTCTTTAAGTTTCATCCTTATCTCCACTAATAATAATGACAGACTGTATTGTCTGATATTCGTAATCAGAATCAGGGGAAATACTCAGGTTTGATAATACCACACCTGAGTGTGTCTTTTTGCTACCTGGATGTCGATAAGTTACTTCATACATTTTCCAGTTGAATACGATAAGTATAGGGTTAAGTATTATTTGTCCGGTCTTATAAGACAGCCAGAAGAGCCAGAGAAGAAATACAATAAACCCCAAAAATTTGTTGGTCTCCTGGTAATTAATGCTCATGAACGAAACAATGTAAGGGAGAACATAGTTCATCAGGTCTGACGGCGTATACTTTACTTCCAGAATCCTGATTTTTTGCTCATCGCTTTTAGCCAGTTTTAATATAAGCCATGAAAGAAGAAAACATACCAGGCAGATGAGAAATAAACTGACGGACAGTAATGGTTCCTTAAACGGCAGGTTACAGGAGTCAGATGTCAATAAATCAAAGCAAAGATGC
>NZ_JAVHZE010000046.1:0-1252 GCF_040981185.1 Kocuria sabuli
TGCACGGTAACGACGCTTGCGCATAAGGCGGGCAGGCTGAAGAGAGATAGCCCTACGCCAGGTAACCATTTTCTGAGTCTGTTCATGGGGCGGGCTTCAACATCGTCATGGTGACAGGGAATACGCCCGCGCCGAGCATCTGTTCGCTCTGGCGTACCTGGCCGGTGGCGGAATCAATCCAGAAGGTGTTATGCCAGCGACGATCGAGGCCGTCGGCCTGCACCGTCTCCTGCCAGACCTGACAACGTAGCGTGTTTCCGGCAAGGGTCAGGTTTTCCGTCCCGCTCAGGGAGAAGCGCGAGGTCAGGTGTGCGGAGCGATACCGCCCCTCTTCCTGCCAGCGCACATCACGCGACCACTGGCTGCCGTCGCGGAGCTGCGGCGTGTGGCGCAGCGGATCGTGCTCAAGGTTGGTTACCTCAAGCAGGTTATAAGGGAGCTTGAGCGTGTGGATAAGGCGACCGTTATGCGTGACGATCATCGCATTATCCTGCGATAACCACTTACTGTTTCCCTGCTCGATGTATCCGAGAACCACCAGGATCCTCGGGCCATTATCCAGACGCAGGTACATGGTTGAGTATGGGAGCACCTGAATCTGCCCGTCCGTTACCGTCACATCCTGGCGCCCGTCCAGGCTGGCGTTAAAGGTCTCAATAATGCTCTGCTGGCTCGGCGTACATCCCTGGATCAGCAGAGTCATGATGAGCAGAATAAACAGTCTCACCAGAAATCCTTGATTAAATAACATTGAAATCAATTAAATACCCGGCTTTGATATCGCCACCGGGTCAAGTCGTTGCGCTGTTCAGCGCAAGGCTATATCGCCTTGCGCACCAGCCTTAGCGGGTAACTGTCGTCGTGGAAGTACCATTGCCTGAGTCATCGCCACTGTCGCTTGCCGCGACAACGGCTAACGTCGCTACGCCGGCAATCGCAGCGGTGGTGACAACAGCGGTTGTCCCAATCGCGCCTGCCGCCAGTCCCCCCGTAGTGCCAGCGGTAGTTCCCACCGTTGCTCCGGTTGTTGTACCGGTTGTTGCTGCGCTGGTGCTACCTGCTTCGGTGGTAGCGCCTATAGCAGGCAGGGCAGTCGCCAGCGTGAGTGCTGTCAGCACTGTACAAAGCGTCCTTTTCATTTTTGGTCCTCATTCAAATGAAGGAAAATATGAGCACCTGGAAACCAGGTCCCGGTTAACGGGCATAAAGCCCGGGGCTGAATTCCGGCCCGACAGGGACGGAAAATCATCCA
>NZ_JAVHZE010000081.1:0-620 GCF_040981185.1 Kocuria sabuli
CCCGTAAGCCTGGTATTTTGACCGCTGTTGTTAAGCGCATTATGAAAATCAGAGAGGTGTCAAAATGGCTGTGATGACTCTTGATTTGGTACAAAAACAACCTGCCGCACTGCGCGTTGTCATCGGCAAACATCTTGCAGAAGCTCGCTGGCAGGACTCTTGCGATTTTTACAATCAGATGATGGAACGCGACCGCCTGACGGTCTGTTTTCATGCTCAGCTTAAACAGCGTCACGCGACCATGCGTTTTGAAGAAATGAACGATGTAGACCGTGAGCGTCTGGCCTGCGCGATTGACGAGCTGCGCGGTGCGTTTTCTAAACGGCGTCAGGTCGGAGCCAGTGAGTCGGCGTATATAAGTTTTCTGACAGTAAGCCAGCGCCGCACTTTATTCCTTCACGCAGGTTTAACTGAAAAGGAATTTAATCAGCCTTACTGGCGAGTTAATGAAGAGTCATGTTATTGGCGTGAGAAATTATTTCGTGCTCTACGTGAGTTATTCAGCCTCTTTGAATATGCCCCAACTATTTTGACCTCGGTTAAGCCCGAGCAATATTTGCATTAACTTAATAAAAGAAATTTTTACGCGCTTGAATGCGTGGGACATCTTTTTGTCTGGA
>NZ_JAVHZE010000082.1:0-613 GCF_040981185.1 Kocuria sabuli
AACAGTATTTCTGTTTTTGATGTGATCGGACAGGACTACTGGGGTGAAGGCGTAACAGCCAAACGTATCGCCGGTGCGCTACGGGCGATGAATGGCGCCGACGTCACGGTCAATATCAACTCCCCTGGTGGTGACATGTTCGAAGGCCTGGCAATCTACAACCTTCTGCGTGAATACGAAGGCCGTGTGACGGTGAAGGTGCTCGGAATTGCCGCCAGTGCCGCCTCAGTCATTGCGATGGCCGGGGATGATATTCAGATCGGTCGTGGTGCATTTCTGATGATCCACAACTGCTGGGTCTATGCGATGGGTAACCGCCATGACTTTGCGGAACTGGCACAGTCTCTGGAGCCATTCGATAACGCTATGGCAGACATCTACGCGGCGCGTTCCGGCCTTGATATGGCAGCTGTTCAGAAACTGATGGATGCCGAGAGTTATATCGGTGGCAGTGACGCTGTGGCGAAGGGACTGGCAGACAGCCTGCTTTCTGCTGATGCGGTCAGTGATGGCGATGAATCACCCGCGGCCGCGCTTCGCAAACTTGATGCGCTGCTGGCTAAAACCAACACCCCGCGCTCTGAGCGCAGAAAACTCATTAAAGCCTTATCCG
>NZ_JAVHZE010000047.1:0-1224 GCF_040981185.1 Kocuria sabuli
GCGATATCCTGAAGCGTTGAGAGTGTATTCATGCAAGAAAGGATGCCGCCGGGAGGAACCGGCGGCAACGGAGGCGGGTTTTGTCAGGGGTGGCACAACGTTAACCGGCCAGATGGTCGATAATAATGCGCTCAACGAGCTGCTGGTCAGTATCAGAGAAACCCAGTAACTCACGGGTCGGGTACAAAACAGCGGCGCTGTTGCGCGTGGGCTTATCCTTAAGCCCTGACTGGTGAACCCGAACAATACGCTGTACTTTCCCGGTAAATTCCACCGCTGCTGCACTGTCATCACCCGAAGCCTTCATGTAACGGTTGGTGCGCAGTTTGGCGAACATTTCCCGCTTAACGCGGTTTTTCTTACCCCTGACCGGCTGGCGTTTTCGCGGGGTGTACGGTGTCCCGTCCGGGGCAGTCTGGGACTTGATGCGCTGCTGTTGCTGCTGGCGTACCTTTTTCGCAATCTCAGTGGTCAGGCGACGACGACCAGAAGGGGAAAGGGCAGCTATCAGCGCGGTCAGCCTGTCCTCAAAGGGTGTGAAGTCACTCATCCCATTTACTCACCAGTTCACCGTTGATATAAAGCTCCATCGGTCGCGTGACCGGCTCCGGCGGCTCCGGTTCAGGAATATTCTCCACATGGAGTGCATCCCCCACAGTCCTGACAAGCGTCCTCTCGGTCAGCAACAGACTGATGCTGATATCGAAACTGCTGTCATTGTTGATATCCGCGTAAAAGGTGAACCCTTTTTTCTGCCCTTCGTCCGTGGTCATGATGTCGGGCTGTTGCTCCCGCAACCATGCCATGACGGGGACAAGCAACAAATCAAAATCCCCCGTGAAATCCGTGACGACCACGTTGAGCGTGTACTGTTTTTCGAATGACAGCGAAGCGGCAAGCGTTGCTGCTATTTTGCCGTTATCCACGAACAGACGCAGCATGTCCGGGTTTGTTCGCAGCACCGGCACGGCATCATAGAGCGCGTTGCGCAGACTGTCTGGTTTCAGCATCTAAATCATCCTGGCATTGTTTAACCACGTTGACCTGGAGTGCGCAGCTCTCCAGTGCGCGCTCAAGATGGCGAATGTCGGCGCTCAAATCGCCGTTCATTTGTGGATCACTGCCCGGCATCGGGCAGAGACTGACTTTCGGGCAACCGTTGTAAACAATCACTGGCGTCTGCACAGGCGGCTCGCCGGTGCAGCCCGCGCACAGGCTCAGGCA
>NZ_JAVHZE010000007.1:0-162981 GCF_040981185.1 Kocuria sabuli
GGGGGGGGGGGGGGGGGGGGGGGGGGGGGGGGGGGGGGGGGGGGGGGGGGGGGGGGGGGGGGGGGGGGGGCCGCGGTCCGATACCCTCGATGCTCATGAGTTCTCCTTCCCCCTCGACCCGGACCGGGTCCGGCCCGCAGGCCGCGGCCCCGCAGGCACCGGCCAGGCCGGGCTCCCAGCTCAAGGACCGCCACCTCGTGATGATGGCCCTCGGCAGCGCGATCGGCACCGGCCTGTTCATCGGCACGGGTGCCGCGATCCGCACGGCGGGCCCGGCGGTGCTGCTGTCCTTCCTCGTGGCGTGCGTGCTGCTGGTGCTGGTGATGCGGGCGCTGGGCGAGATGGCCGCCGCGGACCCCTCCCCCGGCGCGTTCTCCACCTACGCCGAGAAGGCCATGGGCCGCACCGTGGGCCGGACCCTCGGCTGGCTGTGGTGGGCGCAGATCGTGGTGGTGGTCGCGGCGGAGGCCACGGCCGCGGCCCAGCTGCTGACGGAGCTGTGGCCGGTGACCGAGCAGTGGGTGCTGGCGCTGCTGTTCATGGTGGTGTTCACGGGGGTCAACCTGGTGCAGGTCCGCACGCTCGGGGAGACCGAGTTCTGGTTCGCCCTGATGAAGGTGCTCGCGGTGCTGGCGTTCCTGGCGGTCGGGCTCGCCGTGCTGCTGGGCCTGTCCAACGTGCCCTCCCCCGGCCTGGGCAACCTCACCGCGCACGGCGGGTTCCTGCCCAACGGGCTCACCGGGGTGGCCGCCGCGCTGCTCGTGGTGATCTTCGCCTTCGGCGGCACGGAGCTCGTGACGATCGCGGCCGCGGAGACCGAGGACCCGCAGCACAGCGTGGCCCGCGCCGTGCGCACCGTCCTGGTCCGCATCCTCGTCTTCTACGTGGGGGCCGTGACCGTGATGGTGCTCGTCCTGCCGTGGAACGACGAGCAGCTCTCCGTCAGCCCCTTCGTGGCCGTGCTGGACGCCGCCGGCGTGCCGGGCGCCGACGTGGGCATGGCCGTGGTCATCATCCTGGCGCTGCTCTCGGCGCTCAACGCCAACATCTACGGCTCGTCCCGGATGCTGTACTCGCTGGCCCGCCGCGGCTCGGCCCCGCGGGCGTTCGCCGACGTCTCCGAGCGCGGGGTGCCCCGGACGGCGGTGGTCGCCTCCGTGGTCTTCGGCTTCGGCGCCGTGGTGCTCAACTACCTGTGGCCCGAGACCGTGCTGCTGTGGATGCTCAACACGGTCGGCGCCACGTGCCTCGTGGTCTGGGGGCTCGCGCTGGTCTCCCAGATCGTGCTGCGCCGCCGCGCGGACCGGGACGGGACCGAGCTGCCGCTGCGGATGTGGGCCTTCCCGTGGCTGTCCGGGCTGGCGCTGGCGATCCTCGCCGGGATCCTGCTGCTGGGCCTGCTCGACGACGCCGTCCGGGGGCAGCTGCTGCTCACCGCCGGGCTGGTCCTGCTCATCGCACTGGCCGCGAAGGTGCTCGGCCGGCACCCCTGAGCCCGGGCCGCCCGAGGGGTGCCGCCCTGGGCCCGGGGCTCAGCGGCGGTGCTCCGGCGGGATCAGCGGCCGCGCGGCGCGCGCCCGGAGCTCCTGCACCGCCCACGTGTTGCCGTCGGGGTCGCTGAAGCCGAACAGCGTGCCGCCGTCCCGCTCGTCGAGGACCACGATCTCGCCCGCCTCGACGCCCCGGGACAGCAGCTCGTCCCGGGCCGCCCGGGCGTCCGCGACCACCAGCTGGAGCCCGCGCAGGGACCCGGGGGCCATCTCCCGGTGGGCGGGGAGGTTGCCCACCACGATCGAGCAGCCGGACCCGGGCGGGGTCAGCTGGGCGATGTCCATCTGCTCGGTGGTGGTGTGGTGGTCGAGGTGGAAGCCGACCTGGTCCCGGTAGAACTCGACGGCCCGGTCGACGTCGCGCACGGGCACCAGCACGACCTCGAGGGTCCAGTCCACGCTCAGCCTCCCTGTCCGCCGAGCAGCCCGGCCAACAGCTCCTCGAGCCGCTCGTAGCCCTCGGCCATGCCGTTCTCCATGCCGGAGGCCGCCATCCCGTCGCGGGCCTCCTGGGAGGCGTGGACGGTGTGCCCGCGCAGCCGGCTCCGGCCGCCGCCCAGGTCCTCGAAGTGCAGGTACTCGAGGTCGACCGCGTCGGGCCAGCCCTCGTACTCGAAGGTCTGGACGACCAGCTCGTTCTCGCGCACCGTGTGGAAGACGCCGTGGAAGGCGTGCTCCTCGGTGCTGTCCTCGCCGCTCTGGACGAAACGGTAGGCCCCGCCGGTGCGGAACTCGAAGCCGTCGATCCGGGTCCGCAGCCCGCGCGGGCCGATCCACTGCCGGAACAGCTCGGGGTCGGCGTGGGCGCGGAAGACGTCCGCCACGGAGAAGTCGAAGTCGCGCTCGAAGTCGATGTACGGGACCCCGTCGGGGACGGTCAGGTGCAGGTCGTGTCCCATGGTTCAGTCCTCCCTGTGCTCGCCGCGTGGTGCGGCGCGGGTGTCGAGCACGGCGTCCAGGCGGCGGAACTGCTCCTCCCGGACCAGCCGGTACCGGTCGATCCAGGCGGTGAGCGCCTCCAGCCGTGCGGGGTTCAGGTGGACGGGCCGCCGCTGGGCGTCACGGGTGCGCGTGACGAGCTGCGCCTGCTCGAGGACCTGGATGTGCTTCGAGACCGCCTGCTTGGAGATCGCGAAGGGTTCCGCCAGTTCGTTGACCGTGGCCGGGCCCCGGCTGAGCCGGGCGACGATGCGGCGGCGGACCGGGTCGGCGAGCGCCAGGAAGGCCTTGTCGAGCAGGTCGTCGTCGGGGCCCACGGTGTTTGTCAACTGATTCCTTGATCAACCTCTTGGTTGTTCAAGGCTACGTCGCGCGGGTGGGCGCGGCAACCTCCGAGACCGGATCGTGACGGGCGGCCGTGTCCTCGTCCGGGGGCACGGAGTCCTCGCGCTCCACCTCCGCGGGCGCGGCGGGCTCCGGGCGCGGCAGCGCGGCGGCGACCAGGCAGGCGGCGGTCACGACGGCGAGCGCGGCCGGCACCCCGCGGTTGACGAAGAGCGCGTGGATCTGGGAGTGGTTGCTGAGCACGGCGTACCAGACGGGCACCACGGCCGCGGGCAGGGCCAGGACGAGCGCGACCGCCCACCGGGACGGCCCGCCGCGCCGCAGCGCCAGGAGCAGTCCCGCCGCGGCGGCCAGCACGCAGCCGGCCAGCACGAGCTCCGCGGTGGGCACCGCGTTCCACCAGTAGGAGGCGTTGACGCGCAGGCCCGCGCCGAAGGCGTCGGAGACGTTCACGTGCTCGCCCCCGGTCCGGAACCCGACGTTCCGCCGGACCACCTCCACGGTGTTCGGGAAGCCCAGGAAGGCCCCGGCGATGACCCACCGCGAGGCCCAGGTGACGGCGAAGGCCACCGGCCACACGATCCCGCTCAGGAGCACCGCCAGGAAGGTCGTCCCCAGCTCGCGGCGGCGGAACCACGTCACGGCGCCGACGGCGAAGGCGGACATCGCCCAGGGCACGGCGGGGGTGGTCAGGAGGTCGACGAAGCAGAAGAGCGCGGCGCCCAGGCCCACTCCTGCGTAGCCGAGCCGGGGCGAGCGGCCGGCCCCGGCCGCGGAGAGGATCACGGACAGGAAGATGAAGGCGATGGAGATCGACTGGCTGAAGGACGTCGACGGGGTGGAGAGCAGGTTCGTCCCCGCGACGTACGGCAGGACGAGTGCCAGTCCCACGGCGGTGGAGGTCCGGGCGCGCACCGCGAGGAACGCCCCGGCCAGGGCGACCACCATGAGGGTGCCCGAGACGATCCGCAGGCCCTCGAGGCCCGCCAGGGCCAGCACGGGGCGGGTGAGCACGGTGTAGCCGGCCCAGTACTTGAAGTAGTCGTTGTCCGCGAGCACGGCGCCCTCGGAGATCGCCCGCAGCTGCTCCGGGCCGCCGCCGCAGGTGGCGATCCGGGGCATCCGGACGGCCCGGCTGAACGCCGACTCCTCCGGGGACGCGCCCAGGCCCGTGCCCGCCACCACGCACTCCGTGAAGGTGTCCGCGGGGGTGCCCATCCGGTCGGCCACCCCGAGGGGGCCGTAGGTGCCGTCCTCGACCGCCGTCAGGAGGTTCTCGACGATCGGCCGGTCCGGCACGGCCTGGCCCAGCACCAGCAGCCCGAACAGGGCGAACTGCAGGACCAGGAGCATGCCGAGGCCCTGGAACCAGGGGCGCAGCGGGGCCAGGCGCCCGCCCGTCCGCTCCCCGCTCACCGGGCCCACCGGCGCTCGTCCCCGGCGGGGGGCGCAGAGCGGCGGGGGTGGTCCCCGCCGCTCCACGGAGGGGCCGGCAGGCACAGGTAGAACAGCCGGGAGGTCTCCCGGCGGATCTTCGCCTGCCCGTGCAGCAGGACGCCCATCAGCAGGAACACCCCGGCCAGGAGCACGAGGGACGCGGCGAGGAACGCCGTCGGGAAGCGGGGCACGAGCCCGGTGCCCGCGAACTCCACCACGACGGGCAGGCCGAGGACCAGTCCGAGCAGGAACAGCGCGAGCGAGACGGCGCCGGTGACGAGGAACGGCCGCTCGTGGAAGAGCAGCTGCCCGAAGATGCCCAGGATCCGGAAGCCGTCGTGGTAGGTGCGCAGCTTGCTCTCGCTGCCCTCGGCCCGGTCCCGGAAGCCGACCTCGACCTCGGTCTGCGGCACGCGGGCGTTGACGGCGTGCACGGTCAGCTCGGTCTCGATCTCGAACTCCCGGGACAGCGCGGGGAAGGACTTCACGAAGCGCCGCGAGAACACCCGGTAGCCGCTGAGCATGTCGCTGACCGGGCGGCGGAAGGCGAAGGTGACGAGGGTGTTGAAGAACCGGTTGCCGGACTCGTGGCCCGCCCGGTAGGCGGTGCCGCTGACCTGCCGGCGCACGCCCAGCACGTGGTCGTAGGGGCCCGCCAGCAGCGTCTCGATCATCCGGGGCGCGTCGGCCACGTCGTAGGTGTCGTCGCCGTCGATGAGGACGTAGACGTCGGCGTCGAGGTCCGCGAAGGCCCGCCGGACCACGTTGCCCTTGCCCTTCTCCTCCTCGCGCCGGACGTGGGCACCGGCCCGCCGGGCGGCCTCGACGGTGCCGTCGGTCGAGCAGTTGTCGTAGACGTGGACCTCGATGCCGGGGACCGTGGCGTGCAGGTCGGTGACGACCTTCGCGATCGCGGCCTCCTCGTTGTGGCACGGCACGACGGCCACGATGCGGGGTGTGGGGGGCATGGGCTCTCGTTCCTGAGGTCCTCGGGGGCTGGGCACGTTCATTATGGGCGCGGGCGCCCGCGGCGCCGAAACTGTTGCACCCCGCGGGGCGCACGGGGTGCGCGGCGCCCGGCGTCGATGTTGCGCCGCATGACGTCGTCCGCGTCACAGTACGCGCACCGGCGTCTTCCGGGCCGCCGGGCTTGGCACCCGGCCGGGCGACCCGCTGGAATGGGCCTTGCATCTATCCAGAGCGGCCGAGAGACCTGGCTCGTCGACGCCGCAGCAACCATCCGCAGCCCCACGGGGTGCGCGGAACGGTGCTCCCGCCAGGACCGATGGAGCTGTCGCAGCCTCCCGGGTCCACCCCGGGACGGTCGGCGCCCTCCCTCGGGGTGACCCCAGGAGGTTCTGTGAGACGACCACCCGACCGGACGGCGCCACCGCCGTCGCTGTCCTACGAGCTCTACCCACCGCGCTGCTCGGCGAGCGCCGAGGCGCTGCTGCGGACCATCGAGGAGCTCGAGGCCACCCGCCCCGACCACGTCGCCGTCACCTACAGCGGGGACGCCCCGCGCCGGGCCGGGTCGCTGGCCCTGCTCGACCACCTCGTGGCCCGCACCGGTCTGCGGCCCCTGGCGCACCTGACGTGCGTGGGCAGCACGCGGGCCGAGCTGGAGGAGACCGTGACCTCCCTCGTGCACCGCGGCGTCCGGGGCGTCCTGGCCCTGCGCGGTGACCTGGAGCCGGGCGCGGAGCCCGGCGAGCTGACCCACGCCGGGGACCTCGTGGAGCTGGTGCGCGAGGTCGAGCAGCGCCACACCGCGTCCCTCGCCGGCGGCCGGCTCGCCGTGGGCGTGGCCGCCTATCCGACCCGGCACCCGGAGTCCCCGTCCTTCCGGCACGACATCGAGGCGCTGCTGGCCAAGCAGCGCGCCGGCGCGGACTTCGCCATCACGCAGGTCTACTTCCGCCCGCAGCGCTACGAGCGTCTCGTGGCGGCCGCCCGGGCGGCCGGGGTGACGATCCCGATCGTGCCGGGGATCATGCCCGTCACGGAGCCGCGGCGGCTGGCCACGCTGTGCCGGCTCGCCGGGCTCCGGCCCCACCCGGGCCTGGCCGCCGCCCTCGAGGACGCCGCCGGGCCCGCCGAGCGGCACCGGGCGGGCGTCGCGTTCGCGACCCGGCTCGCCCGCGCGGCCCTGGACGCCGGAGCGCCCGGGCTGCACCTCTACACCTTCAACGAGCACCGGGCCGCGCTGGACCTGCTGGAGTGCGTGGACCTGCCGCGCGTCCCCTACGAGCCGGCGGCACTGCCCGACCTGCTGCCCGCCTGAGCAGCGGGCGCCACCGTCCGCCCCGTTCTGCCCGAGCACCGTCCCGAACGCCCTTCCGCACACGTCCCAGGAGCACACCCATGAGCACGACCACCCCCGCCGCCCCCTTCCCCGCCGCCACCATCACCGGCTACCCCCGGATCGGCCGGCGCCGCGAGCTGAAGAAGGCCCTCGAGTCCTACTGGGCCGGACGCTCGACCCGCGAGGAGCTCGAGACGACGGCCGCCGAGCTGCAGCTGGCCACCTACCGGCGGCTCGTGGAGCTGGGCCTCGGCGCGGACGACTCGTCCCTGCCGGCCGAGTTCGCCCTCTACGACCAGGTCCTCGACACCACCGTGGCCCTCGGCGCGGTGCCCACCCGCTTCGCCGACCTGGCCGACGCGGAGGGCCGGCTGGACCTCGACGCCGGCTTCGTCCTGGCCCGTGGCGACGCCGGCCGGGCGCCGCTGGAGATGACCAAGTGGTTCGACACCAACTACCACTACCTCGTCCCCGAGATCGGCCCCACGACCCCCTTCACCGCCTCCGCCGGCCGGCTCGTGGCCGACGTGCGCCGCGCCGCCGAGCACGGGTTCACCGTCCGCCCCGTGCTCGTCGGCCCCGTCTCCCTCCTCCTCCTGGCCAAGGCCGACGACGACGCCCCCGCCGGCTTCGATCCGCTGCAGCGCCTCGGCGACGTGCTCCCGGTGTACGCCCAGCTGCTGAGCGAACTCGCCGCGGCCGGCGCCGAGTGGGTGCAGCTGGAGGAGCCGGCCCTCGTGGCCGACCAGGACGTGCCCGCGGAGCAGGTCGCCGCGGCCGTGCGCGGGGCCTACACGGCCCTCACCGCCGCCGCCGAGCGCCCGCAGCTGCTCGTCACCACCTCCTACGGCTCGCTCGCCTCGCTGCTGCGGCCGCTGGCCGGCTCGGGCGTCGAGGCCCTGCACCTGGACCTCGTCAAGGGCGCGGTGCCCTCCGCCGAGGAGCTGGAGCTCTTCCGGGGCGAGGACGCCCCGGTGCTCGTCGCCGGCGCCGTCGACGGCCACAACATCTGGCGGGCCGACCTCGGCGGCCGGCTCGGCCGGCTCGAGGAGCTCGCCCGCGCGGGCGTCCGGGTCTCCGTGGCCAGCTCCACGTCCCTCTTCCACGTCCCCCACGACGTCGCCGAGGAGACGCAGCTGGACCCCGTGCTGCGCAGCTGGCTCGCGTTCGCCGACCAGAAGGTCGGCGAGATCGTGACCCTCTCCCGGGGCCTGGCCGCCGGCCGGGACGCCGTGGCGGAGCAGCTGGCCGAGGCCGCCGAGGCCCGCCGCACCCGTGCGGGCGCGCCGGGCGTCCGTGACGCGGCCGTGCGCGAGCGCGCCGCGTCCGTGACCGCCGCGGAGATCGGGCGCGCCCCCGCCGAGGTCCGCCGCGCCGCCCAGGAGGGCCGCTCCTTCACGGCGTCCGGGCCCCTGCCCCTGCTGCCGACGACGACGATCGGCTCCTACCCGCAGACGCCCGAGGTCCGGGCGCAGCGGGCGAAGGCCCGCTCCGGCGCTGTCACCCCCGAGGCCTACGACCGGTTCCTGCGCGAGGAGATCGAGCGCGTGATCCGACTGCAGGAGGAGCTCGGCCTGGACGTGCTCGTGCACGGCGAGGCGGAGCGCAACGACATGGTGCAGTACTTCGCCGAGCACCTCGACGGCTTCGCGACCACGGTGCACGGCTGGGTCCAGTCCTACGGCTCCCGCTGCACCCGCCCCTCCATCCTCTGGGGCGACGTCAGCCGCGAGGGCGAGGGACTGCGCGGCGAGGCCTTCACCGTCCCCTGGATCAGCCACGCCCAGTCCCTCACCGACAAGCCGGTCAAGGGCATGCTGACGGGACCGGTGACGATCCTCGCGTGGTCCTTCGTGCGCGACGACCAGCCGCTCGGGGAGACCGCGAACCAGGTGGCGCTCGCCCTGCGCGACGAGGTCCTGGACCTCGAGGCCGCCGGGATCGGGATCATCCAGGTCGACGAGCCGGCACTGCGGGAGCTGCTGCCGCTGCGCCGGGGGGACCAGCCGGCCTACCTGGCGTGGTCCGTGGACTCCTTCCGCCTGGCCACCTCCGGGGTGCGGGACGAGACCCAGGTCCACACCCACCTGTGCTACTCGGAGTTCGGCGAGGTGGTCGACGCGATCGACGGCCTGGACGCCGACGTCACGAGCATCGAGGCGGCCCGCTCCCGGATGGAGGTGCTGACGGACCTCGAGGCCGCGGGCTTCTCCCGCGGCATCGGCCCGGGGGTGTGGGACATCCACTCCCCGCGCGTGCCCTCCCAGGAGGAGATCGAGCAGCTGCTCGAGCGGGCGCTCGAGCACGTGCCGGCGCGGACCCTGTGGGTCAACCCGGACTGCGGCCTGAAGACCCGCGGCTACGAGGAGACGAAGGCCTCCCTGGAGCACCTCGTGGCGGCGGCCCGGACCGCGCGGGAGCGGGTGGCGCAGCCGGCCGGGCGGCCGCTGATCGTCCAGCACGGCTCGCGGGTCTGACCTCGCCGGCGCCGGGGGCCCGGCGCGAGTGACCACGGGGACCGCGAGTGACCACGGCATGCCGTGGTCACTCGCGGTCCCCGTGGTCGGTGGGATCTTCCTGCACCGATCCAGGACCTTGCTGCTGAGGCGTTCGGGCACTCCGCCGGCCGGCTCGGGCGGGCACGGCAGAGCCCGGGGAACTCAGTCCAGCCGCGCCGGCAGGTCGTCGAAGGCCTGCGCCACGCCGGCGTGGCGGATCGTGCCCCCGGCCGTGTTGAGCCCGGCGGCGAACTCCGGGTCGCCGGCCAGGGCCTGCCCGGGCCCGCGGGCGAGCCGGCGCAGGTACGGGGTCGTGGCGTTGGCCAGGGCGCGGCTCGCGGTGCGCGGCACGACGCCGGGCATGTTGGCCACGCAGTAGTGGGTGATCCCGTCCACCTCGAACGTCGGGTCGTCGTAGGTCGTCGGGTGGGAGGTCTCGAAGCACCCGCCCTGGTCGATGGCCACGTCCACGAGCAGGGCGTGGTCGTGCAGGAGGGGCAGGTGCTCGCGGCGCACGAGCTTCGGCGCGGCCGCCCCCGGGACGAGCACCGCACCGATCACCACGTCCGCCCCGGAGATCTCCTCCTCCAGCACGTGCTCGTCGCTCATGAGCACCCGGGCGCGGTGGCCCAGCAGGTCGGTGAGCTCGCGGACGCGGACACCGGACGCGTCCAGCACGGTCACGTCGGCCATCAGGCCCGAGGACATCAGGGCGGCCTGGGTGCCCACGGCACCGCCGCCGACCACAACGACCTTGGCCGCCGCGACGCCGGGGACCCCGCCCATGAGCAGACCGGGACCACCGGCGTTGGTCTGCAGGTGGTGGGCGGCGGACTGGGCGGCGAGCCGCCCGGCGATCTCGGACATGGGCTGCAGCAGGGGCAGGGCCCGCCCGGAGCGCACCGTCTCGAAGGCCACCCCGGTGGTGCCGGCCTCGAGCAGCGCCTCCGTCAGGGGGCGGTCGGCGGCCAGGTGCAGGTACGCGAAGAGCGTCAGGTCCGGGCGCAGGAATTCGTACTCCTCGGCCACCGGCTCCTTGACCTTGACCAACAGCTCCGCCTGCTCCCACACCGTGTGCCGGTCGACCACCTCGGCCCCGGCGGCGGCGTAGGCGGCGTCGTCGAACCCGGACCCCTCGCCCGCGCCGGTCTCCACGAGCACCTCGTGGCCGTCGCGCACGAGCTGGGTCACCCCCGCCGGCACGAGGCCCACCCGGCGCTCGGCCGGCTTGATCTCCCTGGGAACTGCTACGCGCATGGTCGGTGCTCTCCTCTCGTCGCGGCTCGTCCCCGGGGGTCCGCGGCACCGTCGCCGCGGGCCCCGGTCCCTGTCTCAGCAGGACCGGACGTAGCCGGCTTCCTTGTCCACCTCGTGGTGCAGCGGCTCCCCGGCCGTCCAGCGCCGGAGGTTGTCCTCGAACTGGGCCGCGAGCTCGTCCCGCCACCCCTCGACGTCGCCGCACATGTGCGCGGACACGTGCACATTGTCCATCGCCCAGAAGGGATGGGTCGACGGCAGGGGCTCCGTGTCGAAGACGTCCAGGGTCGCGGCCGCGGGACGCCCCGCCACGAGTGCCTCCCGCAGCGCGTCCTCGTCCACCAGCTGCCCCCGCCCCACGTTGACGAGGTGCGCGTGCGGGGACATCGCGGCGAGCACCCGCGCGTCGGCGAGCCCGCGCGTCTGCTCGGTCAGGGGCGCGGCGAGCACCAGGTGGTCGGCCCACCCCGCGTGCTCGGCCAGCTCCGCGGCGGGGACGACCGTCCCGAAGTCGGGGTCCTCCGCCCGGGGCGTGCGCCCGGCGCCGCGCACGTCCAGCCCCGCGGCCCGCAGCAGCCGGGCGGTCTCCCGGCCGATCCCCCCGGTGCCCACGACCAGGGCGGTGGAGCCCCGGGTGCGCCGGAGCTCGCGGTGCACCCAGCGCCGCTCGCGCTGCAGCGCCTTGCTGCGGTGCAGCTGCTTGTCCTGGGCCAGGACGGCCGCGAGGACGAACTCCGCGACGGGCCGGTCGAAGACCCCGTGGGCGTTGGTCAGCCGGACGTCGGAGGAGCGCAGCGCCGGGAACAGCACGGCGTCCACCCCGGCGGCGGCCACGTGCACCCAGCGCAGTCCGGTCGCCGCGTCCCAGGCCCCGGCGAGGGCGTCGGAGAAGAAGTCCCACAGGAGCAGCACCTCGGCCGGTCGCCGCCCCCCGCTGCCGGCCAGGGCCGCGGCCAGTCCCGCACGGGTCACCACCGTGACGTCGGCGAGGCGGCGCAGGGCCGCCTCGTTGGCGGGAGGGGGCGTGCCCTCCGCGGTCAGCACGACGACGCGGGGCGGCTCGGGCGCGGTGCTCATGAAGCCACCCTACGGACCGGTCCGATTGTTGACAATCATCCGGGGCTGTTCCCATCATGGGCCATGGGCACCTCCGCGACCGCCCCTGTGACCGCTCCCGACCCCGACGTGCGCCCCGCCCTGTTCAGCCCCGAGGAGTACGCCGCGCGGCTGCGGGCGGTGCGGGAGAAGATGGCGGAGCAGGGCCTGAGCGCCCTGGTCGTGACGGACCCCGCGAACCTGTTCTACCTGACCGGCTACGACGCCTGGTCCTTCTACACCCCGCAGCTGCTCCTCGTGCCCGCGGAGGGCCAGCTGCTCCTGTTCCTGCGGGAGATGGACGCCCGCGGGGCGTTCCGCACTGCGCGGCTGCCCCCGGAGCAGATCGTCGGCTACCCCGAGCGGTACGTGCAGCACCCGCACCTGCACCCGTTCGACTGGGTGGCCCTCGCCCTGCGCCGCCGCGGCCGGGTGGCCCCGGCCGCCCGCGGGTGCGTGGGCCTGGAGATGGACTCCCACTTCTTCTCCCCCAAGGGCTACCGCTCCCTCGTCCACGCGCTGCCGGAGTGGACGCTCGTGGACTGCTTCGACCTCGTGAACTGGGTGCGCGCCGTGAAGTCCCCCGCGGAGATCCGGTACCTGCGCACGGCCGCCCGCGTCACGACGGCCGCCATGCAGGCCGCGATCGACGCGATCGGGCCGGGGGTCCCGCAGCACCGGGTCGCGGCACGGATCGCCCACGCCCAGGCCGAGGGGGTCGACGACGCGTGGGGCGACTTCCCGGCCATGGTCCCCATGCTGCCCACCGGGGCCTCCGCCGACACCCCGCACCTCACCTGGTCCGACCGGGTGCTGCGCACGGGCGACGCCGTGGTGGTCGAGCTCGCCGGGGCGCACCGGCGCTATCACGTGCCGCTCGCGCGCACCGTCGTGCTCGGCCCGCCCACGGCCGAGCTGGGCCTGCTCGAGGAGGCCGTCGCCTCCGGGCTGGAGGCCGTCCTCGACGTCACCGCGGCGGGCGTGCCCGTGCGGGAGCTCGCGAGCGCCTGGAACCGGTCGCTCGCCGAGTTCGGGCTCGAGAAGCCGAGCCGGCTCGGCTACTCCGTGGGCATCGGCTATCCGCCCGACTGGGGCGAGCGCACCGTGAGCATCCGCTCGGAGGACGAGAGCGTGCTCGCCGAGAACATGACCTTCCACCTCATCTGCGGGATGTGGATGACCGGCTACGGCTACGAGGTCTCCGAGTCGATCCGCATCGCCGCCACCGGGACGGAGACCTTCACCGCCTTCCCGCGCACCCTGATCAGGAAGTGAGCCCATGACCGCCACCGCCACGTCCATCACGACCGTCGCCGGCCTGGACGCCCGCCCCACGGCCGGTCTCGCCGGCGACCCGGCCGAGGGCCTGCTGCCCCTGGCCCGCCGCGCGGACGGGCTCGTGGGCTCGGTCATCGACTCCTCGACGTCCCTGCTGGCCGCGCAGACCCACGACGTCGTCCGCTTCGCGATGGGCGCCCCGGCCGCCGAGATGATCCCCACCGAGCGGTTCCGCCGGATCGCCGCCGAGGTCCTCGACGACGGTTCGTTCACCTACGGGGCCACCGAGGGCGAGCCGGGCCTGCTCGAGACGGTCGTGGAGCACGCCTCCACGACCCCCGAGCCCACCCGGCCCGAGCGGCTGGTCATCACCTCCGGCGGGATGCAGGGCCTGGACCTGGCGTTCAAGCTCTTCGTGGACCCCGGGGACCTCGTGGCCGTCGAGTCCCCCACCTACACGAACGGCTCCGGGACCGCCCTGAGCTACGGCGCCGACCTCCTGGAGGTCCCCGTGGACGAGCACGGCATGGACGTCGACGCGCTCGAGGCACTGGTCGCCGAGTCCGGGCGGACCCCGCGGGCGGTCTACACGGTGCCGAACTTCCAGAACCCCTCCGGGACGACGCTGAGCGAGCCGCGCCGGCGGCGCCTGCTGGACCTGGCGCACCGGTGGGGGGCGATGATCGTCGACGACGACCCGTACGGGGGGCTGCGCTTCGCCGGGGAGGACGTGCCCGGCTTCCGGGAGCTCAGCCCGGACGACCCGCTCGTGTTCTCGGTCCGGACCTTCTCCAAGGTCCTCGCCCCCGGGCTGCGCGTCGGGTGGGTGGACGCGGACCCGCGGCTGCGCCGGCTGCTGATCGCCGGCAAGCAGGCCATGGACACGTGCACGAACGTGCCCGCCCAGCACGTCGTCGAGCGCTTCGTGCGCCGCGGCGGCTACGACGAGCACCTCGCGGGTCTGCGCGTCGAGTACCGGCGCCGGAAGGAGGCCATGGACGCCTCGATCGCCCGCCACCTGGGCTCCCGGGTGCGCACGACCGACCCCGGGGGCGGCTTCTTCCTCTGGGTCACCCTCCAGGGCGAGGACGCCCGGGTGGCCACCCCCCGGCTGTTCGAGCTCGCCCTCGCCGAGGGCGTGGCCTTCATCCCCGGCCCGGCGCTGTCCCCCTCGGGCCGGTTCCCGGACGCCTTCCGGCTGTGCTTCGCCTCCACGTCGCCCGAGCGCACCGAGGTGGGCGTGCAGCGGCTGGCCCGGGCCCTGGACCTCGCCCGCGAGGAGCCGGCCCGGCCGCCGCGGGTGGACCGCCCGGGACCGCCCCGCGGCTAGGATCTGCAGATGACGTCCCCCCGTGCCGCAGGCCCCCGCATGCTCCGCTCCCTCGCCGTCCGCTCCCTCGTGGGCCTGGTGGCCGTCCAGGCGGTGGTGGTGGCCACGCTGGTGGCCACCGACGCGATCCAGCGCCGCAGCCGGTCCCGGCGCTCCGGCTTCCCCCGTCCCGGCAGCTTCGAGGGCGCCGTCGCGGACACCGGGACCACGGCCTACACCTACGGGGAGGACCTCTACCGGGACATGCTCGCCGCGATCCGCGGGGCGCGGCGCCAGGTCCTGCTGGAGACCTTCATCTGGAAGGACGACGAGGTCGGCCGGCAGTTCCTGGAGGCCGTCAACGACGCCGCCGAGCGCGGCGTCCAGGTGCACGTGATGTACGACGGCTTCGGCAACCTGGTGGTCCCGCACTCCTTCTACCGCTTCCACCCCGACGTGCGCGTCTACCGCTTCCCCGTCCTGCGCCCCCGCCTGCTGCTCACCCCGCTGCAGGCCACCGGGCTGACCCACCGCAAGCTGCTGGTCGTCGACGACGAGGTCGGGTTCGTGGGCGGCTACAACATCGGCTCGCTCTACGCCACCCAGTGGCGCGACACCCACGTGCGGCTCACCGGCCCCGCCGCCTTCGAGCTCGGCCACTCCTTCGCCGCCGTGTGGAACCACCCCTCGGCCCGGCGGCCGAAGCTGCCGCACGTGAACCCGGGCGCGTGGGACTCCCGGGTCCGGGCGATCAACAACATCCCGGCCAGCCTGGTCTACCCGATCCGCAGCGTCTACCTCGACGCGATCCACCGCGCCACGGACCACATCTATCTGACCACCGCCTACTTCATCCCCGACCAGCAGATCCTCGACGCCCTGGTCGAGGCCTCCCGGCGCGGGGTGGACGTGCGGGTGATCCTGCCCGAGAACTCCAACCACGTGCTCGCCGACTGGCTCTCCCGGGGCTTCTACTCCACGCTGCTGGCCGAGGACATCACCGTGCTGCTCTACCGGCACGCCATGATCCACGCCAAGACCGCCACCATCGACGGGCAGTGGTCGATCGTGGGCACCGCCAACATCGACCGGCTGAGCCTGGGCTTCAACTACGAGACGAACCTGGAGATCCACGACGAGGACTTCGCCGCGGACATGGAGCGGATCTTCGCCGCCGACAGCGAGAACTGCCGGGAGCTCACGGCCGACCAGTGGGACGAGCGCCACCCCGCGGCCTGGTTCGCCGAGACCGTCCTGGTGCCGCTGCGGCCCTTCCTCTGAGCGCCCGCCGTAGGGCGGCCGCGGTCCGGGTGCTACCCTCGGGCGTCGGTGCGCCGGAGATGAGGTGGTCGTGGGGAGTCTGGACCCGAGCGTGGCGTTCGACGCCGTCGACCTGCTGGGCGTGCTGACCAACGGCGTGCTGGGCGGAGCGGTGGCACGGCAGCTGAGGCTGGACCCGGTGGGCTTCGTGATCCTGGCGATCGCCTCCGGGCTGGGCGGGGGCCTGCTGCGGGACACGCTGCTGCAGGTGGGCTTCCCCGTGGCCCTGACCAACCCCGCGTACCTCGGCACGGCGATCGCCGGGGCGGCGATCGCGTTCTTCCTGCAGCTGCAGGGCCGGTGGACGAACCGCGTGCTGATCGTCGCCGACGCCCTCGCCATGGGCTGCTGGGCCGCCACGGGCACCGCCAAGGCCCTCGACGTCGGCCTGACCTGGCTGCCCGCCGTGCTGATCGGGGTGATCACCGCCGTGGGCGGCGGGATGATCCGCGACATCGCCGTGGGGCGGGTGCCCATGATCTTCGGCGGCAACACCCTCTACGCCACCGGCGCGGTGATCGGCAGCGCCGAGATGGCCGTCCTGCACGGCCTGGGCCTGCCCAACTGGGGCATGGCCGCCGCGATCCTCACGGCCGCCACGGTGACCGTCGTGGCCCGGCGCCGGGGGTGGCGCCTGCCCGGGGCGGGCGAGTGGAACGTGCGCCTGCCGAGGCGGGACCGGCCCCGGCCGTCCTGGCGCCCGCGCCGCCCCGGCCGCGGTCCACGGCGCGGCAACGGCGCCGGCCCGGCCTGAGCCGACGGCGCCGGGCGGGCAGGGGCCGCTCAGCGGTCGAGGAGCCGCTCGAGGCCGTCCTGCATGTGGGCGCGCAGCAGGGTCTCGGCCCGGTCCGCGTCCTGCGCGCCGAGCGCCTCGACGATCTCCACGTGCTCCCGGATGCGGGCGTCGGCGGACCCGTAGGTCCCCTGCATCCCGGTGAGGGACATCCGGATCTGGGTGAGCAGCGTCCCGTGCATGTTGAGCAGCCGGGGGCTGCCGGAGAGCTCCACGAGCAGCTCGTGGAAGTGCAGGTCCGCCTCGGAGATCTCCCGGCCGTTCGGGTCCGGGGCCGCGGCCCGCATGCGGGCCAGGGGCACGGCCAGGGCCTCGGCCGCCCGGGGCCCGGCACCCGTGGCCCCGATCCGGCGCACGGCGGCGCACTCGACGGCCTCCCGGGCCAGGTACATGTCCCGGACCGCGTCCTCGGTCAGCTCCATCACGAACAGGCCGCGGTTGCGGCGGCCGACGAGCAGGCCCTCCTGGGTCAGTCGCTGCATGGCCTCCCGCAGCGGTCCGCGGCTCACCCCGAGCTCCCTGGCCAGCTCCTGCTCCACGAGCTGGCTCCCCGGCGGGAAGCGGCCGTCCGCGATGGCCTCGCGCAGGACCCGGGCGATGAGCGCGGGGGTCGACTCCTGGGCGACCGGGGGAAGGGCCGGCCGGCTCACCATGCTGCTCTCCTTCTCCTGCCCGTCCCGGGACGGGAGTCCTGACGGGAGGTCCTGACCGGGGCGTCGGACCGGGCGGTGGCCGGCCCGGGCCGATCGGGGTACCGAGCCGACGGCGCGGCCGTCGCCCGTTCCTCCGCGTCCTGACCGGGCGCCGCGGACGGGCGGCTCCGGCGGGCACCGCCGTTGTCGACAATCAGATTGCGGGCTGCCGGCCACCGGGTCAAGCCCACGCGGGACGGCACGTCCTGCCCGCCCACGGCACCGGCCCGGGCCCCCGAAGGGTCCCGGGCCGGTGCCGTGGGCGGGTCAGCGCTGCAGCTGCTCCGCGGCGGTGGGGTCGGAGTCGTTGAGGAACTTCTGGATGCGCTCGGCCTCGTCGAACTCGCCGATCGCCGCCGCGGCGCGGCCGAGGGCGGACAGCGCGCGGAGGAAGCCCCGGTTGGGCTCGTGGGAGAACGGGATGGGCCCGTGCCCCTTCCAGCCGTGCCCGCGCAGGGCGTCCAGGCCGCGGTGGTAGCCCACCCGGGCGAAGGCGTACGCCTCGAGGGTGCGGCCCTCGGCGAGGGCGTCCTCGGCGCACATGGCCCACGCGAGGGAGGCCTTCGGGAAGCGCGCGGCGAGGTCCTCCGCCTCGTCGCCCGCCGCGATGCGCTCGACGAGCCCGGGGTCCTCCGAGAGGTGGGTGGGGTCGGGGCCGTCGAGCAGGTTCTTGCCGGCGAGACTCATGGGGACGGGGTCCTTTCGGTGCGCGGAACTGCGGGGTCGTGCGGGGCGGGCCGGGACGGGCGACGGCGGCGCCCCGCTCGGGCAGGGGCGCCGCCGTCGGTCTCCGCGACCGCGGAGGAGGGTGCTGCGGCTACTTGACGGAGGTCCCGGCGGAGCCGAGGTTCTGGCACGCCTCGACCACGCGGGCGGCCATGGACTCCTCGGCCAGGGCGCCCCACACGCGCGGGTCGTACTTCTTCTTGTTGCCGACCTCGCCGTCGATCTTCAGGACGCCGTCGTAGTTCGCGAGCATGTGCCCGGCGACGGGGCGGGTGAACGCGTACTGGGTGTCGGTGTCCACGTTCATCTTGACCACGCCGTAGGAGACGGCGTCGGCGATCTCCTGCGCGGAGGAGCCGGAGCCGCCGTGGAAGACGAGGTCGAAGGGACGGTCCTTGCCGATCTTGGCGCCGACCTCCTGCTGGATCTGCTGCAGCAGCTCCGGGCGCAGCTTGACCCCTCCGGGCTTGTACACGCCGTGCACGTTGCCGAAGGTCAGGGCCGTGATGTAGCGGCCGTTCTCCCCGGCGCCGAGGGCCTCGACGGTCTTGAGCCCGTCCGCGACCGTGGAGTACAGGTCCTCGTTGATCTCGTTCTCCACGCCGTCCTCCTCGCCGCCGACGGCGCCGATCTCGACCTCGAGGATGATCTTGGCCTTGTGGGTGCGGGCCAGGAGCTCCTGGGCGATCTTGAGGTTCTCGTCGAGCTCGATCGCGGAGCCGTCCCACATGTGGGACTGGAAGATCGGGTCCTCGCCGCGGGCCACGGCCCTCTCCGACTCCTCGAGCAGCGGCAGCACGAAGCCCTCGAGCTTGTCCTGCGGGCAGTGGTCGGTGTGCAGCGCGATGTTGACGTCGTAGTTCTTCGCGACCTCGCGGGCGAACGCGGCCATCGCGAGCGACCCGGTGACCATGTCCTTGACGGAGGCCCCGGACCAGTAGGCGGCACCGCCGGTGGAGGCCTGGATGATGCCGTCCGAGCCCGCCTCGGCGAAGCCGCGGATGGCGGCGTTGAGGGTCTGGGAGGAGGTGACGTTGATGGCCGGGTAGGCGAAGCCCTTCTCCTTGGCCTTGTCGATCATCTCGGCGTAGACGTCAGGGGTTGCGATGGGCATGCTGGCTCCTTCGGTTCGGGTGCGGCCTGGCTCCCACTCTAGCCAACGAGAGGCCGTTGGACGACGGACGGGCGCCGCGGGTCGCGAGGTCAGCCGGCCGGCTGGCCGAACACGTGGCGCCGGACCCAGGCGTGCATCGCCACGGCGGCCGCGGCGGAGGCGTTGATCGAGCGCGTGGACCCGAACTGGGCGATCGACAGGGTCGCCCCGGCCGCCGCGTGCATCTCGGGGCTCAGTCCGGGCCCCTCCTGCCCGAACACCAGCACGCAGCGCTCCGGCAGGTCGTAGGTCTCGAGCTGCCGGGAGTCCGGGAAGTTGTCGATCCCGATGACCGGCAGCCCCTCGGCCTCCGCCCAGGCGGTGAACTCCTCGACGCTCGCGTGGTGGCGCACGTGCTGGTAGCGGTCGGTCACCATGGCGCCGCGCCGGTTCCAGCGCCGCCGCCCCACGATGTGCACCTCCCGGGCGAGGAAGGCGTTGGCGGTGCGCACCACGGACCCGATGTTGAGGTCGTGCTGCCAGTTCTCGACGGCCACGTGGAAGCCGTGCCGGCGGGTGTCGAGGTCGGCGACGATCGCCTCCATGGTCCAGTACCGGTAGCCGTCCACGACGTTGCGCCGGTCCCCGTGCGCCAGCAGCTCCGGGTCCCACTGCTCGCCCTCGGGCCAGGGGCCCTCCCACGGGCCGACGCCCACCGCGGGCCCGGCGGCCTCGCCGGCGGGGTCAGTCAAGTCCGAGCTCGTCCTTCGTGAAGGCGTAGAGGCAGGGCACGCCCGCCGTCTCCTGGATCCGCTCCTTGGCGCCGGTCCGCCGGTCCACGATGATGGCGACGGCCACCACGTTGGCCCCCGCCCGCTGCAGGGCCTCCACCGCGGTGAGCGCGGAGCCCCCGGTCGTGGAGGTGTCCTCGACGACGACGACGTCGCGGCCCTCCACGGGAGGGCCCTCCACCTGGCGGCCCATGCCGTAGCTCTTCTGGCCCTTGCGGACCACGAACGCGTCCACGGCCCGGCCCTCGTCGCCCGCGGCGCGCATGATGGAGTGGCCCACCGGGTCGGCGCCCATGGTCAGCCCGCCCACGGCCTCGAAGTCGATCCCGGCCTCGTCCAGCATCGCGAGCATCACCTGGCCCACGTAGCGGGAGGCCTCGTGGTGCAGGGTCACGCGGCGCAGGTCCACGTAGTAGTCGGCCTCGATGCCGCTGGCCAGCGTGACCTTGCCGCGCACCACGGCGAGGTCGACGATCTGCCGGCGGAGGCGTTCACGGGCGGTGGCGAGGTCGACGGGCGAGAAGTCGGTGGTCATGGACCCCAGTCTATGGGCCGCCGGGACCGCTCAGCGCGGGGCCATCCGGAGGGCCCCGTCCATGCGGACCGTGGTGCCGTTGAGGTAGTCGTTGTCCAGGAAGGACGCCACGAGCTGCGCGAACTCCTCCGGGCGCCCGAGCCGGCGCGGGAAGGGCACCCCGGCGGCGAGCCCGGCCCGGAACTCCTCGCCGACGGACGCGAGCATGGGCGTCTCGATCACGCCGGGCGCGATGGTGTTCACGCGGATGCCGGAGCTCGCGAGGTCCCGGGCCGCGGTGATGCCCAGGCTGTGCACCCCGCCCTTCGAGGCCGCGTAGGCGGCCTGCCCGATCTGGCCCTCGAACGCCGCGACGGAGGCGGTGTTGACGATCAGCCCGCGCTGCCCGTCGTCGTCGACGGGTCCGGTGGCGGCGATCCGCTCCGCGGCGAGCGCGAGGACCGTGAAGGTGCCGAGGAGGTTGACGCGCAGGACGGTCTCGAACAGGTCGAGGTCGTGCACCCCCCGCCTGCCCAGCACGCGGGCGGACGGGCCGATGCCGGCGCAGTTGACCACGGTGCGCAGCGGCCCGGCGTCGGCGGCGGCGGCCACGGCCTCGCCCACGGCGTCGCGGTCGGTGACGTCGGCGGGCACGTAGCGGAGGCCCTCGACGGCGGGCGCCTGCTCGATCGCGGACGGGAGGTCCACGGCGACGACGCGCACGCCGCGCGCGGCGAGCATCGCGGCGGTGGCGGCGCCGAGCCCGGAGGCGGCGCCGGTGACGAGGGCGGAGGTGTCGGTGACGTCCATGCGGTGTCCTTTCGGGGGTGGCGCGGGCCGGGGTGGCTCGGTCCGGGGGCGGTTCAGACGAAGGCGGAGACGCCGGTGACGGCGCGGCCCACGATGAGGGCGTTGATCTCGTAGGTGCCCTCGTAGGTGTAGAGGATCTCGACGTCGTTGAAGAGCTTGGCCATCTCGTGGTCGGTGACCACGCCGTTGCCGCCGAGCAGGCTCCGGCCCAGGGCCGCGGACTGCCGGGCGAGGGACGTGGTGGTGGCCTTGGCCAGGGCCGCGTGCGGCATGTCGAAGGTGCCGTCCTCCTGCAGCCGGGCGAGCTGGGCCATCAGGCCCAGGGAGGCGGTGGCGTTGCCGAGGATCCGGGCCAGCGGCTCCTGCACGAGCTGGAACGCGGCCAGGGGCCGGCCGAACTGCCGGCGCTCCAGCGCGTAGGCGCGGGCGACGTCGAAGATCGCGAGCTGGACGCCGGCGCCCTGCCAGCCGACCCAGGCGCGGGAGTTGCGCAGCATCTCGTTGGCGGACGCGAAGCTGCCCGCACCGGGCAGCGCGTTGGCGGCGGGGACGCGGACCTCGTCCAGGACGATGTCGGCGTTCTGCATGATCCGCAGCCCGATCTTGTGCTCGATCTTCGTGGCGGACCACCCCGGGCGGTCGGTCTCCACGAGGAAGCCCTTGACCTGCCCGTCGGCGGCGTCGCGGGCCCAGACGATCGCGACGTCGGCGATCGTGCCGGCCCCGATCCAGCGCTTGGTCCCGGTGAGCACCCACTCGCCCCCGTCCCGGACGGCCGTGGTGGCCAGTCCCCCGGCGATGTCGGAGCCGTGCTCGGGCTCGGTGAGGGCGAAGGCCCCGAGGGCCCGGAAGCAGCGCAGCTCCGGCAGCCACCGGGCCTTCTGCTCGGCCGAGCCCAGCGCGTCGATCAGCCCGAGGATGAGCTCGTTGTGGATGCCGACCAGGGCGCTCAGGGACACGTCCGCCCGGGCGACCTCGGTGTAGGCCAGCCCCCGGTACAGCCGGCTCGCGCCGGAGAGCTCCAGCTCGCCCAGGCCGTGGGCGGCCAGCCCCGGGAGCAGGTGGGCGGGGAACTCCTCCCGGTTCCACGGCCCGACGACGGCGGGGCGGATCTCCGCCTGCAGGTAGTCGTGGAGCCGGGCCAGCCGGGCGCGCTCGGCGGACGGCAGGAGGGCGGCGAAGGAGAAGAGGTCGGCGTCCGGGAAGGGGATGCCGGCGACGTGCTCCACGGACGGGGATTCCCCGCGCAGGACCGGAGTCATGGGATGTCCTCTCGTCGGTCCGGGCGGAGAGGTGGCCCGCCGGGACCGGTCGAACAGTACGGTTGTAGGTACGATCGTACTGTGACACACCTCACTCGGCCAGTCGCGGCGCGCGGGACCCCGCCCCGCACGCCCCGTCAGCAGCAGCTCTTCGACGAGCTGCTCGGGATCTTCCTGCGCGAGGGCTTCCGCGACTTCACCATGGACGGCGCGGCGGCGCGGCTGCACTGCTCGAAGGCCACGATCTACGCCCTGGCCGGCAGCCGGGAGGAGCTGGTGCGGACCGTGCTCGTGGCGTTCTTCAAGCAGGTCAGCCGGGGCACCGAGGAGGCCCTGCGCGGCCCCGGCGGGGCGGGGCACCGGCTGCTCGCGTACCTCGAGGCGATGGCCGAGCAGCTGCGGCCGGCCTCGGCCCGGTTCCTGCAGGACGTGGCCGGGTCCCCGGTGGCCTCGGAGGTCTACGAGCGCAACACGCGGATTGCCTCGGCCAAGCTCGCGGAGCTCGTGGCGGAGGGCGTGGCCCGCGGCGAGTTCCGCCCGGTGCCCACCGGGTTCATCGCGGAGATGATCTCCTCGGCCATGGACCGGATCCAGCAGCGCACGGGCATGGGCGGGGTGGAGGGCCCCGGCGCCTACCGGGAGCTGGGCCTGCTCATCGTGGGCGGCATCCGGGCGGGCTGAGCCGGTCTCCCCGGCGGGTCAGGACCCGCCGACGATCCGCCCGCGCTCCAGGTGCACCTCGGCGTCGGCGAGGGCCCGGACGTCCGCGGGGTCGTGCGTGACGACCACGGCCATCCGCCCGGCGAGGACCCGCCGCAGGAGCTCGCGCAGGGCGGGGGCGACCGTGCTGTCGAGGGAGGCGAAGGGCTCGTCGAGCAGCAGCACCCGGGGGTCGGCGGCGAGCGCCCGGGCCACGGCGACGCGCTGCGCCTGCCCGCCGGACAGCTCGGCGGGGCGGCGGCCGGCGAGGGCGGCGGCGTCCACGGCGTCGAGCCACTGCGCGGCCGTCCCGCGCGCCCGGCGCCGGTCCGTGCCGCGGGAGCGGGGCCCGAACGCGACGTTCTCGAGCACGCTCAGGTGCGGGAACAGCAGCGGGTCCTGGGCGAGCAGGACCACTCCGCGGTCGTGCGCCGGGACCCACGGGCCGCGCCCGGCGGCGTCGAGGTCGAAGAGGGTCCGGCCGTCGAGGACGGCGCGGCCGGTGTCCGGCACGAGCAGGCCCGCCACGATCTCGAGCAGGGAGGACTTGCCCGCGCCGTTGGGCCCGGTGACGGCCAGGGTCTGCCCCTCGGCCACGGTCGCGGCGAGGTCGAGGCCGCGGGCGCCCAGCCGCGCGGTGACGTGCAGGCTCATGCCGCCGTCCCCGGGCTGCGGCCGGTGCCCGGGGTCCGCGTGCGGCGGCGCCCGGGCGCCGAGATCCCCACGACGAGCACCGCCACCAGCACGAGCACGAGCGACAGCGCGATCGCGGCGTCGGGGTCGGTCTCGCGCTGCAGGTAGATCTCCAGCGGCAGCGTGCGGGTGACGCCCTCGAGGCTGCCGGCGAAGGTCAGGGTGGCCCCGAACTCCCCGAGGCTGCGGGCGAAGGCCAGCACGGCACCGGACGCCAGTCCCGGCAGGGTCAGCGGGAGGCTCACCCGGCGCAGCACCGTGCCCGGCCCCGCGCCGAGGGTCGCGGCGACCCGCTCGTAGCGCTCCCCCGCCGTGCGCAGCGCGCCCTCGAGGCTGACCACCAGGAACGGCAGGGACACGAAGGTCTGGGCGAGGACCACGGCGGCGGTCGAGAAGGCGATGCTGATCCCGGCCAGCTCCAGGTGGCGGCCGATCAGGCCGTGGCGCCCGAACGTGTACAGCAGCGCGAGTCCGCCGACGACGGGCGGCAGGACCAGCGGGAGCAGCACGAGGCCGCGCAGCGCGCGCCGGCCGGGGAACTCGGTGCGGGCCAGCAGCAGCGCCAGGGGCACGCCGAGGAGCACGCACAGCGCGGTGCTCGCGGAGGCCGTGCGCAGGCTCAGCCCGAGGGCCCGCAGCGCCGAGGGCGAGCTGATCAGGCCCAGGAACCCGGCCCAGTCCACCCGGGCGAGCATCCCGACGACCGGCAGGACCACCACCAGGGCGCCCAGGGCCGCCGGGACCCACACCCAGCCGGGGACGGCGGTGAAGCCGCGGGGACGGCGCCGGATCACGGCGCCCCGGCCGGCTCGGCGAGCGCGGTCAGGGCGTCCGTGCGAGAGGTGGAGCCCCTGGCCTGCACCGCTGCCTCACGTCCCCGGGGTCTCGACGACGACGTCGGTCGACTTGACGACGGCCGTGGCCACGCGCCCGGGCTCCAGGCCCAGGTCCCGGACGGCCTCGGTGCTCATGAGCGAGACCACCCGGTGCGGGCCGCACTGCAGCTCCACCTGGGACATCACGGTGTCCGAGACGACCTCGGTGACCAGCCCCACGAACCGGTTGCGCGCCGAGCTGGCGACGCGCGCGGGGTCCTCGGGGCGGACGGAGCGCTCCTTGAGCAGGCGGGCCAGCTCCAGTCCGTCCACCACGGTCTGGCCGCTCGCGCTCCGGGCGCCGCCCAGCGTGCCCTGGTCGATCCAGCGCCGGACGGTGTCGTCGCTGACGCCGAGGAAACGGGCGGCGTCGGCGATCCTGAGCTCGGTCATGGCCCCACTTTATCCGCATCTGCGGCCATCCATAGGCCGTACAGGACGCGGCTGCGGATCCCTTCCGGCTGCCGGTGCCGTCGGGCGGGGGCGGGGCTCAGCCTCCGGCGACGGCCTGGAGGACGGCCTGGCCGTAGCGCTCCAGCTTGGCGTCGCCGACGCCGGAGATGCCGCGCAGCTCGCCCGGCGAGCTCGGCCGGGCCTGCGCGATCGCGGCGAGGGTCGCGTCGGTGAAGACGACGTACGCCGGCACGCCCTGCTCCTTCGCCGCGCTCGCGCGCCAGGTCCGCAGCTGCTGGAAGAGCTCCCGCTGGGGCTCGTCGAGGACCGGTGCCGCAGCACCGGTCCTCGGCTTCCGGACCGTCTTTCCCCGCTCGGGCTCGCGGCGCAGGCGCACCTCCTTCTGCCCGCGCAGCACCTCCCCGGCCGCGTCGGTGATCGCCAGGACGCCGTACTCGCCCTGCACCTGGAGCAGGCCCTGGGCGAGCAGCTGGCGCACCACCCCGCGCCACTCCTGGTCGCCCAGCTCGGTGCCGATGCCGAAGGTGGTGAGCTCGGTGTGGCGCATCCGCACCACCCGCTCGGTCTCCCGGCCGAGCAGGATGTCCACCAGGTGACCGGCGCCGAACTGCTGGCCCCGCTCCCGCTGCAGCCGCACGATCGTGGACATGAGCTTCTGCGCCGGGACCGTGCCGTCGAAGGCCTCGGGCGGGTTCAGGCAGGTGTCGCAGTTGCCGCACGGCCCGCTCTCCTCGCCGAAGTAGCGCAGCAGCTGCTGGCGGCGGCACTGCACCGTCTCGCACAGCGCGAGCATCGCGTCGAGGTGGAGCGACTGGGCGCGCTTGCGCTGCCGGTCCCCCTCGCCGTCCTCGATCATCCGCCGCTGCTGGACGACGTCCTGCAGCCCGTAGGCCAGCCACGCCGTCGACGGCAGCCCGTCGCGCCCGGCGCGGCCGGTCTCCTGGTAGTAGCCCTCGACGCTCTTGGGCAGGTCGAGGTGGGCGACGAAGCGCACGTCGGGCTTGTCGATCCCCATGCCGAAGGCGATGGTCGCGACCATGACGACGCCGTCCTCGCGCAGGAAGCGGGTCTGGTGCTGCGAGCGCAGCTCGGCGGACAGGCCGGCGTGGTACGGCAGTGCGGTCACGCCCTGGCCGGCCAGCCACTCCGCCGTGCGCTCGACCGAGGCGCGGCTGAGGCAGTAGACGATGCCGGCCTCGCCGTCGTGCTCGGTCCGGATGAGCTGCAGCAGCTGCCGGCGGGCCTCCTTCTTCGGCCCGACCCGGTACTGGATGTTGGGCCGGTCGAAGCTGGAGACGAAGACGCGGGCGTCGTCCAGGCGGAGGTTGCGGACGATCTCCTCGCGCGTCTCCGCGGTCGCGGTGGCGGTGAGGGCGATGCGCGGGACCCCGGGCCAGCGGTCGTGGAGGATCGTCAGCCCGAGGTAGTCGGGGCGGAAGTCGTGGCCCCACTGGGCCACGCAGTGCGCCTCGTCGACGGCGAAGAGCGCGATGCGGGCGCGGTCGAGCAGATCGGCCGCCGCCGGCAGCCGCTCGGGAGCGAGGTAGAGCAGGTCGAGCTCGCCGGCCAGGAGACGGCGCTCGACGGCGCGGCGCTCCTCGGCCGTCTGGGTGGAGTTGAGGTACGCGGCGCGCACACCGACCTGCTCGAGGGCGTCGACCTGGTCGTGCATGAGCGCGATGAGCGGGCTGACGACGACGCCGGTGCCCTCCCGGACGAGCGCGGGGATCTGGTAGCACAGGCTCTTGCCGCCGCCGGTGGGCATGAGCACGAGCGCGTCCTCGCCGCGGGTGACGGCCTCGACGATCTCGGCCTGCCGGCCCCGGAAGGCGTCGTAGCCCCAGACGCGGGTGAGCACCTCGAGCGGTGCGGCCGACGTCGTGCGGACGGCGCGCGCCGTCGTGCGTAGGGCGGCGGAGTCAGCGGTTCCGGGCGCGTGGGGAGCGGTCGTCCCGGGGTCGGCCGGGTCCCACCCGCTCAGGACCTCCGGCGGGGGCTCGGTCCAGCCGGGCTCCGGCCCGCTCCACGTCTCACCCACACGGCCAGGGTAGCCGGTGCGGGGAGGACGCCGGACCGTCAGGCCTCCGGCTCCCGGCCCGGGGGCTGGCGCGGCGTGGGCGTCGGGGGACGGGGCGTGCGCAGCGGGGCGCTCGCCGCGCGCTCCGCCGTCACCGTCAGCAGCTCGTCGTCGACGCGCACGGGCACCTCGCCGGCGGCGTCGTCCAGCAGCCGCACGACCGTGCCCGACCGGGTGACCTCCACGCCGATGCGGTGCCCGTGCCACCGGAGGCGGAAGGCGAGCCGGTGCAGGCCCTCGGGCAGACGCGGGGCCAGGCGCAGCTCGGGCCCCTCCGTGCGCAGCCCGCCGAACCCGCAGACCACGGCCAGCCACGACCCGGCGGCGGCGGCCAGGTGCAGACCCCCCTGGCTGTCCCCCTGCAGGTCCCGCAGGTCCACGAGCGCGGACTCCCGCAGGTAGGAGAGCGCGAGGTCGAGGTGGCCGACCCGGGCGCAGACCACGGCCTGGACCGAGGCCGACAGCGACGAGTCGCGGACGGTGCGCTGCTCGTAGTAGTCCAGGTCCCGGGCGGTCTGCTCGGCGGTGAACGCCTCGGAGCACCACCACAGCGCCAGCACGAGGTCGGCCTGCTTGACCACCTGGCGGCGGTAGACCTTCGCGTAGTGCGCGTTCTTCTCGATCGGATAGGCGTTGCGGAGGGACCCGAAGTCCCACTCGCCGTAGGTCGTGAACCCCTCGTTGGAGGGGTGGACGCCGAGCACGGCGTCGTAGGGCACGTGGACGGCCTCGGCCGTCCGCCGCCACTGCTGCATCTCCTCCGCCGTCACCCGCAGCCGCCCCACGTGCTCGGGGTGCCGCTCGCACGCGTCCGCGGCGGCCCGCAGGTTGCCCCGGGCCATGAGGTTGGTGAAGACGTTGTCGTCGACGACGCCCGTGTACTCGTCGGGCCCGGTCATGCCGAACAGGTGGACGCGGCCCTCGTGGTCCTCGTGCGCCATGGCGGCCCACACGCGTGCCGTCTCCACGAGGACGTCGAGGCCGCCGACCGTGGTGAGGTCCTCGCCGGTGACGTCGGCGTACCAGCAGAACGCCCGGGCGATGTCGGCGTTGACGTGCATGGCCGCGGTGCTGGCGGGCCAGTACGCCGAGACCTCGTGCCCGTCGATGGTGCGCCACGGGAAGGAGGCGCCGGCCAGGCCGAGGACCCCGGCGCGCTCGCGCGCCCGGTCCAGGGTGGAGGAGCGCCAGCGCAGCAGCCGGGCGGCGTCGAGCGGGCGGAGCAGGGCCAGCGCCGGCAGCACGAAGCCCTCGATGTCCCAGAAGGTGTGGCCGCTGTAGCCGCCCCCGGTGAGGCCCTTCGCCCCGACCGGGGCGCCGCTGACGCAGGCGGCCGACTGCAGGAGCTGGAACAGGTCGAAGCGGACCGCCAGCTGCAGCTCGGGGTCGCTGTCGAGCTCCACGTCGGCGCCCTCCCAGAACTCGTCCAGCTCGCTCCGCTGGTCGGCGAGCAGGCCGTCCCAGCCCCGCCGCCGGGCGCCGTCCAGGCCGGCGAGGGCCCGTTCCTGCAGGTCGACGGACGGGTCGTCCGTGGACATCACGTGGCAGAGGTACTTGACGAACCCGGCTCGCTCCCCGGGGCGGAGGTCCGTCACGAGGGTGGTGACCACCTGGTCGTCGTCGCACTGGGTGCTGACCGCGCCGTCCTCCGGCAGCTCCACGGCGTGGTCCACGGCGGCGGCCACCCCGATCCGGCTCCCGTGGGTCCGGTGCACCAGGACCCCGCCCGTCTCGTGGCAGCGGCTGAGCCGGGCCCGGAAGGGCCGCTCGAGGACCTCGGCCACCCGCGGGTCGGAGTTGTGCACCTTGGGCGGCGTGCCGTTGGCCACGAGGTCGGAGCGCACCACCACCTGGACCGCCCGGTCCAGGGCCTCGACCTCGTAGCGGACGGCCGAGACCGAGCGGTGGACCAGCGAGACCACCCGCGTGGAGGTCAGCCGCATCCGGGCGCCGCGGGGGGTGACCCACTCGGTCCGCCGGCGCACCGTGCCCGCGCGCAGGTCCAGCACCCGGTCGTGCTCCTCCGGCGGTGTCTCACGGACGTCGAGCGGGACGCCGTCGACCTGCAGGCGCACGGTGGTCCCGTCGGCGACGCCGATCACGGCCTGCCCGTGGTCGGGGTGCCCGTAGCCGCCCTCGGGGTAGGACAGCGGGTGGTACTCGTAGACCCCCGACATGAACGTGCCGCGGGAGACGCTCGGCTGGGCCTCGTCCAGAGTGCCGCGCACGCCCACGTAGCCGTTGGCCAGGGCGAAGATCGACTCCCGGGCCCCGGCGTCCTCGGGGGTGAGGGCGGACTCGCGGACGTGCCAGGCGGCGGCTGCGTGTTCGGGCATGGGACCACGTTAGCCCGCCGGGACCCGTGCCGGCGGCGGCGCTCAGCGGTGCGTGAACCGCGGCTCGCGCTTGTCGGCGAACGCCGCCATGCCCTCCTTCTGGTCCTCGGTGGCGAACAGCGCGTGGAAGAGCCGGCGCTCGAACTGCACGCCCTGCGCCAGCGTGGTCTCGAAGGCGGCGTTGACGGCCTCCTTCGCGGCCATGGCCGCGGGCAGGGACTTCGCCGCGACGGTCCCGGCGACGCCCAGGGCCTCCTCGAGCAGGTCCGCGGCGGGCACCACGCGGGAGACGAGCCCGGCCCGCTCGGCCTCCTCGGCGTCGATCGTCCGGCCGGTGAGGACCATGTCCATGGCCTTGGCCTTGCCCACGGCGCGGGCCAGGCGCTGGGAGCCGCCCATCCCCGGGATCACCCCGAGGTTGATCTCGGGCTGTCCGAAGCGGGCCGTGTCCGCGGCCACCAGGACGTCGCACATCATCGCCAGCTCGCAGCCGCCGCCCAGGGCGTAGCCCGAGACCGCGGCGACCACGGGGGTGCGGACCCGGGTGAAGGCCTCCCAGCCCGCGAACCAGTCCGCGAGGTACATCTCCGGGGCGCCGCGACCGGCCATCTCCTTGATGTCTGCGCCCGCGGCGAAGGCCTTCTCCGAACCGGTGAGGAGGATCGCCCCGATCCCGGGGTCGGCGTCCAGCGCGGCGGAGGCGGCCACGACCTCCTGCAGGGTCGCCTCGTCGAGGGCGTTGAGCGCCTTCGGCCGGTTGAGGGTGATGATCCCGACCCGCCCGCGGGTCTCCACGAGGATGTTGCGGTGGTCGGTGCCGTGCTGCTCGCTCATGCTGGTCTCCTGGTTCGCGGTGCTCGTCGTCGGGTCCGGTGCTCTTCGGGTCTCGTTGTCGTCGGGTCTCGGGGTCGTGGGGCGGGTGGGTCCGGTGCGCCGGGCCGGTCAGTCCGGCACGCCGAAGCCGTGGCGCTCGAGCTGCTCGCGGCCGGCCGGTCCGGTCGCGAAGGCCACGAACTCGGAGGCCCGCTCCTGGACTCCGCCGTCCACGCCCACCACCGTGTAGGAGTTCGCCGCGGCGCCGGGGAGGGGGACACCGTCCAGCTCGTCCTCGTGGGCGGCCACGTCGGTGACGTAGACGAGCCCCGCGTCGGCCTGCCCGGAGCGGAGCTTGCCCAGGACGTCGGTCACGGAGTTCTCCTCGCTCACGGGCCGCAGGGAGACCCCGGCGCGCTGCTCGGCCGTGCGGGCGGCCCGCCCGCACGGGACCTGCTCGGCGCACACCACGGTGGCCAGGTCCTCCCGCCGGAGATCGGCCAGCGAGCGCACCCCGTGCGGGTTGCCCTCGGCCACGGCGATGGTCAGGCGGTTGGTGGCCAGCGCCAGCGGCTCGCCCACCGCCCGGCCCGAGGCCACGACCCGCTGCATGGTCGGCTCGTCCGCGGCGACGAACACGTCGGCGGGGGCCCCCTCGGCGATCTGGACGGCGAGGTCGGCCGAGCCGGCGAAGTTCAGGGCCACGTCCACGCCCGGGTGCTGCTCCTCGAACGCGGTGGCCAGGTCCGTGAACGCCCCGGTGAGGGAGGAGGCGGCGTAGACGTCGACGCGCTCCGCGGCGCTCGAGGCGCCGCACCCGGACAGCACGACCCCGGCCAGCAGGACACCGGTGGCGGCGCCCACGGTGGTGGCCCGGCGGGACGCGCGCTCGCGCGGCCGGCCGGGGGTCCTGGAGCGGTGCAGGGGCATGGCCCGCATCCTACGCGGCTCCTCCGGCGGCGTCCTTGCGGGTCCGCGAGAGCCCCGCACTAGCATGGGGTGCATGCGTAAACTGCAGGCAGCAATCATCGACGAGATGGGCGTGAAGCCCGAGATCGACCCCCAGGAGGAGATCGAAGCGCGCGTCGGCTTCCTCTGCGACTACCTCCGGGCCAGCCGCACGAACGGCTTCGTGCTCGGGATCAGCGGTGGCCTCGACTCCACGCTGGCCGGGCGGCTCGCCCAGCTGGCCGTGGAACGGCTCGCCGGGGAGGGCGTGGCGGCGGACTTCGTGGCCGTGCGCCTGCCCTACAAGGTGCAGCACGACGAGGACGACGCCCAGGCGGCCCTGGAGTTCATCCGCCCGGCGACCACGGTGACCTACAACGTGGCCCCCGCCGTCGACGGCTTCGAGGGCGAGTTCCGGCAGGCCACGGGCCGGGAGGTCTCCGACTTCAACAAGGGCAACATCAAGGCCCGCGTGCGGATGATCGCCCAGTACGCGCTCGCCGGGGAGCGGAACCTGCTGGTGATCGGCACCGACCACGGCGCGGAGTCCGTGACCGGGTTCTTCACCAAGTACGGCGACGGCGGCGCGGACGTGCTGCCGCTGTTCGGCCTCGACAAGCGGCAGAACCGGCTCCTCGCGAAGACCCTGGGCGCCGACGAGCGGCTGTGGGCCAAGGCGCCCACCGCCGACCTGCTCGACGGCACGCCCGGGCAGACCGACGAGGCCGAGCTGGGGCTGAGCTACGACGACATCGACGACTACCTCGAGGGCCGGGAGGTGGACGACGCCGTGGCCGAGAAGATCGAGCAGCGGTGGCTGACCACCCGGCACAAGCGCACCACTCCGGCCACGATCCTCGACGACTGGTGGCGCGGCTGAGCACCGGCCCCCACGAGCACAGCGGAGCCCCGCACCCCGTCCGGGGTGCGGGGCTCCGCCGTGCCCGCCGGGCGGGGCGTCAGCGGGTGACCCAGGTGCGCCCGGCGGCGTAGTGGGCGGTGTAGCCCTTCGCGAAGCGCTGGCGCACCTCGGCGCCGTGGCGGTACTCGTCGGTGACCGGGAAGCCCCAGCCGCGCTCGGAGCCCGCGGCCTTCCAGGCCCGCCCGATCGCCCCGTACTGCTTGATCGCGCGGGAACCGGTCGCGGGGCTCCACATCACCGTGGTGCTGCGCCCGTCGCGGCGGAAGACCTGGTAGGCCCCTCCGGTGACGGGACGCTCGTCCGTGACCGGCAGGCCGTAGGAGTGCTCGCGCCCGGCGGCGACCCACTTCCGGCCGATCGAGCCGTAGTTCTTCACCGCGAGCGCCCCGTTGGCCGGGGCCCAGTAGATCGTGGTGGTGCGGGTGCCCTTCCGGAACGGCTGGTAGACGCCGCCCTCGATGAGGCCGCCGCGCTCGTTCATGGTGGGCTCGCCGAGCACGGCGGCGCCGCCCAGGCGGTGGTACTTGGTGCCGATGGCGCCCCGCACACTGTAGGACGGAGTGCTCACCGGGGGCACGAAGGCACCCGCCGGCGTCGCCGAGGTGCCGGGCACGGAGTGGCCGGGCGGATAGGCGTAGAAGTAGACCGTCAGGTAGGTCTCCCACCCGGGTCCCTCCGGGCCCGAGGTGGCCACGTGACTCACGCCGATCCCGAGGTGGGTCAGGTCCCGGGCGAACTGGTCGGTCCCGTTGCGCGGGTAGAAGTCCAGGAGGTAGTGGGTGAGGGCCTCGACGGCGTCGACGCCCGCGAAGGCTCCGGTGAACTCGCCCCGGCCGTAGTACTGGTCCATCCGGACGGCGCCGGCGGGCACGCCCGCCCAGGGGTCGGGGTTGCGCAGCTCCTTCCCGTTCCGGGCCATCGTCTCGGCCCACTGCTGGGCGTTGCGGGACAGGGCGGAGTTGTAGACGAGAGGGGCACGCCGGGCCTGGCTCCGGTGGTCGTTGACGACCTTGAAGGCCTCGGTGATCTGCTCCACCGTGGTCGGGTGGGCGCCGGCCGCGGCGGCCGCGGCCGGCTCGCCGGCACCGGGCAGTCCCGCGGCCTGACCGGCGGCCTGTCCTGCGCCGTCCGCTGCGGCCGGGACGGGGGCCGCCTCGCCGGCTGATCCTCCGTCGAGGAGCGCGGCGGGGGTCCTCCCCGCGGGCCGGAGGTCCTCCGCGGGCGGGAGGTCCTCCGGCAGGGCCGCCCTGGCCGGGGCGGGACCGGTCGGGGCGGACTCCGCGGGCAGGATCCCGGCCGGGGCGGAGGGGGCGGCGAGCGCGGCCGGCAGTCCGCCGAACAGGAGCGCGGCGGCGGTGGACACGGCGAGCGCGGTCCGTGCGAGGTTCATGGGGTCTCTCCCTGCTGGGGGGCGGCTCCGCCGGGGGCGCGGGCCAGCAGGAAATTAGCACCTGCAATCAGAGCGGGGCGGGAGCCCGGGGAAGTCCCACGTCACCCGGCGCGGCGCCCGCGCCGGTAGTGCACGGTGGCGAGGAGGACCCCGAGCAGCTGCGCCCCGAGGCTGAGCAGGAGGACGGCGGGTAAGGCCGCCGCGGCCGATTCCGTGGAGAAGACGCCGACGTCGGTGGCGGGCAGGCCGAGGAGCCAGCCGCCGGCGGTGCGAAGCGCCCTGCGGGGATTCCCGTCCGGGCCAGCCGGTAACGTGGGCGTCATGAAGATCGCCACCTGGAACGTGAACTCCGTCCGCGCCCGCGCCGACCGCGTGGAGGCGTGGCTGCAGCGCTCCGACGTGGACGTCCTGGCCATCCAGGAGACCAAGGCCAAGGACGAGAACTTCCCCTGGGAGCTCTTCGAGTTCATGGGCTACGACGTCGCCCACTTCGGCCTGAGCCAGTGGAACGGGGTGGCGATCGCCTCCCGCGTGGGCCTCGACGACGTCGAGCGCACCTTCCCGGGCCAGCCGGCCTTCGGCAAGCCCGGCGAGGACCCGGTGCAGGAGGCGCGGGCGATCGGCGCCACGTGCGCCGGGGTCCGCGTCTGGTCCCTCTACGTCCCCAACGGGCGCGGCCTGGAGGACCCCCACATGCCGTACAAGCTCGAGTGGCTGCGGGTCCTCAAGGACCACGCCCGGCAGTGGGTCGAGGACGACGCGCAGGCGCAGGTCGCCCTCGTGGGCGACTGGAACGTCGCCCTGCAGGACGAGGACGTGTGGGACCTCCGGTTCTTCCTGGACAACGGCCTGACCCACGTCAGCGAGGCCGAGCGCGCCGCCTTCCGCGCCTTCCTCGAGGAGGCCGGCTACCAGGACGTGGTCCGCCCCCGGCACCCCGGCCCCGGCGTCTACACCTACTGGGACTACAAGGGCCTGCGCTTCCCGAAGAAGGAGGGGATGCGCATCGACTTCCAGCTCTACTCCCCCGCCCTGGCCGGCCGCGTCACCGACGCGGTGATCGACCGCGAGGAGCGCAAGGGCAAGGGCGCCTCGGACCACGCCCCCGTGATCGTCGAGATCGACTGAGCCGCCGTGGCCCAGCTGCTGCAGGTCGGCCGGACGTTCCGTTCGGCCACCGGGATCCCCCACCAGTTCGCCCTCCGCGTCTACGTGCCCGCGGAGGAGCTCGACGCCGTGTACGCCCCCCTGGTGCCCCGGGCGCTGCCGCCCGAGGAGGCCGGGGTGAACGAGCTCACCGAGCAGCTCGCCCGCCTGGCCGAGCCGGGCGAGGAGCCGCTGCCGCCGGCCGTGGAGCCGCTGTGGACCCTGCCGTTCTCCGCCGCGCCCCGGGGCCGGGACATGCTCGCCGCCGGCGTCGGGGACTTCCCCGTCTACCACCCGCCGCAGCGGCTGCGGCGCTCGCTGCGCCTCGTCGCGCTCGCGGAGGAGGAGGGCGGCCAGCCCCTGCCCAACCTGCTCATCCCCGAGGACGTGGTCCGGGCCGCGGGCGAGCAGATCACCCGGGAGCACTTCGTGCCCGTCCACGCCCGCCAGTCGGCGTTCACGGTGCCCATGGCGTGGTTCTCCCTCTTCACCCCGGAGGACCACACCGAGAGCTTCCACCACGGCAACCGCGTCCACCGGTGCGCCGTGCCGGTCGACGTCGCGACCCTGCGGGTGGTGCGCGCCGCGCAGGTGGTCGAGGACGCCGGCGGCGAGGAGCTCGAGGAGCTGGCCGACGACCTCACGCACCTCGGCCGGTGGCTCGGCGCGTTCTCCGCCAACTCCCTGGTGGTCCTGCACTACGGGGCGGTCGCGGACACGTTCCAGCCGGACGAGAGCCCGCAGGACTTCGAGGACGCCGTGGAGCTGCTGGCCGCCCAGGACACCAACGGCGCCTCCGTGGCCTTCCGCCGGCTCATGCACCGCTGGCTGCCCCTGGCCCACCTCGAGAGCGCCAGCTGAGACCGGCGGCGGCAGGAGCCCCCGCCGCAGGTCGGGGCGCCGGGGCGCCCCGTGATAGAACTGCCCGGTGAACGAGCCCACCCCGTCCCGGCACCCCGGCCCTACCCCGTCCCGGGTGCCGCGGTGGCTGGTCGTGGTGGCGGTCGTGCTCGTGGCGGTCAACCTCCGCCCCGGCGCCACGTCCGTGGGTCCGGTCCTCGCCGAGGTCCAGCAGGGCCTCGGCCTGGGTCCCACGATGGCCGGGGTGCTCACCGCCCTGCCCGGGCTCACGTTCGCCGCCGCCGGGGCCTGCGCGGCCGCGCTGTCCCGCAGGACCGGGATCAGCGGAGCCGTCACCACCGGGCTCGCCCTGGTGGCCGCGGGGCTCCTGGCCCGGGCGGTCACCGGCTCGGTGCCGCTCTTCCTGGCCCTGACGGTCCTGGGCTTCACCGGCATGGCCGTCGGCAACATCCTGGTGCCGGCCTTCGTCAAGCGCCACGGCGGGCGGCGCACCGCCGCCCTGAACTCCGTCTACACGGTGGGTCTGGCCGTCGGGGCCACCCTGCCCCTGCTGGCGGCGGGACCGCTGACGGCGCACGGGCCCGGCGGGTGGCGTGCCGCCCTCGGCCTGTGGGGCCTGCTGGCCCTGGTCGCTCTCGTCCCCTGGGCCCTGGTCACCGGCCGTGACCGGCGCGAGCCGGCCACGGCCCCGTCCCGGGCGCTGCCCGGGGGACGCCGGACGTCGATCGTCCGGTCCCGCACCGCCGTGGCGCTGTGCGCGTACTTCGGGATCCAGTCGATGCACGCCTACGTCCAGTTCGGCTGGGTGGCCCAGATCTACCGCGACGGCGGACTGGAGCAGGCGAAGGCCGGGCAGCTGACCGCCCTGATCGCCGCCATGGGGATCCCGGGCGGGCTGCTCATGCCCCTGCTCGTCGCCGGCTCGCCCCACCTGAGACGGTGGATCCTGGGCCTCGGGGCGTGCATGGTCGGCGGCTACCTCGGTCTGCTGCTCGCGCCCGCCACCGTGCCCTGGGCCTGGGCCCTGCTGCTGGGGGTCGGCGGCTTCGCCTTCCCCACCGCCCTGGCCCTGCTCACGGCCCGGACCCGGGACCCCCGGGTCACGGCCCGGCTCTCCGGGTTCATCCAGCCGGTGGGCTACCTGCTCGCCGCGGCCGGGCCCTTCGCCGTCGGCGCCCTGCACGAGGCCACCGGCAGCTGGACGGTGCCCCTGGTCCTGCTGATGGCCACCGGCGTGGTCCTCGTCGCCGCCGGCAGCGTGGCCGCCGCGCCGCGCTGGGTCGACGACGAGCTCGCGGACCGGCAGGAGCCGTAGCGGCCGGTCCCGAACCTGGGGAAGGCCACAACGCCTCCGGAGAGGTCGCTCCGCGCGCCATCACGGGGCGATCACGTTTCCGGCTCTTTCCCGCCCGACGGCGCCCCGGCTGTTGAAAGGTCCGGCTCAGCGTGCCTACGGTCGGTCGGTCCACCGCCGGTCCCCCGCGGACCGGGCCCGCCGCAGCAGCAGCATCTCCAGGAGGCACGCCATGACCACCCACGACCGACGCCGCACCGCCCGCACCACCGCCGCGGCGCTCGCCGCCGTCGCCGGGCTCGGCCTGGCCGGCTGCGGCGGCTCCGCCGACCGGTCCGGCGACGACGTCGGAGAGGCGCAGCAGCAGCCCGCAGGCGAGGACCCCGGGACCTACACCGGGCCCTACGACGAGGCCTTCGTCGACGACGCGTCCACCCTGGTGGACGCGGACGTGACGCTGACCGCCCAGGTCGAGGAGGTCGTCTCGCCGGTGGCCTTCACCATCACCGGTGCGGAGGAGACGGCCACGGAGCCCCTGCTGGTGGTGAACTTCGACGAGGACACCTCGGGCCTGGACACCGGCGACCTGGTGGAGGTGACCGGGACCTACCGCGAGGCCTACAACGTGCCCACTGCGGAGGAGGACCTCCGCGAGACTCCCGGGGTGGAGGAGCTCGCCCGCTACGACGGCGAGCCCTACGTCGAGGCGACCGACGTGGAGAGCGCCGAGCCGGCCTCGACCCCCTCGGCCGGCTGAGCCGGACCCCGCCCCGGGATCCGGTGTTGGCGGTCCCGGTGCGGGGCCGTAGCGTGGGCGGATGACCTCGAAGAACAGAGTGGGATCGTGGGTGTTTCTCTCGGCGGTGGCCGTCGCGGTGGCCAGCGCCGCGTACCTGGGACTGATGCAGCGCTGGGACGGGATGCTGCGCTTCGCGGCGGTGACGGTCGTGCTGCTGCTGACCCGGCGGGCGAAGGTGCCCACCGGTTTCGTGGCGGCCTTCGCGGTGCTGGTGCTGCTGGCGATGTGGGGATCGGTGCAGCACTGGTACGCGGAGATCCCGCACTTCGACACGGTCGTCCACGTCCTGACCCCCGGCAGCCTGGCGGCGGTGTCCTACTTCTTGCTGGTGGACGCCGGTCTGCTGCCCGATGCCCGCGAGCCCGGGCGGCAGGTCCGGGGCTGGGCCCCGGTCCTGTGGGTGGGCCTGGTCGGGACGACCGCGGCGGTGCTGTGGGAGTACTACGAGTGGGTCGTCGAGCAGATCAGCCCGCAGGGCATGCTGGTGGGCTACACGGACACGGTCGTGGACCTGTTCGCCGGGATGTGCGGCTCCCTGGTCGCCGGGATGCTCGTGCTGGGCTGGGCACGGCGCCGGGCCGAGCCCTCCACCACGCCGCGCTGAGCCGCCGCGCGCCGCGCCGCCCGCCGGGACCGGCACACGGGTCCCGGCGGGCGGCGCGGGACTATCCCTGCTCGCCGGCCCGGCCCTGCGTGGCCATGAGGTAGTTCTCCCCCTCGAAGTCGGTGTAGAGGTCGTCGTCCAGCTCGACTCCGAGCTGCTCCTCGACCTCGGTCACCGAGAAGTTCTCCCGCATCGTGCCGGTGAGCTCCACGGTCTGGCCCTCGTCCACCGCGGGGATCTCCTGCTCCTCCACGACGAGCATCGGATCGGCCGGCCCGGCGATCGCGAAGGCCTCCGGCGACAGCGTCCGGCTCACCTGCCCCGAGATCGTGACCCGCTGTCCCACGTAGGCCGCAGCCTCGTCGATGAACTCCTGGTTGTACTGGCCCTCGTAGACCACCCTGTTCTCCTCCGCAGGGGTTCCCTCCGTGGCCGGGGCGGAGTTGCCCATGAACTCCCCGTCGGCCGGCACCGGGTCCTCCCGGTTGCACCCGGCCAGGCCCAGCGCGGTCACAGCGGCCAGCGTCGCGCTCAGCACGCGGATACGGCGTCGGTCACGGATCGTCATGGTGCGCCTCCGGTCATCGGCGGGAAACACCGGCGGCGCCTGCGGGACCTGCCGGCTCGGTGCCCCCACGCTAGGGACACCGAGCCGGGCCCGGCAAGCCCGGCCACCGATTCAGCGCTCCCGCCCGGCAACCCGTGACCCGGCCGTGACCGGCCGGGAGACCACCGGACCGGTGACCCGGGACTCCCTTGTTCCGGGTCGCGCCCCTGCGCCTATGGTGGGGCACGGCGACGGGCGAGAGCGCCCGCACCGAGGCGGACGACGGGCCCGGGAGAGCACCGGCCCGAGGAGGAGTGGCGCGATGAGCGACGTGACGTCTTTCGACGGAACCCGGCTGGCGTTGCACACGTGGGGACGGCCGGGAGCGCCCGTCGTCGTGCTGGTGCACGGTCTCGGCCTGTCCAGCGACTCGTGGGGGGAGGTGCCGGGCCTGCTCGAGGCGGACCACCGCGTGGTGGCCTACGATCTGCGCGGGCACGCCCAGAGCGGTGACGCCCGCAGCGGCGACTACTCCATGGAGGCCCATGCCAGGGACCTCGACGCGGTGCTGCGTGAGGTCGTACCCCCGGACCCGGCCGCCGTGGTGGTCGGCAACAGCCTCGGCGGGGGCATCGTGGTCGCCCGCGCCCACCACTGCGGGAACGAGCACGTGGCCGGCGCGGTGTTCGCCGGTTCCGGCGGCTCCACCGTCACCTTCCCCGGGTTTCCTGCGCGCGGGCTGCCGGCACCGGTGCAGGCGGGCCTGCGCCTGGGCTGGACGAAGGCGCTGCGCACCGGCGTGCTGGTCGGCAAGCGGATCCGTTCCCTCGAGGATCTGTCCGACCGGCTCATCCGCCGGTTCGCCTTCACCTCCGGCGCCCCGCGTGAACTCGTCGCCCGGGTCCGGGAGGACTTCCTCAACAGCCGGCCCCGCGCGCTGACCAGGACGACGCTGGCCAGCATCAGTCACGACGGCAGCCGGATGGCGCCGGACCTGACGGTGCCCGCTCTCGTCATCCACGGCAGCGCCGACCCCGAGGTGTCGCAGGACGAGCTGGACAGGCTGATGGAGGCCCTGCCGGACGGAGAGCTCCTGCGCCTTCCCGAGGAGGGCCACATGCTGCCTCTGACCCGCCCCGAGCTCGTCGCCGAGCAGATCGCTCGCTGGGTCCGGCACGTCCGGCCCGCGGCGGACCCGGCGGACGGGTGAGGTGCCGGACGGCCCCGCCGCCGACGGGTGTGGCCGTCGCCGAACCTGGGCGCTACCGCAGGGCCTCCGGCGAAGTCCCACCACAGACCATCACGGACCGGTCACGTTTGCGGCCGTCTCCCGGCCGAGGGCGTCCCGACTGTTGAAAGGTCCGGCTCGGCGTGCCTACGGTCGGTCGGTCCACCGCCGGTTCCTCGCGCACCGGGCCCGCTGCCACGGCCCGCCGCGACAGCACATCCAGGAGGCACTCCATGACCACCCGTGATCGACGCCCCACCGCCCGCACCGCCGCCGCGGCCCTCGCCGCCGCCGCCGGGCTCGGCCTGGCCGGCTGCAGCACCGAGGGCCCCGAGACCGGCGCCGACGTCGAGGACGTCACCGAGGGCGAGGTCCTGGAGTCCTCCCCGGCCCCGGAGAACGGCCCCACCACCGGGGACGCCTTCGTCGGCGACTACGACCAGGGCTTCTCCGACGAGCGGGAGACCTACGTCGGCCAGCAGGTCACGCTCTCCGCCGAGGTCAGCGACGTCATCAGCGACGACGGCCTGGTGATCGCCGGCACCGCGGAGAACACCGTGGACCCGCTGCTGGTGCTCTACGACATGGACCAGGTCGACGTCGAGGAGGGCCAGGTCGTGGAGGTCGTCGGCACGGTCCAGCAGTCCTTCGATCCCTCGACCCTGGACGACCAGGCCCAGGAGGACTTCACCGACGAGCTGTACCAGGACCACGACCAGCAGCCCTACGTCGAGGCCAGCTCCGTCCGGCTGCTGCCGGAGGAGTAGGCAGCACCGGCCCCGCCCCGGGCCCGTGGACCGGGACACCACCGGAGCACCGGCGGGCGGGGCCGGAACGACCCCGCCCGCCGGACCGGAGGCCCCGCCCCATGAATTTCGCCCAGCTGCTGTGGAACAGCGTCCCGCCGTGGGTGACGATCACGTTCTTCACCGTGGACCTCGTCATCCGCCTCGTGGCCCTGGGCACGATCCCGCACAACCGGCGGCCCTCGGCGGCCTGGGGCTGGTTGCTGGTGATCTTCTTCTTCCCGGTCCTGGGCGGGCTGGTGTTCCTGGTCCTGGGCCGGGCGGACCTGCCCGAGGCACGCCGGCGGAAGCAGCGCGAGGCGGCGGAACGGGTGGACGCGCACGGCCCCGGCACCGGGGCGCAGGAAGTCCGGTCGATGCGGGACTGGGTGCACGAGACGGTCCGGCTGAACCAGCACAACGGGGCGTTTCCCGTGGCCGGGGGGCACCGGATCGAGATCATCGACGACTACGACGCGTCGCTGGCGGCGATGGCCGAGCAGATCCGGGGTGCTGAGCACTACGTGCACTTCCAGTTCTACATCGCCGTCGCCGACCCCACGACCGAGCCGGTGATCGCGGCCCTGGAGGACGCCCACCGCCGCGGGGTCACCGTGCGGGTGCTCATCGACCACCTCGGCTCGGCCGGCTACCCCGGGTACCGGCAGCTCGTGCACCGCCTCGACGACGCCGGGGTCGACTGGCGGCGGATGCTGCCGGTGCGGCCCTGGCGCGGGGAGTACCAGCGCCCGGACCTGCGCAACCACCGCAAGATCCTCGTGGTCGACGGGACGGTGGCCTTCACCGGATCGCAGAACGTCATCGACCGCAGCTACAACAAGAGGAAGAACCGGAAGAAGGGCCTGCAGTGGATCGGGATGACGGTTCGTGTCCGGGGGCCGGCGGTCGGGCACCTGGACGCGCTCTTCGCCACCGACTGGTACTGCGAGACCGACGACATGGTCCTGGACACGGACCGGGCCCCGGCACCAGGCCCTGAGCCGGCCGGCGGGACGCTGGCCTGCCAGGTGCTGCCCTCCGGACCGGGACTGGCCCAGGAGTCCAACCAGCAGCTGTTCAACCACCTCTTCGCCTCCGCACGGGAGCGGATCACGGTGTGCAGTCCCTACTTCGTGCCCGACGAGTCCATGTACAACACGCTGCGCACCGCGGTGGGCCGCGGCGTGGAGGTGCACCTCTACATGGGCGAGACGTCCAACCACGCCCTCACCCACCACGCCCAGCGCTCCTTCTACGAGATGCTGATCCGCGACGGCATCCGGATCTACCTCTACCGGGCCCCCTACGTGCTGCACGCCAAGTTCGTGCTCATCGACGACCAGGCCGCGGTGGTGGGCTCCTCCAACATGGACATCCGCTCCTTCGTGCTCGACCACGAGGTCAACCTCATGGTCACCGGCCGGGACTTCACGGCCCGCCTGGACGACATCGTCGAGGGCTACCGGGGGAACAGCCACGAACTGGATCTGGAGGACTGGCTGGCCCGTCCCTGGTACCAGAAGTACCTCGACAACACCGCCCGCCTCACCTCCGCCGTCCAATGATCCCCGGGACGTCACGTCGGCGGACATGGAGAGGTTGATGAGGTTGCGCCGAGGAGACCCCGGTCCAGGAGGCCCAGGAGGAAGGCACCGCGGCAACGGCGGCCATTCTCAACGAGACGGTCACGATGCAGAACGAGGTCACCGAGATCGTCGGCCCGAACCTGTTCACCGTCGGTGAGGACGACACCCCGGTGGTGGGCGTGGACGCCGCGGCCCAGGACATCCAGGACGGGGACTTCGTCCAGGTCACCGGAACGGTCCGCCAGGTCCTGGAGACCGACATCGAGACCGGATGGGGAGTCGACTTCGACGACGACGAGACCTCCTACCTCGTCGAGCGCGAGCTCGACCTCGGTGTGGTGGCCGAGGACGTCCAGGTGATCGAGGAGTAGCCCCCGCCCCCCACGACAAAGTGGACCCTCCCCCCGCACCGGTGGGAGGGTCCACTTTCGTCGTGTGTGGTCGAGTGGGCGGGGCGCCTACTCGACGACGGTGACGGTGGCCTCGGTGAGGTAGAGCTCGGACTCCCGGTTGACGAGGTAGTTGGCGGTTTCCTCGTCGGTGAGCTGGAACAGCCGCTCCCGGTCCCCGGGTTCGCTGAACAGATCGCCTGAGGCCACGGTGCCGGTGGCTTCGACCTCGTCGCCGGGGCGCACATCGGCTGGCATGTCCTCGACGAAGACGACGGTCTTCTCGTCTCCCATGGTCAGGAACTCCTCGCCGTAGATGCCTTCCACGTCGTTGGTGAGGGTGATCTGATCCCCGACCAGTTCCTCGTTGGAGACCCCGGACTGGTCCAGCTCGGTCAGCCGGGTCTCGTCCTGGCAGCCGGTCAGCAGGGCCCCGGTCAGGCCGGCGGCGACGGTGAGGGTGCGATGAGTCATCTGCGTGCTCCTTGGTGCTCCGGTGACGGTGTGCAAGGTGGCCGGTCCCCGACCGGTGTCGTCCCACCCTAGCCAGCACAGGTGATGGACGGCTGAGCGAGCGGCCAGGCCGGGCCGCGGCCGGTATCCCGGTGGACGCGGTGATGGGCAACCACGACCGCGCCGCCGGCTACGGGGCCGAGGGCAACGCCATGTTCGTCACCTGCGGGATCGGGTTCGGTCTGCTGCCCGTGCGGGTCAGCGCCCCGCCCCAGCTGCTGACGGTCGAGCTGCGCCGCGCCCGACGAAAGCCCCCTGATCGGAGCCCGCCCTCACTCCCCTTCGATGACCTCTCCGCTGGTGGCCATGATGTAGGGCTCGCCCTCGAAGTCGGCGAACACCCCGTCCTCGAGGTCGACCCCGAGCTCCTCCTCGACGGTGACGACGTCGAAGTCGTCCTGGACGGTGCCGGTCACCTGCACCACCTGGCCGGTGTCGAGCGCGGGGATCTCCTCGGACTCGATGATCAGCAGCGGGTCCACGGCCCCGGCGATCGCGAAGGCGTCGGGCGAGAGCGTCTCGCTCACCTCGGCCGAGAGCGTCACCTGCTGGCCCACGTAGGTGGTGGACTCGTCGTAGAAGTCCTGGTTGTAGTCCCCCGCGTACGCCATCGCCCCGGCGTCCTGGGTGGCCGCCGGTGAGCTCTCCACGACCTCGCCGTCGGTGATGTCCTCGACGTCGGTGCCGGTCTCCGGACCCTCCGAGCCGCACCCCGCCAGGCCGAGCCCTGCGACCGCGAACAGTCCCGCGGCGAGCGTGCGGGTGGCGTGCCTGTTCCGTGTTCCCATGGTGGTCCTCCTGCGAGTCGTTCCTCGTCACCGGTGCAGCCGACGTGCGCGGGCCCGGTGACCTGATCTCCGACCGTAGGCACGCCGAACGAGGCCCCACAAGGGCGGACGCGGCGTTCTGCAGGTCTTCACCGGGCCTGCCCCGAGTGTTCCGGGGTCCCGTCCCGGAGCTTCTGCGGAAGCTGTGACCCCCTCGTGACTGCGCCCCGCTCCGCGGCGGGCCCCGCCTACGAGGCGGGATCCACCGTCGCCTCGTCCAGATAGGCCTCGCCGGCGTGCTCCTCGTAGAACCCGGCCTCCTCGTCGTCGCCGGCCGCGCCCTCGGCGGCGAGCGGGTCGAAGTCCTCCCGGAGCGTGCCCGTCACCTGCACCGCGGTGCCCTCCGCCACGTCCGGGGCCGTGTAGCGGGCGCTGACCAGCAGGGGCGCCGGATCCCCGCCGTCCGGGCCGGTGAGCACGTAGGCGGAGCGGGAGCGCACGAAGTCGCCGACCGTGCCGGTGAGCCGCACCTGCCGGCCGGCGTAGTCGGGCAGCTCCGCCACGAACTCCTCGTCGTACGGGCCGTCGTAGGCGAGCTCGGCCGCGGTCCCCGCGGTGCTCGCCGGAGCGGTGGTCTGCGGGGCTCCGGTCGTCAGCTCCTGGACCGGCGTGTCGGCGCCCGGCTCGGGCTCCTCCGTGCCGGCGCACCCGGCCGTCGTCGCGACGGCCAGCGCCAGCGCCGAGGCGGCGACCAGTCGTCGGGTTCGGTGTGTCCCGTGGACGGGCATGGTGGCTCCCTTCTCCCGGACGGGGTGTCACCGGCCCCGGCGGCACGGCGTCGTTCCGTCCGTTCCCATCCTCGTCCACGCGCCCCGCCGGGGGAACCGCCGGGCGACCCCGTGCCGGACCCCGGGGCGGGCGGTGCCCCTCAGGGAGTTCTGCGGGACGGCGCCGCCGGGGCGGACGGTCCGGAGGCCCGGACGGCGCCGTGGCCGCGGAGCACGACCGGCAGCGCCGCGGCGGCCAGGAGCGCGAGCAGGGCCAGGGGCACCCACGGGGTGCCGGGCCACCACTGGTGGCGGGCGGTGAGCTCGAGCAGGACCCCGAGCCCGGCGTTGCCCACGAGCACGGCGACGCCGCCGCAGGTGGCGGCCAGACCGTAGTAGGCCCCCCGTCCGGAACGGGCCTCCGGGGCGGGGGTGAAGGCGGGGACCAGGGACAGGATCGTGGGGGTGAGGAGCATGTGCCCCAGGATCAGGACCGCGACGGTGCCCATGACCGGCAGCACGGAGCTCCCGGACGTCCCCGGGGGCACCGAGGTGACGGCGGCGACGGTGAACGCGGCGGCCACCAGGAGGAACCCCGCCGACAGGGCGCGCCCGGGCCCCAGGTGCCGGCCCAGCGTGGAGACCGGCAGCTGCAGGAGCAGGGTCAGCACCGAGGCCAGCAGGAACAGCCCCCCGAGCCAGGCGGCGTCCAGACCTCGCCGGTCCAGTTCGACGGGGACGGTGAAGTAGAGCTGGTTGTAGGCGAGCATGTTCGTGCCCGCGAACAGGCAGAACACGACGAAGCGCCGGTTGCGCAGGCAGTCCAGGGCGGGGCCCGCCGGGTCCCGGTCCCGCGGCCTGCGGCCGGGACCGGCGGGGAGGCGGAACCACAGCAGGACGGTCACGGCGGTGAACACCGCGATCCCGGCGGCCAGGGCCGCGTCGAACCCCCAGCCCAGCAGGACCGAGCCCAGCAGGGGGCCCACGACCGCGCCCAGCTCGCCGGTGATCGCCAGCCACACGAACACCGACCGCCGGTTCCTCCCCCCCGGGACCCGGCCCCCCGGCCGGCGTCTGGTCGGCGTGGGAGAGCTGGGACTCCAGGGCCGGGGAGAACAGGGCGCCCCCGGCGCCGGTGAGGACCGCGCCGAGCAGGAACAGGGTGAAGTCCGAGGCCGCCGCCAGCGTGGCGTAGCCCAGGATGCGCACGAGGCAGCCGGTGAGGATGGCCCGGCGGGCGCCCCAGCGGTCGGCCAGCAGCCCGCCGAACAGGAACATGCCCTGCTGGCTGAACGTGCGCGCCCCGAGCACCAGTCCGATCGCGGCCGCGTCCAGGCCGTACTCGGTGCCCATGGCCCCGGCGAGGAAGGGCACGACGGCGTAGAAGCCGATGTTGAACACCAGCTGGGCACCCAGCAGGGTGCGCGTCTCGGACCCGCGGTCAGGCGATGGCATCGCGGCGCTCCGGGGGCAGGGGGTGGCTGTCCAGGATCGCGCACACCCGGGGCAGGGCCGCCGCCACCAGCTGCCTGCTGTGCTCGTGGCGCGGATCGGCGAAGAAGTCGTGGGTCGGCGCGAGCTCCACCAGGGACCCGCGGTGGAGCACCGCGACCCGGTGGCTCATGTAGCGGATCACGCTCAGGTCGTGGGAGATCATGATCAGCGACAGCGGCCGGTTCCGGTGCAGCCGCAGCAGCAGGTCCAGGACGGTGCGCTGGGTCGCCGCGTCCAGGGCCGAGGTGGCCTCGTCGCAGATGAGCACCGCCGGCTCCAGCAGGAGGGCCCGGGCGATGGTGAGTCTCTGCAGCTGGCCGCCCGAGCACTGGCCGGGATACCGGTCCAGCAGCCCGGGGTCGAGCCCCACCTCCCGCACCACGTCGTGGAGGCGGGCGTCGCGCTCCTCCGCCGTGAGGTCCCGGTGCTGCCGCAGGGGCGCCTCCAGGCTGGTGCGCAGCCGCATGCGGGGGTCGAAGGAGTCGTGCGGCTCCTGGAAGACCAGCTGCACCGTCGTGCCCGCGGGGCCGGTGCCGTCCGCCGGCCCCGGCGCCCGGGTGATGCGCCCCTCGTCGGGGGTCTCCAGCCCGACGATCAGGCGGGCCAGGGTGCTCTTGCCCGATCCGGACTGGCCCAGGACCCCGAGGACCTCGCCCTCGCGCAGCTCCAGCGTGACCCGTTCCAGGGCGGGGCGCCCACCGCGCCGGCCCCGGGCGTAGGTCTTGGTGACGCCCTCCAGCGCCAGTGCGGCGCCCGGCCCGGCCTCGGTGGGGGGCGTGCTGTCGGGGGTGAGGGACGCGGCCTCCAGCAGGGCCTTCGTGCAGGCGCTCCGCGGACGGTTGAGCACGGTGCCGGCCGGGCCCGCCTCCAGGACCCGGCCGGCGTCCATCACCACCACGCGGTCGGCGTAGGCGGAGACGGTGGCGAGGTTGTGGGTGATGTAGAGCACTCCGAGCCCGCGGTCGCGCCGCTCCCGGTCCAGCAGCTCCATGATCTGCCGCTCGAGCACCGTGTCCAGGGCGGAGGTCGGTTCGTCCGCCAGCAGCACCTCCGGCCGGCCGGCCAGGGCGAGGGCCACCATGGCCCGCTGGGCCATGCCCCCGGAGAGCTGGTGGGGGTGCGCGCGCGCACAGGACTCCGGGTCACGGAACCCCACCTCGGCCAGCAGCTCCAGCGCCCGCTCCCGGGCCTGCGCGCCCCGGAGCCCGGCGTGGAGCCGCAGGGGCTCCCGCAGGTGCTCCAGGACGGTCCGGCGCGGGTTGAACATCCGCTTGGGCTGCTGGTAGAGCATGCCGATCCGTCCGCCGCGCACCCTGTTCAGCTCGGCCTCGCCCGCTCGCGCGAGGTCGGTCCCGCCCAGCCGGATCGATCCGGAGTCGAGGTGCACCTGCGGGGGCAGCAGCCCCAGGACGGACATGGCGGTCATGGTCTTGCCGCTGCCGGAGGCCCCGACCAGGGCCACGAACTCCCCCGGGGCCACGGCGAGGTCGATCCCGGAGAGGACCGGGCGGGCGGCACCCGCGCCGGCGTGGGCCCGGTGGCTGACGTGCAGCTGCTCGACGGTCAGGCCCTCAGGCATCCGGGACCGTCCTGGACGGGGCCGAGGCGAGCACCATGCGGGTGCTCGTCACGCGGGCCAGGCGCTGACCGATGAGGGTGACGCACAGCGCGACGACGAAGACCACCAGCCCGGGGGCGAGGATCGTCAGCGGGGACCTGGTCGCGTACGGCTGGGCGGCGGCCAGCATCGCCCCCCAGTCCGACTGCGGCGGCTGCACCCCCAGCCCCAGGTAGGAGAGGGCCCCCACGGTGATCAGGAACTGCCCGAACCGCAGCGTGGCCTGGCCGAGCAGGGGCCCGGCCAGGTGCGGCAGGACGTGGCGCAGGACGATGAAGGACGGCGAGCACCCGAGCACCCGGGCGGCCTCGATGAAGCCGCGCGCCGAGACGTCGTAGGTGAGCGCCCGGGCCAGCCGGGCGAACGGCGTCCAGCCGGTCACCGTGAGGGCCAGCAGCAGGGACAGGTGGCCGGGGCCGAGCACGGCGACCAGGAACAGGGCCACCACCATCTCCGGCAGCGCCAGCAGGACGTCGTTGGCCCGGGTGAACAGCTCGTCGAGCCAGCCCCGGCGGCGGGCGCTGACCACTCCGATGACGGTGCCGAGCACGCCGGTCAGCACCGTGGCGAGCGCGGCGACGGTCAGCGAGAACCGCCCGCCGTCGAGCAGCCGGCTCAGCGTATCCCGGCCGAGGTGGTCGGTGCCCAGCCAGTGCGCGGCGCTCGGCGGGGCGAGCCGGGCGGCGAGGTCCTGGTCGGCCGGCGGGTACGGAGCGAGCCACGGCGCGAGGACCACGGCGAGCACCACGAGGGCCAGGGCCGCCGACGCGGCCAGGACGATGACGGGCCGCTCACGCACGGCGCCCCCTCAGCCGGGGGTTGAGCAGGCCGTGGACCAGGTCGGCCGCGGTGGTCAGCACGACGGCCAGGCCGACGACGACGACCACGCCGCCCTGCGCCAGGGGGATGTCGCTGTTGCGCACGGCGTCGTAGAGCAGCCGCCCCATGCCGGGGATGGCGAAGACGACCTCCACGATGACGGAACCGCCCAGCAGCCCGGCGAACCACACGGCCACCAGGGTGGTCAGGGGCAGCAGCCCGTTGGGGACCACGTGCCGCCAGACGGTCCGGGAGTGGCTGAGCCCGCGGGCACGGGCGGCGACGACGTGATCGGCGCCCAGGGCGTCGAGCATCCCCTCGCGCACGGCCGAGGTGAAGTAGCTCGTCGGGCGCAGCGCCAGGACGGCCACCGGCAGGACCGCGGAGGACGGCCCGGCCCACCCGGCGGAGGGCAGCAGGGACAGGTTCAGCGCGAAGACCAGCACGAGCATCGGGGCGAGCCAGTACTCCGGCACGGCGATGAACGCCTGGGTGATCGTGGTGATGATCCTGTCGGCCGCGCGCCCCTCCTGCAGGGCGGCGACGACCCCCAGGACCACGGAGACCACCGCGGCCGTCCCGAGGGTCATGACCACGAGGCTCAGCGTGATCCCCAGGGCGGGCAGGACCTGCTCGGCCACCGGGGTGCGGCTCGCGTAGGACAGGCCCATGTCGCCCCCCAGCAGCCGGCCCAGCCACCGCAGGTACTGCACGACCAGGGGGTCCTGGAGCCCCAGGTCGGCCGACAGCCCCTGGACGACGGAGTCGTCGATCACCTCCCCGGCCACCCGCGACCGGATGATCTTGCGCACCGGGTCCCCCGGGGTCACGTAGGGGATGAGGAAGACCACGAAGGACGCCAGCAGGACGGTGACGCCCAGGGTCGCCGCCCTGCGGGCGAGGAATGCCGTCATCGGCGGTCCTGTCCTTCCCGTCGTGCCGGGGCCGTGGTGGTGCCGGCGACGATCATGAGGCGGGCTTGGTCGTCTCCGCGCGCAGCACGTACCGGGACAGCGGGTCCTGCTGGTAGTTCTGCAGGTCGGCACGGACCGCGTCGGTGGCCTGCTCGTTGACCAGCCACACGTTCACTGCCTGCTCCTCGAGGATCTCGCCGGCCCGGGCGTACAGCTCGTAGCGCTGCTCGGTGTCGGCGGTGCCGGCGGCCTCCTCCACGATCCGGTCGTACTCCTCGTCGCAGAAGTGGCTGAGGTTGTACGTGCCCTCGCAGGTGTAGTCGGCGGTGAGGAAGCCGATGGGGTCGGCGATGTCGATCAGGCGGTTGCGCTGGCTCAGCACCATGTCGTAGTCCCCGGACAGCAGGTCCGGCTCCACGGCGGCGTACTCCGTCGTGCGGATCGTCACCGGCACGCCGATGCTCTTCAGGTTCTCCTGGACGACGGTCGCCACGTCCGCGAACTCCGCGCGCTCGGTGATCGCGATGATCTCCAGGGGCCGGTCGGCGGTGTACCCGGCGTCGGCGAGCAGCTTCTTGGCCGCCGCCACGTCCTGCTGCCGGGTCCCGGCGCCCTCCGGGGCCCAGGGCTCCGAGGAGGCGAACGGCCCGGTCCCGGGCAGTGCCGCGCCTTCGTAGACGCTGGCGGCGAGCGCGTCGAGGTCCAGCGCCGAGCGGACGGCCCGGCGGAAGTCGACGTCGTCGAACGGCGCCCGGCCGTTGTTCATGTACAGCGTCGCGGTGCGCGGCGACTCCGCCTTGAGCACCTCGACGCCGGGGTCCGCCTCCAGCGCCTCGATGCTGGAGACCGGGACGGAGAGGGAGACGTCGGCCTCCCCGGTCTGGACCTGCGTGGCGCGGGTCGCGCCGTCCGTGATGAACCGCACCTCGGCGCCGGCGAGCTGCACCTGACCGCCCCAGTAGTCCTCGTTGCGGTCCAGGGTCAGCGACTGCTTCGGCTGCTCGGAGACCGGGGTGAAGGGCCCGGTGCAGTGCCCGAACGGGTCCACCGAGTCGCCCTCGAAGGCCGCCGGGGCCAGCACCCCGGTGTTGACGCTCGCCAGGCGGTAGGGCACCAGCGGGCTCTCGGTCGGGGTGGTGATCCGCACGGTGCGCTCGTCGACGGCCTCCACGCCGCTGACCACGGTGGGACTGAAGGCGCGCGCCGGGACCTCCGCGTCGAGGACGTTGCGCAGCGAGGTCACGACCGTGTCGGCGGTCAGCGCGGTGCCGTCCTGGAACTGCACCCCCTCCCGCAGGGTGAACTCCCACTCCAGGGGCGAGACCTGCTCCCACTCCGTGGCCAGCGAGGGCACGACCTCGCCCGCGGCCTCGTCGTAGCGGGTCAGGGTCTCGAGGCACCCGGACAGGGACAGGATGTAGGCGGCGTCGCTCTCCAGGGCCCAGTCGGCGACCGGGGCGCGGAAGTTGTCCACCACGACCCGCTGGTCGAGGTCGGCGGCCTGGGTGCTCCCCCCTTCCCCACCGCTGAAGCCACAGCCCGTCAGGGCGAGGAGGGACACGAGGCCCACGGGCACCGAGGAGCGGAGCGGAACGCGCACAGGACCACCTAAGTTCGCCGTCCGGGGACGGCAGGGAATAAGGACATGGAAGAGTTCGGTAAAACCCCCGGTGAGAGGTTAGGGAAACCTAACCTCTCGGTCCACTCGGATCCAGGGCGACGTCATGAACCGGCACGATTTCCGCTCCCGGCCGTGCGTGTGCTATGCGCGGCCGGGGCGGGCGGGGGTCCGGGCTGACACCGCACCGGAGGACTGGCAGGGTGGGTGGCGCACCCCCTCCGACCGGAAGACCCCGAGGACATCCCCATGACGCAGCAGGCGGAGACGCCCCGCACGACCGCCGCCGGAGAGTGGTGGCGCTCCGCGGTGATCTACCAGATCTACCCGCGCTCCTTCAACGACAGCGACGGTGACGGGATGGGCGACATCCCCGGCATCGTCGAGCGGCTGGACTACCTCGCCGACCTGGGCGTGGACGCCCTGTGGCTCTCCCCGTTCTACGTCTCCCCCCAGCACGACGCCGGCTACGACGTCTCGGACTACCGGGACATCGACCCCCGCTTCGGCACCCTCCAGGACTTCGACCGGATGCGCGCCCGCATGGCGGAGCTGGGCATGCGGCTGATCGTGGACCTCGTGCCCAACCACACCTCCAGCGAGCACGAGTGGTTCCGGGCCGCCGTCGCGGCCGGACCCGGCAGCCCGGAGCGGGCGCGGTACATGTTCCGGGAGGGCCGCGGCGAGCACGGCGAGCTGCCCCCGAACAACTGGCGCTCCGTGTTCGGCGGCGAGGCGTGGACCCGCCTGCCGGACGGGCAGTGGTACCTGCACCTGTTCGACAGCACCCAGCCGGACCTCGACTGGGAGAACCCGGAGGTCTGGGAGGAGTTCCGCTCCGTCCTGCGCTTCTGGCTGGACCGGGGCGCGGACGGCTTCCGCGTGGACGTGGCCCACGGCCTGGTCAAGGCCGAGGGCCTGCCGGACTGGGAGCACCAGGTGCACATGGTCGAGGGCGAGCACGACGCGCGGGAGCACGACGAGCCGGACACCCCCATGAGCACCGGCAGCCCCTACTTCGACCAGGACGGCGTGCACGAGGTCTACCGCGACTGGCACCGGGTGCTCGCCGAGTACGAGGGCGACCGGATGATGGTGGCCGAGGCGTGGGTCGAGCCGGCGCACCGGCTGGCGATGTACGTGCGCTCGGACGAGATGCACCAGGCGTTCAACTTCGACTTCCTGGTGGCCGGGTGGGACTGGGCGCGGCTGTCGCGCGCGATCGGGGACTCCCTGGCCGAGTCCGCCAAGGTCGGGGCGCCCACCACGTGGGTGCTCTCCAACCACGACACGGTCCGGCACGTCTCCCGCTTCGGGCTCTCGGACCCGATCGCCTATCCCAAGGGCATCGACGCGGACGGCGAGCAGCCCGACCACGAGCAGGGCCTGGCCCGGGGGCGCGCCGCCGCCCTGGTGGAGCTCGCGCTGCCGGGCTCCGCCTACCTGTACCAGGGGGACGAGCTCGGCCTGCCCGAGCACACCCGCCTGCCCGCGGAGCTGCGCCAGGACCCGGCGTTCGCCCGGACCGGGGGCGAGGAGATCGGCCGGGACGGCTGCCGGGTCCCGCTGCCCTGGGCCGCCGGGGAACCGGGCCACGGCTTCGGCCCCGATCCGTGGCTGCCGCAGCCCGAGGCCTTCGCGGCGCTCGCGGCGGACCGGCAGGTGGGTGTCCCGGGATCCACGCACACGCTGTACCGCACCGCCATCGCGCTGCGCCGGGAGCTCGGCCTGGGCCGGGGCGCGTTCGCGTGGCACGAGGCGCACGACGCCGCGACGGGCCTGCTCGCCTTCGTGCGCACCACCGGGACCGGGCAGCGGGTGCTGGTGGCCGCGAACCTGGGCGGAGCCCCGGTGACCCTACCCGCGGGGGAGCTGCTCGTGGCGAGCCGGGAGGACGCCGTGGCGGACGGTGCCCTGCGGCCCGAGCGAGCGGTGTGGGTGCGCCTGGCGGACTGAGCCCGGGCAGTGCCGGCGGAACCGCCCGGACCGGGCAGCAGGGCCGCCCGGGCGGGGCGCGGCCGGCCAGCGGGTCAGTGGCCGGTCAGCGGGTCAGTGGCTGGTGCGTCCCCGGGCCGAGGCGAGCACGGGGGCGAGCAGCCGGTCCGCCAGCACGCCGGTCAGCAGCGAGTACACCGCCTTGTGCAGGACGTCGACGGCCAGCTCCTCCTTCGGCCAGGACGCCGGCGGGGCGCCGACGCCGGTGGTGTTCTCCACCGTCTGGTCGACCGCGAGCCGCACCACGGTGTGCCACGCGTTCGCGTGCGCGCCGCGGATGCCGGTGACCGACCAGATGCCCCGCAGGGCGCCCAGGGCCGCCCCGGTGCCGTAGTGCATCAGGAAGTTCCAGCCCGAGGGCCGGTCGTCGTCGCCCGGGTGCCGCCCCAGCAGGGTCAGCAGGGCACGGGCGGGGACGTAGGAGTTCGGCCGGTGGCTCAGGGCCTGCTCGGCCTTCTCCCCCACCACCATCGCCCCGGCGCCCACGACCCCCGCCGCGGCCCCGATCCCCGCCGCGCGGAGGAGGATGCCCGGACGGGAGGCCGCGTTCATGCCCGGTCCCCCTCGTCCTCGAGCCCCTGCCGCTCCAGGTCACGGTCCAGCGCGGCGCCCGGCTCCACGACCACGCCGTCCTCGCGCTGGTCCCCGGCCGGTCCGCGCTCCTGCTCCCGCTGCTGCTCGCTCATGGTCGCTCCTTCGGTTCGGGCCCCCGGCCCGGGGGCCTGCGGCCAGTATAGACAGGGAGCTGATCATTCGGTGGGGGTGGGCTCCCCGCAGTGCCGCTGCAGCCAGTCGTCGATCGGGGCGAGCGCGCGCTGCAGGTCGGCGAGCTCCACGGGCTGCAGCGAGTCGCCCGCGGAGCGCAGGACGGCCACGGCGTCGTCGAGGACCGGGTGCAGGTCGGCGGGCATCCCGGCGGCGAGCTCCTGGACGGAGGCGGCCGTCCGGTGCGGGTGGAAGTCGGGGTCGGCCTCGTCGGTGGACAGCGGGACGAGCATCAGGGCGGTGTAGGCGCCGGCGACCTCGAAGCAGGCCTCCGCCTCCGGGACGGGCTCGGACGGGCTCGCGGTCGGCGTGCTCCGCCCCGGGGCCGACTCCAGGACGAGCCCGGGCTGCTCCTGGCCGGCGGCGCAGCCCGCCAGGGCGAGCAGGCACGCCACGGTGAGCACGAGCGCGGCGCTCCGGGGGATCGGGCGGCGGGAGTGGCGGGTCACGGCCCCAGACTAAGGAGCGAACCTCGGCGTGCGCTGGCAACCGGCGGCACCGTGACCGCATCCGGGCACGAGAAAACCGCCGGCCCCCGAGGGGACCGACGGTTTCCGCGGTGGCTCCGACCGGCGTCGATCCGGTGACCTTACGATTTTCAGTCGTACGCTCTACCAACTGAGCTACAGAGCCCCGGCACATCCGGGCTGATATGCCGCGACGGCGCAACATCTTCCGATGTGAACGCCGCCTGAGCGACCCTGACGGGACTTGAACCCGCGACCTCCGCCGTGACAGGGCGGCACGCTAACCAACTGCGCTACAGGGCCTTGCTGTTTCCAACGAGGATTGATCTTACCAGCATTCCTCGCCGGTTGTGCAAATCGGTGGGAGACCCACGCGCTTCGCGTACCCCCAACGGGATTCGAACCCGTGCCGCCGCCGTGAAAGGGCGGTGTCCTAGGCCGCTAGACGATGGGGGCCAGAACGCCCGCGTCGACGACCACGACCTCAACGACCGAGGACCGTGACACGGGAGAAACCGAGTACAGCTTAGAGGCTCGCCCGGAATTCGCACAATTGCGGTGCCGGCGGGGCGCACCGGACCCGCGGGGCCGCTGCCGCGGCGGCACCCGTGCGACCGGGCCGCTCGTGGGGTAGGAATGGGACCGTGATCGAGATGACCCGCCAGGAGTTCGACGGCGCCGTCGACGACGCCATCGACCTCATCCCGGACGAGCTCTTCCACGCCATGGACAACGTGGTGATCCTCGTCGAGGAGGAGCCGCCGGAGCACGCCCCGGACCTGCTGGGCCTCTACGAGGGGGTGCCCCTCACCGCCCGGGACGGAGGGTGGGGGGCCGGGTCCCTGCCGGACCGGATCTTCGTCTACCGCGGCCCCCTGCAGCGCATGTGCGCGGAGCGGGAGGAGCTCGTGGAGGAGATCACGGTGACCGTCATCCACGAGGTCGCCCACCACTTCGGCATCGACGACGACCGCCTGCACGAGCTGGGCTGGGGCTGAGCCGGTCCGCTCAGACGTCCCAGGGGCGGACGTCGTCCAGGTCGAAGTCCTTGCGGGTCTCGATCCGCTGGTCGTAGCGGTCCGGGACGATCAGCACCGGACCGGCCGCGTTGTGCAGCACCCCCTGCGAGGTGGAGCCCAGCAGCATGCCCGCGAAGCCGCCCCGGCCCCGGGTGCCGAGCACCACCAGGCCGTTGCTCCGGGTCTGCTCCACCAGGACCTGCACGGGCGGGCCGTCGGCCAGCTCGGAGCCGATCTCGAGGTCCGGGAACCAGCTCTTGAGCCACGCGACCCCGCCGTTGAGGGACCGGGCGACGTCGTCGTGCATCACCTCGAAGTCCACGGCCGTGGGCATCCAGGCCAGCGCCCCGCTCACGGGCGGGAGCGCGCAGACCACGCGCAGCGGGACCCCGAGCAGGCGGGCCTCCTCCGCGGCGTAGAGCATGGCCGCCCGGGCCTGTGCGGAGCCGTCCGAGCCGACGACCACACGGTCCACGAGGGCCCGGGTGGTGGTGAGCTCCTCCTCGCTCAGGTGCTCCTTCGACCAGGGCAGGGGCACGACCCCGGTGGGGCACTTGGCGTGGGCCGGCACCGCCGTGGAGACCGTGCCCAGCAGCCGGCCCAGCAGCCCGCCCCGGCCGCGGGAGCCGAGGACCATCAGCTCGGCCGAGCGGCTCAGCTCGAGCAGGGCACCGGAGGGGTCCCCCGTCTCGACCGTCGCCCGCAGCTCGACCCCCACCGCGCCGACCTGCTCCGCGGCGTGGTTCAGCAGCTCCTCGACGCCCCGGGTCAGCGCGGCCTCGTCCACGGTGGCGTAGCCGGTGTCGAACCCGGAGCCCGAGAACACGGGCAGGCTGTAGGCGGTGACCATCCGCACGGGCAGCCCGCGGCGTCGGGCCTCGCGGGCCGCCCAGCGCAGGGCCCCGAGGCTCTGCTCGGAGCCGTCGATGCCGACGACGACCTCTCCGGCGGCGTCCAGGCCGCGGCGCTGCCCGCCGGAGGGGAGGCGGCGGCGCACGGCCTCCTCCCCCAGGCTGGGCTCGTGGCGCTCCTCGCGGCCGGGTGACGGGTGGTCGGTCATGGTGCTGCCTCCTGTGCGCGGCCTCGGCCCGGGCGGCTCCGTCGCGGTCCCGGGCTCCGCCTCCGATGGTACGCGGGGACGCGCCGCGGCCGGCGCCGCCCACGGCGTGCGTCGGGGGCCCGGAGTGAGAAGATGAGGGCGCACTGTGCACCTGCCTGCGAGGAAGGACGGTCCCGCCGATGAGCGAGGTCCCGCTGCCCGACGCCCTGCCCGGGGAGACCGGCACGAAGGAGTGGACCACGTGGGGCCGGACGCACGCCGTCACCCCCCGGCACGTCCTGCGCCCGTCCTCGGTCCCGGAGCTCGCGGAGGGCGTGGCCGCCGCCGCGCGCCGGGGCCTGGGCGTGCGCGCCGTGGGCTCCGGGTGCAGCTTCTCGGCGCTGCCCCTGGCGCCCGAGGTGATGGTCGAGCTCTCCGGGCTCACCGGGCTCACGGCGGTGGACGCGGACGAGCACCGGGTCACGGTCCTGGCGGGCACCACGATCCGCGCCCTCAACAAGGAGCTCGACGCCCACGGGCTGGCCGTGACCAGCCTGCCGGACAGCGACTGGCAGACGATCGCCGGAGCGGTCTCGACCGGCACCCACGGCACCGGCCTGGCCTTCGGGTCCCTCTCGGCGCAGGTGGTCGCCCTGACCCTGGTCACCGCCCGGGGCGAGCTCGTGGAGTGCTCCGCCGGGCAGCGCCCCGAGCTGTTCCAGGCGGCGCGCGCGGGGCTGGGGGCCCTCGGCGTGCTCGCGAGCGTGACCCTGGCCTGCGAGACGGCGTTCCGGCTGCACGCCGCGGAGATCCGGGAGCCCCTCGGCCAGCTCGTGGACACCCTCGGGAGCCGGATGGCCGGGGCGGACCACTTCGAGTTCTTCTGGATGCCGGGGACCCCCACCGCGCAGACCCGCATCCTCACCCGGCTGCACAAGCTCCCGGACTCCTACACGCGCCCCGGGTCCCCCGTGGCGCGCACCGTGCGCCGGCTCGACGACGCCGTGCTGCGCAACACCCTGACGGCCGGGCTGAACCAGCTGGCCACCGTGCTGCCGCGCTCCACCCCCGGGCTCAACCGGGTGGACGCCCTGACCAACAGCCCCCGGCAGTACAGCGACCTCTCCTCCCGGGTGTTCACCGTGCCGCGCCGGGTCCGGTTCGTCTCCACCGAGTACGCGCTGCCCGTGGAGGAGCTGGTGCCCGCCTTCCGGGATCTGCAGACGCTCATCGAGCGCCGCGGCTACGCCTTCTCGCTGCCCGTGGACGTGCGCTGCTCCGCCGCCGAGGAGGCCTGGCTCGCGCCCGCCCACGGCCGCGAGACCGCCTGGATCGCGCTGCGGCAGTACTGGCGGCGCTACGAGCCGAAGGTCTTCGCCGCCGCGGAGGAGATCTTCGTGGACCACGGCGGGCGGCCGCACTGGGGCACCGTGCACACCCAGGGCGCCGAGTACCTGCACTCGGTCTATCCCCGGTTCCAGGACTTCCTCGACGCCCGGGCCGCGGCCGACCCGGACGAGGTCTTCCTCAACGACCACGTCCGCGGGCTGCTGGGCCTCTGAGGCCGTTCCACGGGAGCGCGCCGCCCGGCCTCTGCGCGGCCCTGCCCCACTTCACGGCGCAGGGTCGCGCCCTGTCGACCAGGACGCGGCCCCGCGCGCGGAGGGAGCCGGCTCAGACCGGGGAGGAGACCGGCTCGGCCACGCCCTCGCGGGAGACGCTGACCATCTCCTCGCGCTCGACCACCTTGACCCGCTCGCGCGGGTTGCCCTCGGCGTCGTGCGAGGACTGGCCGAGGCCCTGCTCGTACTCGTCCAGGGCCAGCCAGCCCTCCCACGTGGTGTACTCCACGCCGCGGGCCTCGAGCACGTCGTTGACGGACTCGGGGTCGGGGCGGGTGGCGCCCGGCAGCACCGGGCGGTCCGCCAGGAGGTGGTTGACCGTCTCGAGGGCGTCGGACTTGGTGGCCCCGATCAGCCCGACCGGGCCGCGCTTGATCCACCCGGTGGCGTAGAGGCCGTGCAGCACGGTCCCGTCCTCGGCCAGGACGCGGCCCTCCACGTTGGGGATCACGCCGCGGCCGTCGTCGAAGGGGAGCTCCGGCAGCCGGGAGCCCAGGTAGCCGACCGCGTGGTAGACGGCCTGCACCGGGTAGTCGACGTACTCGCCGGTCCCGGACACGGAGCCGTCGCCGTTGAGCCGGGTCCGCTCCATGCGCAGGCCGGTGACCCGGCCGTCCTCGCCGAGCACCTCGCGGGGGCTCTGCAGGAAGTGCAGGTGCAGGCGCCGGGAGGCGGTCTGCGGGGAGTCGTCGGCCCGCCACTTCTCGAGGGTCTTGACCATGACCTTGACCTGGTTGTTGTCGGCGATGGCCTGCTCGGAGCCCTCGTCGTAGGCGAAGTCCTCGTCGTAGACGACGATGTCGACGTCGCGCGACTTGGCGAGCTCGCGCAGCTCCAGCGGGGTGAACTTCACCTGCGCGGGGCCGCGGCGGCCGAAGATGTGCACGTCCGTGACCGGGGAGGCCTTGAGGCCCTGGTAGACGTTGCCGGGGATCTCCGTCACGAGCATGTCGTCGGCGTGCTTGGAGAGCACGCGGGCGACGTCGAGGGCCACGTTGCCGTTGCCGATGACCGCGACCTCCCGGGCCTCGAGCGGCCAGGTGCGCGGGAAGTCGGGGTGGCCGTCGTACCAGGCGACGAACTCGGCGGCGCCGTGGACGCCCTCGAGGTCGTTGCCGGGGATGTTGAGCGGGGCGTCGTAGACGGCGCCGGTCGCGAAGATCACCGCGTCGTAGTGGGCGCCGAAGTCGGCGAGGGTCAGGTCCCGGCCGAACTCCACGTTGCCGAAGAAGCGGATGTCGCCGCGGCCCAGGATCGCGCGCAGCGCGGTGATGATGCCCTTGATGCGGGGGTGGTCGGGGGCCACGCCGTAGCGGATGAGCCCGAACGGGGTGGGGTAGCGGTCGAACAGGTCGATGCTGACCTCGAGCTCCCCGTTCTTCACGGGCTCGGACTTGGTGAGCATGTCCGCGGCGTAGATGCCGGCCGGGCCGGCGCCGATGATGGCGACGCGCAGGGGGCGGGTGGTGGTGTCAGCCACGTGGGTTCCTTTCGATTGCGCGCACGGCGTGCACCGCGCGCATCGTAGACCGGGTCCAAGTTTAGTGAAGTCGTCCCAGGATCTCCTGGGTGAGGATGCTCACGAGCGGTGCCCGAGCAGCCCCCGCCCGCGCAGCAGCCGGCGTTCCACGGGGTTGAAGAACAGCAGCTCCACGAGGATGCCGACGGCGAGGATCGCGAGCACCGCGACCATCACCACCGCCATGTTGGAGACCGTCCGCCCCTGCGCGAGCAGGGAGCCGAGGCCGAAGCCGATGGAGCCGCCGATCGCGATCAGCTCGGCGCCCATGAGCGAGCGCCACGAGAACGCCCAGCCCTGCTTGAGTCCCGCCACGTAGCCGGGCAGGGCCGCCGGGAGCACGATCCGGCTCGCCATCGTCCAGCCCGAGGCCCCGAGCACGTGCCCGGCCCGGCGCAGCTGCGGCGGGATCTGGTCCACGCCCGCGAGCATCCCGTTGACGATCGACGGGACGGCGCCCATGAGCACCACGAAGTACACCGTGGCGTCGGAGAGCCCGAACCAGATGATCGCGGCGGGCACCCACGCGACGGACGGCAGCACCTGCAGCCCGGAGATGAGCGGCCCGACGGCGTTGCGCAGCCCCTGCCACTGGGCCACGAGCAGCCCCAGCGGGGTGGCCACGGCCACGGCGATGAGGAAGCCGCTGAGCCCGCGCCACAGGCTCGTGCCCAGCGCGCTCAGCACCGTCCCGTCGGAGAGCAGGACCCCCAGCTGGCGGGCGACGTCGACCGGGCCCGGCACCACGTCCGGGCGGGGCCCGAGGACGGCGACGAGCAGCTGCCAGGTGAGCAGCGCGAAGAGCAGTGCCACGAGGGGCGGGGCCACCTTGGAGCGCAGCACCTCCGTGGCCGACGTGCGGCGGGTGCGCTGGGTCTGCAGGGCGTCGAGCCCGGCGAGCTCGTCGGCGGCGGCGTCCGGGCGGGTCCCGGCCGGCGCCGCGACGGGCGCGGTGGAGCGGCGGGCCGTGGCGGGCAGGGCGGCGGTCTCAGGCGGCATGGCGGCTGATCTCCTCCCGGAGTCGTGCGGTGATCGTGCGGGTCAGCTCGCCGAGGGTCTCGTCGAGGGACTGGGCGTTGCCCTCGAAGCCGTAGGCGTCGGGGTCCTTCCAGGGGCGGGTGTCCCACTCCTGGACGATCCGCCCGGGCCGGGAGGACATCAGCAGCACCCGCTGGCCCAGGCGCACGGCCTCGCCGACGTTGTGGGTGATGAACACGATCGTCCGCCCGGTCGCCTGCCAGATCCGCAGCAGCTCCTCGTGCAGCAGGTCCCGGGTGATGGCGTCGAGCGCGGAGAACGGCTCGTCCATGAGCAGCACCTCCCGGTCCTGGGCCAGGGCCCGGGCCAGGGCCACGCGCTGGCGCATGCCGCCGGAGAGCTCGTGCGGGCGCTTCTCCCCGGCGTGGCCGAGCCGCACGAGCTCGAGCAGCTCGCGCGCCCGGTCGGAGCGCTCGGCCCGGGGCACGCCGCGCAGCTCCAGGGCCAGTTCCACGTTGCGGCGCGCGCTCAGCCAGGGGAACAGGGCGGCGTCCTGGAACATCAGGGCCGCGCCCTCCGCCGGGACGGTCACGGATCCCCCGCTGGGCTCCTCCAGGCCCGCCACGATGTTGAGCACGGTGGACTTGCCGCAGCCGGAGGCCCCGAGCAGGGCCACGAACTGGCCCTGCTCCACGGTCAGGTCCACGCCCTCCAGGACGGGCCCGTCGGTCGTGCCGAACCTCTTGCTCAGGTTCTCGAGCTTGATCGCGGTCACGGCGCGGCCTCCGCCGTGACGGGCGGCGCCTGCTCCAGGAACCGGGTGTCCACGAGGCCCTCGAGGGAGGCGTCCTGCGTGGTCCCGGCCGCGACGCCGTCGGCGAGCAGGGCGGGGTAGGTCTCCGTGAGCGGGTCGACCGTCCACTCGAGGGCGTCGAGCGCATCGATCAGCGTGCTCTGCGGCAGGGGCTCGGTGCCGGCCTCCACGAGTCCGGCGTTGAGGGTGCCGGCCAGCGTCACGGGGTCGTCCTCGTGGGCGTCCAGCCACTCCACGGAGCGCTCCAGGCCGCGGACGAGCTGCTGCACGGTCTCGGGGTGGCGCTCCAGGTAGTCCCGGCGCACGACGAGCACCGTGGTGGGGAACCGGCCGTCCTCCCACAGGTCCCGCTCGTCGACGAGCACGGTGGCGCCCTCCTCCTGCACGGCGCGGGTGGCCCACGGCTGGGGCAGCCAGCCGCCGTCGATCTGGCCCTGCCGGAGCATCTGGAGGGCCTGGCCGTTGGGCATGGGGGTGATCGCGACGGAGCGTTCCCCGTCGCCGTCCGCCACGTAGTCGTGCTCGGCGAGCCAGGTGCGCAGGGCCACGTCCTGGGTGCCGCCGAAGTCGGGGGTCGCGAGCGTGCGGCCGGCGAGGTCGTCCTCGCCCGCGACGTCGCCGGCCACCACGAACTGGGCGCCGCCGGAGGCCGCCCCCGCGACGACGGCCAGAGACTCCCCGCCCGACTGCACGTAGGAGTTGATCGCCGGGCTGGGGCCGACGAAGGCGGCGTCGACGGTCCCGGCGTTCATGGCCTCCACGGCGGTGGGCCCGCTGCCGAAGACCTGGGTGGACAGCTCGGTGCCGCCCACCTCCTGGGCGAAGAGCCCCTCCTGGGCGCCCACCAGGGCGGGGGCGTGCGTGAGGTTGCCGAAGTAGCCCAGCCGCAGCTCGGCCGCCTCGGAGGTCTCCACCCCGGCCTGCTCCCAGGCCTCGAGGGTCCCGTTGGCGCGCAGGACGGTGGCGGCCGCCGTCAGGGCGGCCAGGAGCGCGAGCGCGGTCAGCACCAGCGGCCAGCCCGGGCGGCGGCGTCCTGCGGCGGGGCGCCCGCCGTCGCCGGCCGTCACCGTGGCGAGGTCCAGCGGCTGCTGCCGACCCACCTCAGGCGTCCCGGACGAGCCCGGCGCCGAGCGTGTTGCCGGTGGCGGGGTCGACGAGCAGGAAGGCACCCGTGCGCCGCAGCCGGTCGTACGGGTCGACGGGCAGCGGCGAGGCCAGGCGCAGGCGCACCCGCCCGATGTCGTTGAGCTCGAGGGTCCCGGCGTCCCGCAGGACCAGCTCCTCCAGGTCCAGGCGCCCCTCGAGGTCCTGGACCATGGCCTGGACCGTGGCGGCGCCGTGCTTGACGAGCACGCGGGCGCGGGACTGCAGGGGACGCTCGCCGAGCCAGGCCACCGAGGCGACCAGGTCCCGGGTGGGCTCCGGCAGCTCGTCGTCGGCGCTCGCGACGAGGTCGCCGCGGGCGATGTCGATGTCGTCGGCCAGCCGCAGGGTCACGGACAGCGGCGCCGCGGCCTCCGCGAGCTGCTCGCCCGGCAGGGGCGCGCCCGGGACGGGCGCGGTGCCGGCCACGTCGATGCCGGTGACCGTGGTGCGCCGGCCCGCGGGCAGGACCACGACCTCGTCCCCGACCGCGACGGTGCCCGAGGCGATCTGGCCGGCGTAGCCCCGGTAGTCGCGCAGGGCGTCGGCGTCCAGGCCGGGCGCCGTGCCGCCCTGCGGGCGGATGACGTACTGGACGGGGAAGCGGAAGGGGCGGGCGGTGCCGCGGCCGGACTCGTCGACCGTGGGCAGCTCCTCGAGCACGCGCAGCAGCGGGCGCCCGGTGTACCAGGGGGTCCGCTCGGAGGGCTCCACCACGTTGTCCCCCTCGAGGGCGGAGACGGGCACGACGTGCACGTCCTCGATCCCCAGCCGGGTGGCGACGTCGGTGGCGTCCGCCGTGACCCGGTCGTAGACCGCCTGGTCGTAGTCGACCAGGTCGATCTTGTTCACGGCGATCACCACGTGCGGGACGCGCAGCAGCGAGACCACGGCCAGGTGCCGGCGGGTCTGCTCGACCACGCCGTGCCGGGCGTCCACGAGCAGCACGACGGCGTCGGCCGTCGAGGCGCCCGTGACCGTGTTCTTGGTGTACTGCACGTGGCCGGGGCAGTCGGCGAGGATGAAGGAGCGGCGGTCCGTGGCGAAGTAGCGGTAGGCCACGTCGATCGTGATGCCCTGCTCCCGCTCGGCGCGCAGGCCGTCGGTCAGCAGGGCGAGGTCGAGCCGGCCCGTCCCGCCGCCGAAGCCGCGCTCGGCCGAGGTGCGGCCCACGGCCTCGAGCTGGTCGGCGAGGACCGCCTTGGCGTCGTGGAGCAGCCGGCCCACCAGGGTGGACTTGCCGTCGTCGACGGAGCCGGCGGTCGCGAAGCGGAACAGCGAGCCGGGGTCGATCGTGGGGACCTGCCCGGCGGCGGGGGCCTGCGGGGTCACGGTGCTGGGGGAAGTCATGTCTAGAAGTACCCGTCCTTCTTGCGGTCCTCCATGGCGGCCTCGGAGATCCTGTCGTCCGCGCGGGTGGCCCCGCGCTCGGTCAGCGTGGACACGGCGACCTCGGCCACCACGTCGGCCACGGTTCCCGCGGCGGAGAGCACGGCGCCGGTGCAGGACATGTCCCCGACGGTGCGGTAGCGCACCGTGCGCCGCTCGACCGGCTCGGTCGGGGCCGGTGCGGAGAACTCGCCCACGGCCATCCACATCCCGTCCCGGTGGAAGACGTCCCGCTCGTGGGCGTAGTAGATCGGCGGCAGCTCGATGTTCTCGCGCTCGATGTAGCGCCAGATGTCCAGCTCCGTCCAGTTGCTGATGGGGAACGCCCGCACGTGCTGGCCGGCCGTGTGCCGGCCGTTGTATAGGTTCCACAGCTCGGGCCGCTGGTTGCGGGGGTCCCACTGGCCGAACTCGTCGCGCAGGGACAGGATCCGCTCCTTGGCGCGGGCCTTGTCCTCGTCGCGGCGGCCGCCGCCGAACACGGCGTCGAACTTGTTGTCCGCGATGGCGTCCAGCAGCGGGAGGGTCTGCAGCGGGTTGCGGGTGCCGTCGGCACGCTCGAGCAGCCGGCCGTCGTCGATGTAGTCCTGCACGCCGGCCACGACCAGACGGATGCCCAGCCGCTCCACGGTGCGGTCCCGGAAGTCGAGGACCTCGGGGAAGTTGTGCCCGGTGTCCACGTGCAGCACGGGGAAGGGGATCCGGCCCGGCCAGAAGGCCTTGGCGGCCAGGTGCAGCATGACCACCGAGTCCTTGCCGCCCGAGAAGAGCATGGCCGGGCGGTCGAACTCGGCCACGACCTCGCGCAGGATGTGAATGGACTCGGCCTCGAGCGCGTCCAGGCTGCTGTGCACGCCGGCCTCCGCCGGCCCGTGGTCGCGGGTCGCGGCGGTCGGGATTGCCGTCACGTTCTCCTCCGTCGTCGTGTCTGTCGTGCCGTCGGGGCTGTGGGTCGTCGTCGTGCCGGTCGGTCGCGGGCTCACAGGTGGATCCCGCACTCGACCTTGTCCTGGCCGGCCCAGCGGCCGGCGCGGGGGTCCTCACCGGGGGCCGTGGGGCGGGTGCAGGGGGCGCAGCCGATGGAGAGGTAGCCCTCCGCCATCAGCGGGTTCGTCGGCACACCGTGGTCCTGCGACCACTCGATCAGCTCGTCGAGGGTCCAGCGCACCATGGGGTTGACCTTGACGAGCTTGTGGGTCTCGTCGAAGGTCACCATCGGGGCGTTGGTGCGGGTCCAGGACTCGTCCCGGCGCACGCCGGTGAACCACACCTCGTAGCCCTCCAGGGACTTCTTGAGCGGGGCCACCTTGCGGATCGCGCAGCACAGACCGGGGTCGCGGGCGAAGAGGTCCTTGCCGTGCTTCTCGTCCTGCTCAGCCACGGTCAGCTCCGGGAGGGCGTCGACCACGTTGATGTCGAGCATGTGCGCCACGGCGTCCCGGGTGCCGATGGTCTCCGGGAAGTGGTAGCCGGTCTCGAGGAACAGCACGTCCACGCCGGGCAGCTGCTCGGCCACGAGGGCCGGCAGCACGGCGTCGGCCATCGAGCAGGCCACGGTGACGTTGCGCAGGTCGAAGTTCTCGGCGACCCAGCGGATCGCCTCCTCGGTGGACGCCTCGCCCTCGGCGGGCACGCGGCCCTCGGCGTCCGGCTCGGCGTGCAGCGCGGCGGCGCCGGCCGCCGCGAGCTCACGCAGCTGCTGCTCGTCGCGCAGCGCGGGGCGGGTGCCCGTGTCGGTGCTGGTCATGCGAGTTCACTCTCCTCGACCCTGCGGGTCCACTCGGCGAAGGTCTCGTTCTCGGCGCGCTGGTCCACGAAGCGCCGGACCAGCCGTTCCACGTAGTCGGCGAGGTCGTCCTGGAACACCTTCAGCCCGCGGACGGTGCGGCCCAGCTCGGCCTCGGCCCGCATGTCGTCGGTGAGCCCGCCGCCCAGGTGGATCTGGTAGCCGGGCTTCTGCCCGCCGTCGTCCGTGGGCAGCAGCTGGCCCTTGAGCCCGATGTCCGCGGTCTGGATGCGGGCGCAGGAGTTGGGGCAGCCGTTGACGTGCAGGGAGATCGGCTGGGGCAGCTCGATGTCGCCGAGCCGCCGCTCGAGCTCGTCGATCGTGTCCGAGGCCGTCTGCTTGGTCTCGACGATGGCCAGCTTGCAGTACTCGATGCCCGTGCACGCCACCGTGGAGCGGCGGAACGCGGAGGGCCTGGCCTGCAGGTCCAGGGCCTCGAGCTCGGCGACGACGTCCTCGACGTCGGCCTCCTCGACGTCCAGGACCACGAGCTTCTGGTGCGGGGTGGTGCGCAGCCGGTCGGAGCCGTACTTCTCCATGACGTCGGCCAGGGCCAGGAGCTTCCCGCCCGAGACGCGGCCCACGCGGGGCGCCACGCCGATGTAGTAGCGGCCGTCCTTCTGCCGGTGCACGCCCACGTGGTCGCCGGGCACGGCGGACTTCTCCGGGGCCGGCCCGTCGGCCAGCTCGTAGCCGAGGTACTCGTCCTGGAGCACCTGGCGGAACTTCTCGGGTCCCCAGTCCTGGACCAGGAACTTCAGGCGGGCACGGTTGCGCAGCCGGCGGTAGCCGTAGTCGCGGAAGATGCTCGTGACGCCCTTCCACACCTCGGGGGCCTGCGCCTCGGTCACGAAGGCGCCGAGGCGCTTGCCCAGGTGCGGGACCACGGACAGCGCGCCGCCGACCCACAGGTCGTAGCCGGGTCCGAGCTCGGGGTGGACGACGCCCACGAAGGCGCAGTCGTTGATCTCGTGCACGACGTCCAGCGACGGGTGGCCGGTGATCGCCGTCTTGTACTTGCGCGGCAGGTTGGAGAACTCAGGGCTGCCGATGTAGGTGGCCTTGATCCGCTCGATCACGGGAGTGGGGTCGATGATCTCGTCCGCGGCGATGCCCGCCAGCGGGGAGCCGAGGAGCACGCGGGGCACGTCGCCGCACGCCTCGATCGTGTCCAGGCCCGCGTCCTCGAGCCGCCGCCAGATCTCGGGGACGTCCTCCACCCGGATCCAGTGGTACTGGATGTTCTGCCGGTCCGTGACGTCGGCCGAGTCCCGGGCGAAGTCCGCCGAGATCTGCCCGAGCACGCGCAGCTGCTCGCGGGTCAGGGCCCCGCCGTCGAGCCGGACGCGCATCATGAAGTACTTGTCCTCGATCTCGGCGTCCGACAGGGAGCCCGTCTTCCCGCCGTCGATGCCCGGCTTGCGCTGGGTGTACAGGCCCCACCAGCGGAACCGCCCGTGCAGGTCCTCGGAGGAGATCGAGTCGAAGCCCTCCTGGGAGTAGACCTCCTCGATCCGGGCGCGCACGTTGAGCCCGTCGTCGGCCTGCTTGAAGACCTCGTTGGGGTTCAGGGGTTCCCGGCCGTCGACCTTCCACTGCCCCTCGGGCTTCGGCTTCCGGGCAGCGCGGGGCGCGCGCGTCGTCTGAGTCATGGGATCGATTGTTCGCGGGTCCTCCCGGCCAGTCACGCCGGTCGTCACAATCCGCCATGAACCGTCGTGACCTGACACAGGCCTTGACATGAAAGAGGAGATGTGGGAATACGTGGCGGTCGCTGCCCGTCCCGGAGGCGCGCGGGCAGACCCCGCCCCGCCCGGGGGGCCCTCCGCGGACCGGGCGACGACACCACGGAGCGGGACCGGTAAGGTTCCCCCGGTGGCACGCGGATCCCGGCGCCGCCCCGGACCCGCCGCCGTCGAGCCCGCCCTGTCCCGTCGAGTGCCCCTAGGACCACCATGGCATCCTCCGCCTCCGTTCCCACGGAGACCCCTTCCCGTCCCCCGCGCAACGGACTGGACCGCTTCTTCAGGATCAGCGAGCGCGGTTCCTCCGTCACGAGCGAGGTCCGCGGCGGCGTGGCCACGTTCATCGCGATGAGCTACATCGTGGTCCTCAACCCGCTGATCCTCGGCTACGGCCCGGACGGCGCCGGGAACGTCCTGGGCGCCGAGCGGGTCGCGGCCGTGACCGCGCTCGTCGCCGGCGTCATGACCATCCTCATGGGCGTCGTGGCCCGCTCGCCGTTCGCCATCGCCACCGGCCTGGGGGTGAACGCCTTCCTGGCGGTGACGATCGTGACCACCCCGGGGCTCACGTGGCCCCAGGTGATGGGCCTGGTCGTCTGGGCGGGCCTGGTCATGTTCGTGCTGGTGCTCACCGGCTTCCGCACCGCCGTGTTCAACGCCGTGCCGTCCTCGCTGAAGACCGCGATCGTCGTGGGCATCGGCCTGTTCATCGCCCTGATCGGCTTCGTGAACGCCGGGTTCGTGTCCCGGATCCCGGACGCCGCCGGCACCACCGTCCCGGTGCAGCTCGGCGACGGCGGGACGCTGCTGGGCTGGCCCATGCTCACGTTCGTCGTCGGCCTGCTGCTGACCCTGGCCCTCATGGTGCGCAACGTCCGCGGCGCCATCCTGATCGCCGTGGTCCTCACCACGGTCCTCGCCCACGTGCTCGAGGCCGTCGTCCCGTCCGGATCGTCCGTGGACAGCCCCACGGGGTGGTCGCTCGTGGTGCCCTCGACACCTTCCTCCTTCGTGGCGCTCCCGGACCTCTCGCTCGTGGGCGCGGTCGCCCCGCTCGAGGCGTTCCAGAGCCTCGGCGCGCTCGCGGCGCTGCTGCTCGTCTTCACCATCCTGCTCTCGATCTTCTTCGACGCGATGGGCACCATGGTGGGGCTCTCCCAGCAGGCCGGTCTCGTGGGCCGCAACGGCCAGATCGAGAACGTGGACCGGGTGCTGCTCGTGGACGCCGCGGGCGCGATCGCCGGCGGCGCGGGCTCCGTGTCCTCCAACCAGATCTTCGTGGAGTCCTCCACCGGCATCGCCGACGGCGCCCGCACCGGCCTGGCCAACGTGGTCACCGGCGTGCTGTTCCTGCTCGCGACGTTCATCACCCCGCTGGTCAACGTGGTGCCGTTCGAGGCCGTCGCCCCGGCCATGGTCGTCGTCGGCTTCCTCATGGCCAAGCAGGTCGTGCGCATCGAGTGGGACGACTGGGGCCTGGCGGTGCCGTCCTTCCTGACCTTCGCCGTCATGCCGTTCACCTACTCGATCGCCGACGGCATCGGGGCGGGCTTCGTCTCCTACGTCTTCATCCGCCTCGTGCAGGGCCGGGGCAAGGAGGTCCACCCGCTGATGTACGTGGTGGCGGCGGCCTTCGTGGTGTTCTTCGGCAAGGGCGTGGTCGAGGGCTGGATGGCCTGAGCGCCTCCTCGCCGAACCCGCGGCGGACGGCCGCCGGAACGCTCCCGGTGGCCGTCCGCTGTCACCTCGCGGGCCGGCGGCGGCCCGCGGTGGGAGGATCGGGGACATGATCGACGACGACGCCCGCTGCCCCTGCGGCACCGGCGAGACCTACGGCGCGTGCTGCGGGCGCTTCCACGGCGGCCGCCCCGCGCCCACCGCCGAGCTGCTGATGCGCTCCCGGTTCAGCGCCTTCGCGGCCGGGGACGAGGCCTATCTCCTGGCCACCTGGCACCCGAGCACGCGCCCGGCGTCCGTGGAGCTGGACCCGGGCGTGCGCTGGTACCGGCTCGACGTCCACGGCGGGAGCGGCGGCGGGCCCTTCGAGGACGAGGGCCGGGTGGAGTTCAGCGCCCACTGGCGCGGCGCCGCGGGCGCGCGGGGGCGGCAGCGGGAGGACTCCCGGTTCGTGCGCGAGGACGGCCGGTGGTTCTACGTGGACGGCGTCCCGGGCTGAGCCGGGCGGCTCAGCCGTCCTCGGGGTCGGCCAGCACGCAGAACTCGTTGCCCTCCGGGTCGGCCAGGACCACCCAGGTCACCTCGGGGCCCTGGCCCACGTCCACCCGGCGCGCTCCGAGGGACTCCAGGCGCGCCACTTCGCCGTCCTGGTCGGTGTCCGCCGCCCGCAGGTCCAGGTGCAGCCGGTTCTTGACGGTCCTCGGCTCCGGGACGAGCAGGAAGTCGAGGCGCGGACCGGCGCCCTCCGCGGGCGCGATCCCGACGTAGCCCTCGGCCTCCCCGTGGACGACGTAGTCCAGGGCGTCGCACCAGAAGCGGGCGAGGCTCTCGGGGTCGCGGCAGTCGACGGCGATGGCGGACAGTGTGCTGGTCATGGCGCCAGCCTAGGCGCGGCGCCGTCGCCGCGGAAGGCGCTGCAGCACCCCGGCGGCCCGTCCGACGACCGCCCAGTAGGAGCCTGGCAGCATCCGGGCGAGCAGGTCCGGCGCCGCGGCGCTCGGGGCGACCAGCAGGCGGGGCCGGCGACGGGCGATCCCGCCCAGGATGTCCTCGGCGGCACGGTCCGCGGGATAGGTGAGCAGGGCGTCGAAGCTCTCCCGCTGGAGCCGGGCCCGGTCGAGGTCCCCGTCCTCCGGCAGCCGGGCCGACCGGGCGATGCCGGTGCGCACGCCGCTGGGGTGCACCACGGTGACGCCCACCCGCCCGGCGAGCTCGTGGCGCAGTCCCTCGCTGAAGCCGCGCAGCGCGAACTTGCTCGAGGAGTAGGCCACCTGCCCGGGGGGCGCGACGAGGCCGAAGAGGCTCGACATGTTGACGAGGTGGCTGCCGGGCGTGCGCAGCAGCGCCGGCAGCAGCAGGCGGGTCAGCACCACGGGCGCCCGGAAGTTGACGTCCATGACCCAGTCGAAGTCCTCGGCGGAGACCTGCTCGAAGCGTCCGCCGAGGCCGACCCCCGCGTTGTTGACCAGCAGGTCGATCCGCGGGTCCTCGGCCAGGATCTCCTCGGCGACGCCGGGCAGCGCGGAGAGCTCGGCGAGGTCGGCCACGACGGTGCGCACCCGCGCCTGCGGGTGCCGCCGGCGGATCGCGGCCGCGACGTCCTCCAGGCGGGGCGCGTCCCGGTCCAGGAGCACCAGGTGGGAGCCGCGGGCGGCGAGGCCGTGGGCCAGCTGCTCGCCGATGCCGCCGGCCGCGCCGGTGAGCACCGCGGTGGCGCCGGCGAAACGGAAGGGTGCGGAGGGGGACACGGGCTGCTCCTGGGATCGGACGACGGGTTCCGGGCTCCAGTGTGGTGCGCCCCCACGTCCACGCGCTTGACCCGGCGCGACAGGAAGTTGACACCGGGCGACACGCTCAGCCGGCGCGGGCCACGCCGCGGCGCACGTCCCGCGGCGGCGCACCCCACCAGCGGCGGGCGCACCGGGTCAGCGCCGAGGACTCGGACAGGCCCACCAGTCCGGCGATCTGGCTCAGCGGCACGTCCGTCGTGGTGAGCCAGCGCAGGGCCGCGCTGCGCCGGGTCTCGTCGAGGACCGCGCCGAAGGTGGTGCCCTCCTCGGCCAGCCGGCGCTGGAGGGTGCGGGGGTGCAGGTCCAGCACGCGGGCCACCGCCTCGATCTCCGGGGCCGCCGTGCCGAGCAGCTGCACCAGGACGCCGCGGACCCGCGGCGTCCACGCGGAGCCCCCACCGGGGAGCTGGGCGTCGAGGAAGGCCAGCGCCACCTGCCGGACGCCGGCGTCCCCGTGCAGCGGCCGCGCCAGGGTGCTCGTGGGGATCCGCAGCAGGACCTCCGGGCGGGCCGGGCGCACCGGCACGCCGAAGAACTCCTCGTAGGTCCGCAGCGGCGCGGTGGGACGGTGGTCCAGATCGACCGTGCGCAGCCCGTAGCGGCCGCCGACCAGCGAGGTCAGGGCCCGGTGCAGCAGCCCCAGGCCGAGGTCGGTGCCCTGGGGGCTGACGGGCCCGTCCCCCCGGGCGGCCGGCGCGGGCCCGCCGTAGCGCACCGCCGTGACCCCGCGGGCGCCGTAGGGGTCCTGGACCAGCGCCAGCTCGAGCGAGGGGGCGTGCACGAACAGGTAGCGGGACGCGCACTCCAGGGCGTCGCGCACCGTCTCCGAGTGGCGGGCGGCGAGCGCGATCGGCCCGAGCACGCCCGGGTCCTGCCGGGCGGCGACCCGCAGCCCCAGGTCGGGGCAGCCCAGGTCCCGCGCGGCGGTCTCCAGCACCCGGCCGACGGCGCGCTCCGGGACCAGGAGGTCGTCGGTGTCCAGGGCCGCGCGGGGCAGGCCGGCGGCGTCGGCGAGCGCCTCGGCGTCCCCTCCGAGCTCGGCCACCGCGGCGCGGAAGCCGCGCAGCCCCGCGGAACGAATCACGGACATGTCGCCCAGGGTCAAGCAATCGTCGCACTGCGTCAAGTCTCAGCGGGTGCGGCGGGGAATCCTGGAACCATGCCAGCACCTCTCCCCACCCCCGAGGGCCCCGCCGGGCCGGACCACCGCGACGTCGTGGTCGTCGGCGCGGGCCTGTCCGGCATCGGCGCGGCGTACCGCCTGCAGACCGAGTGCCCGGACCTGTCCTACACCGTCCTGGAGGCCCGCGACGGGGTGGGCGGGACCTGGGACCTGTTCCGCTACCCCGGCGTGCGCTCCGACTCCGACATGTTCACGCTGGGCTACTCGTTCAAGCCCTGGCGGGACCCGCAGTCCATCGCCGACGGCCCGTCGATCCTCTCCTACATCCGCGAGACCGCCGAGGAGTTCGGCATCGACCGGCACATCCGCTTCCGCACCCGGGTGGTCTCGGCCGGCTGGTCCTCCGCGGACGCGCGGTGGACGCTGGGCCTGGAGGAGCGCGACGACGAGGGCGGGCTCCGGCGGCGCACGATGACGTGCTCGTTCCTGTACTCGTGCGCCGGGTACTACGACTACGAGCAGGGCCACGACCCCGTCCTGCCCGGGATCGAGGACTTCGGCGGCCAGGTGGTGCACCCCCAGTTCTGGCCCGAGGAGCTGGACTGGTCCGGGCGGCGCGTGGTGGTGGTCGGCAGCGGTGCCACGGCGGTGACCATCGTCCCCGCCATGGCCCGCGACGCCGCGAGCGTGACGATGCTGCAGCGCTCCCCCACCTGGATCAGCGCCGTGCCCGGCCGGGACCGGCGCGCCGACGCCCTGCGCCGGGCCCTGCCCCCGCGGCTGGCCCACCGCGTGATCCGGGCCAAGAACATCCTGTTCAGCACGGCCGTGTACCAGTTCTGCCGGCGCCGCCCGGCCGCGGCCCGCGAGTTCTTCACGTCCCGGGCCGCGCGCGCCCTCGGCTCGGAGGAGCTCGTGGCGGAGCACTTCACCCCGTCCTACGACCCCTGGGACCAGCGGCTGTGCGCCGTGCCGAACGCCGACCTGTTCAAGGCGGTCCGGCAGGGCCGGGCGGAGGTCGCCACCGACACGATCGACACGTTCCTGCCCGAGGGGGTCCGGCTGAGCAGCGGCCGGGTCCTCGAGGCCGACGTCGTGGTCACCGCGACGGGGCTGAGACTGCTGCCCTTCGGCGGGGTCGTGCCCACCGTGGACGGCACGCCGGTGGAGCTGTCCGAGCAGTTCGTCTGGAACGGCGCCATGCTCACGGGCGTGCCCAACTTCGCGCTGTGCATCGGCTACACCAACGCCTCGTGGACCCTGCGGGCGGACCTGACGCACCGGCTGGTCTGCAAGGTGCTCAGGCACCTGCGGCGCCACGGCGCCGCCGCCGTGGTGCCGAGGGCCGCCCCCGGGATGTCCGAGCGGCCCCTGCTGGACCTCAGCTCCGGCTACGTCCGGCGCTCGATCGACGCGTTCCCGCGCCAGGGCGACCACCACCCGTGGCGGGTGCGCCAGAACTACCTGCTGGACTCGGCGACCACCCTGCGCACACCGCTGGCCCGCACCCTCGAGCTGATCCCCCGCTCCGCCGTCCGCGGCGCGGCCGCACCCCAGGAGACCTGCGCATGACCGAGCAGCACACCCCGCAGCCCGCCGCCGGCCCGCCGGGGAGCACGACGACGACGGTGGAGGTCGCCGGCCGGCCCGTGCGCATCCGCCGGTCCGGACCGGAGCAGGCCCCGCCCGTGGTGCTGCTGCACGGGATCGGGCGCAGCCTCGAGGACTGGTCGGCCGCCCACGACCTGCTGGCTCGGGACCACCGGGTGCTCAGCACCGACCTGCCCGGCTTCGGGCTCACCCCCGCCGGAGCGGAGAAGCCGGGGCTCGGGGCGTTCGCCCGCGCCGTGGTCGGCGTGCTCGACGCCGTCGGCGAGGACCGTCCGGTGCACCTGATGGGCAACTCGCTGGGCGGGGCGGTGGCCATGACCGTGGCCGCGGAGCACCCCGGGCGGGTGGCCAGCCTGCTGCTGGTCAACAGCGCCGGCTTCGGCCGGGAGGCCAACGTCTCCCCGCTGCCGATGGTCTGGGCCGCGATGTCCCGCCTGCCCGTCGTCGGGCACCGGTTCCGGCCCCTGGCGCGGGCCGCCGCGGTGCGGTCGAACCAGAACTGCTTCTTCGACCCGGCGCTGGCCACGCCCGAGCTGCTCCGGCACGCGGCGACGGTGGGTTCCCAGCCGGACTTCCGGGCCACGTTCCTCGGCACCTACCGCAGCATCGGGCTGCCGGTGGTCGGCGTGCTGCCCGGCTGGCGCCGGGCCCTGCTCGAGCGGATCCGCGCCTCGGGCCTGCCCGTGCTCGTGCTGTGGGGCGACGCCGACGCCGTGCTGCCCGCCCACCACGCCGAGGCCGCGGCCGCCGCCCTGCCGGGCGCTCGCCTGCACGTGTTCCCGGACACCGGGCACATGCCGCAGATCGAGCGGACCGAGGAGCTGGTGGACCTGGCCCGGGAGTTCGTGGCCTCCGTGGAGGAGCGGCCCACGGCCTCCTGAGCCCCTGCGCCGCGGGCCCCTGCGCCCACGTCCCCGGTCCGCCCGGCGCCGCGGCCGAGCGCCGCGCTCCCGCCCCTTCCGAGCCCTCTGCACGTGCGGCACCAGGGCGTGGCGGAAGCCGCCCGCCCGGGCGGGTCCGAAATGTCACTCTGGGCATGGATCTCCCCCGAACGGTTCCTCTTGGGCATGAATACCCCAGTCCCCGTTTCTGGAAAGCGCTTTCTGCTACCGTCCTGCTCAGCACTCCCCCGTGACCCCCATCACAGTTCTTCCGCTCACCGGGGCGTGTCCACCGAGACGACGGAAGAGGAACCATGCGGAAACGCGCTTCGTACCTGTCCATGTCCACCGCCGCGGCAGCGGCGGTGGCGATCCTCGCGGCGACCCCGGCGGCGGCCTCCCCCGGCCTGCTGGCCGACCCGACGGCGCAGTCGGCCCGCACACCGCTCGAGCGCCAGGTCCTGCCCGCCGGCGACGGCTGGGCCTCGGCCGACGGAGGCACCACCGGCGGGGCCGCGGCCGCGCCCGCCGACGTCCACGACGTCAGCGACCGGGCCGGGCTCCTCGAGGCGTTCGCCGCCTCGGGCGAGCGGCCGAAGATCATCCGCGTCCACGGCACCATCGACGCCAACACCGCGGCGGACGGCTCCGCCCTGAGCTGCACGGACTACGCGGCCGGCACGGGCTACGAGCTGGAGCAGTACCTCCAGGACTACGACCCCGCCGTCTGGGGCCGGGACCGGGACCCGGCCGGGGCGCAGGAGGACGCCCGCCGCGCCGCGGCCGCGAAGCAGGCGCGGACCATCCGCTGGAACGTCCCGAGCAACACCACGATCGTCGGAGCGGGCCCGGACAGCGAGATCCGGGGCGCGGCGCTGCGGATCAACGGCGCCGACAACGTCATCCTCCGCAACCTCACGTTCTCCGACGCCGCCGACTGCTTCCCGGCGTGGGACCCGGGCGACGGCAGGACCGGCGCCTGGAACAGCGAGTACGACCTGCTGCAGGTCATCAACGGCGCCACGCACGTCTGGGTCGACCACTCGGAGTTCACCGACGCCCCCAATCCGGACAGCGAGCAGCCGTCCTACTTCGGCACCCCCTACCAGGTGCACGACGGCGCGGTCGACGTGACCAACGGGTCCGACCTGGTCACGATCTCCTTCAACCGCTTCACCGACCACGACAAGCTGATGCTGATCGGCTCCACCGACTCCCCCACCCGCGGCGACCCCGGCAAGCTGCGGGTGAGCGTCCACCACAACGTGTTCGAGGACGTCGGCCAGCGGGCCCCCCGGGTGCGCTACGGCCAGGTGGACGTCTACAACAACCACTACGTGGTGCCCGAGAACGGCTCCGTCCCCTACGTGTACTCCCTGGGCGCGGGGATCGAGTCGCACATCTACGCGGAGGCCAACGCCTTCACCCTCCCCGCCGGCACGGACGCCGCGGAGATCATCGGCCGGTACAAGGGCACGACCATCGCCACCGTGGACAACACCGTGAACGGCAAGAAGGTCGACGTGCGGGCCGCGTACAACGCCGCCGTCCCGGAGGCCGAGCAGCTGACCCACGACACCTCCTGGACGCCCACGCTGCGCACCCAGGTGCACGCCGCCCAGGCCGTGCCGGCACTGCTCGCCCGCACCGCCGGCCCCGTCCTCAGCACCGGCGGTGTCCGGTGAGGCCCGTCGGAGCGCCGACCCGGCGCACCGTCCTGACCGCGTTCGCCCTGGCGGCCGGCGCCGCCGCCCTGACGGGTGCGGCGGGCTCACCGGCCCTCGCCACGACGGGGGCCACCGGCAACAGCGGCGGCACGCGGCGCACCCGCCCCGCGCTGTTCGTCGTCGGGGACTCGACGTCGTCCGCGTACCAGCACTCCGAGCGCCCCCGCGCGGGCTGGGGCCAGGCCCTGCCCCTGCTGCTGGGCCCCCAGGCGGGCGTGCTCGACCTCGCCTGGTCCGGGGCCTCCTCCAAGAGCTACGCGGACGCCGGGCTGCTGGACCGGGTGCTGGGAATGCTCCAGCCCGGCGACCACCTGCTGATCTCCTTCGGCCACAACGACGCGAAGGTCCAGGACCCGGCCCGCGGCACCCTGCCGGGCTCGACCTTCGAGGAGTACCTGCGCCGCTACGTCGACGGCGCCGCCGAGCGGGGCGCGCAGCCGGTGCTGGTCACCCCGGTGGAGCGGCGGCGCTTCGACGCCTTCGGGGCCGCACGGGACACCCACGGCGCCTATCCGCAGGCGGTGCGCGACCTCGCCGCGGCCACCGGCACGCCCCTCGTGGACCTGACGGCCTCGTCCAAGGACCTGTGGCAGCGGCTCGGCCCGGAGGGGACGACGTCCCACTTCCTGCACCTGGCCCCGGGAGAGCACCCGCAGTATCCGCAGGGCTCCGAGGACAACACCCACTTCCAGGCCCTCGGCGCCCTGGCGGTGGCCCGGCTGGTCGCGCGCGAGCTGCGGTCGAAGCGGATCGTGCCGCCGGGCTGGTTCCCGGATCCCGACGCCGTGACGGATCCTCTGGCCCGGATGCACTGGCCGAGCGAGCGGCCCGTGGACACCCCTGTGGTGCTCGACGTCGGCCCCGGCAAGCCCTTCCGGACCGTGCAGGCCGCCGTGGACGCGGCGGAGCCGGGCGGCGCCCGCCGGACGGTCGTCCGGATCCAGCCCGGGGAGTACCGGGAGGTCCTGCGCGTGCCGTCGGGCAAGCCCCGGATCTCCCTCGTCGGGACGGGCGGCCGGCCCGAGGACGTGGTGCTGGTGTACGACAACGCCTCCGGCACCATGAAGCCCGACGGGAGCGGGCCGTTCGGCACGTCCGGCAGCGCCTCCGTCCGGGTGGACGGCGCGGACTTCGTGGCGCGCAACCTCACGTTCGGCAACGACTTCGACGAGACCGCGCACCCGGAGATGAAGAACCGCCAGGCCGTGGCCCTGCATCTGACGGGCGACCGGGCGGTCCTGTCCGGGGTGCGCTTCCTCGGCAACCAGGACACCCTGCTGGTCAACTCACCGGCGAGCGGCGTGGTCGCGAGGTCCTGGTTCGACCGGTGCTACGTCGAGGGTGACGTCGACTTCGTCTTCGGCCGCGGCACGGCCGTCTTCGAGGACTGCGAGATCCGGTCCCTCGACCGCGGCTCCGCCACCAACAACGGATACGTCACGGCCGGGAGCCAGGACCTGAGCATCGCGCACGGGTACCTCTTCGACCGGTGCCGCTTCACGTCCGGGGCGGCCGCGGGCACCGTGCACCTCGGCCGCCCGTGGCACCCCAGCGGGGATCCGCGGGCCGTGGCGCAGGTCCTGGTCCGCGACTCGTGGCTCGGCGCCCACGTCTCGGCGAGCCCGTGGACGGACATGAGCGGCTTCTCGTGGCGCGAGGCGCGCTTCGCCGAGCACCACAACCGGGGCCCGGGGGCGCAGGTCTCCCCCGACCGCCCGCAGCTGCCGGCCGGCGAGGCGGCCCGCTTCACGGTCCGCACCTACCTGGAGGGCGACGACGGATGGGCGCCGCAGCTGGCGGGCACGGCGGCCGACAGCACGGCCCTGCTCGCGCTGCAGGACTGACGGCGCGGCCCTGACGGCACAGGGCCGCGTCCGTCGCCCCGAGGGGTGGTGCGCTGCCGGGGAGGACTCCTCCCCGGCAGCGCACCACCCCTCACAGGGCCCGCGGTCCGGCGGGCAGGGCCCCGCGACACCTGTCCTCCGCCCGTGGGTACTTGCTGGTAAGGTTCTGCCGCCGGCGTGCATCCACGCCGGCCTCGACTGCGGCGAGGGGGCCCGCACACAGGATGGAACGGGTGGGCCTGACCCATGGTGGATCCGACGCTGATCGACGCGCGCTCGGTACAACTGGACGATCTCCTGCTGGCCTCGGAGGACCTGACGGACTTCCTCCAGCAGTTCGTGAGCACGGCGGCACGGAACCTCGCGGAGGACACCGAGGACCTGTGGTGCTCGGTCACGCTGCTGCGCGGTGCCGGCGCGGCCACGGTGGCCACCAGCCACGAACGGGCCGCCGCCCTCGACGAGGTCCAGTACGCCTTCGACAGCGGTCCCTGCCTCAGTGCGGCGGAGCAGCACCGGGTCGTGCTGCTGGCCGACACCCGTTCCGACCGGCACTGGCCCCCCTACAGCCGGGCGGCGGCGCAGCACGGGATACGGTCCGTGCTGGCCGTGCCCTTCGAGCTCGACGACGAGGCGCGGGCCGCGCTGAACGTCTACTCCGCGACGGTGCGCCAGTTCGACGCACGCACCACCCAGGTGATCGAGCGGGAGGTCGCCCTGGCCTCCCGCGCCCTGCGGCTGGCCCTGCGCCTGGCGCGGCAGCGGGAGACGCAGCTCGACATGGCCGCGGCCATGGCCTCGCGCGCCACGATCGACATGGCCATCGGCATCGTCATGGCCCGCCAGGACTGCACCCAGGACGAGTCCGTGGCCCTGCTGACCGCGGCGTCCAACCGCCGGAACGTCAAGCTGCGCGACGTCGCGGCGGAGCTGGTGGCCGCGGCGAACGGCGGATCGCCGAGCACGCACTTCAACCCCTCCGTGCCCCCTGCTGCCCGGACCCGGTCCGCGCCGTCGCCCTCGGACGGGGCGATGGCCTGACCGCGGACGGTCCGGTGGAGCCGGCTCCCCGCCGGCGGTGGCGTCCTCCGGGCCGGGTGGCTACGATCGAGGAGTGCGTCGAGTAGTCGGCCACGACTTTGTCGTAGCCAGCGAAAGAAGCTCTCGTGCACTCTCTTCCCGCCATCTCTCCCACTGTCGAGGCCCTGCCGACGCCCGCCCCGGCCCCTGAGGACACCTCCTCCCCCTCGGTGCACGACAGCACCGATCTCCCCGTCACGGACCTCCGGCCCGGCGGCAGCACCGTCCTCGATCCCGCCGAGGAGGTCACCGCGGACCTGGACGAGCTCCCGCTCGTGGACCTGCAGGTGCTCCACAGCCGTGTCACGAACCAGATCGAGCGCGAGCACCTCTCCCCCGAGGGCCCCCACCCGCTCACCCGGGACCGGCAGCAGGACGTGACGGCCGAGCTCACAGCCCGGGGTCTCGCCCGGGAGCCGTGAGCCCGGACCGGAGCGCTGCTCCCGGCCCCGCAGCTGCTGCGTCACGCGGCGGCCCCGTCCGCGCGGGCGGGCCGCGCGCTCAGGCGTCCCGGCGCGGCGGCGAACCGGCGACGAAGGACCGCGCCCAGGTCCCGTCCTTGTACTGGGCGGGCACCGCGCCGCCGAGCAGCTCCCGGGTCAGCGCCGCGGCCTCCGGCGAGCCGTCCACGGGCAGCGGCGCGGAGGAGGCGGCCAGCACGATGTTGCCGTAGCGGCGGCCCTTGAGCATCGCCGGGTCGGCCACGGCGCCGACGTGCTCGAAGACCTCGGACAGGGCGGCGAGCTCGGCCCGGGCCCCGGCGAGGTCCCGGGTGTCCCCGCAGTTGAGCACGTACAGCCCGCCGGGGGCCAGCACCCGCTCCACGTGCCGGGCGAACTCGACCGTGGTCAGCGGTTCCGGGGTCGTGGCCCCGGCGAACACGTCCCGGACCACGACGTCCCGGGTGGCCGCGGTCAGCGACTCGGTGACCGCGCGCGCCTCCCCCACCCGGAGGCGCAGCAGCGGGGCGCGCGGGAGGTCGAACCACTGCCGGACCAGCTCGGCGAGCCGCCCGTCGAGCTCGACGACGACCTGCCGCGCCGCCGGGTAGGCGTCGGCGAGGTACCGGGCCATCGAGCAGGCGCCCCCGCCGAGGTGCAGCACCCGCAGCGCGGAAGATTCCAGGTGCGCGGCGACGTGGGCGTCGACGAGCGCGGCGATCCAGCGCATGTACTCGAAGTCCAGCCGCTCGGGGTGCTCCGGGTCCACGTGGGAGGAGGGCACGCCGTTGACGTGCAGCACCCAGGAGCCGGGGGCGTACTCGTCCGGCACGAGCTCGGCCGTGCCGGTGGAGATCTCGTAGCTGCCGGCCGCCGGACCGTCGGGCGCCGCGGGCTCCGGCGCCCGGCGCCCGCGGCGGGCCGAGCGGCTCACGCCCGCCCCGTCCGCACCATCCGGTGCATGCGCCGGCCGGTCCACGGCCCGCCGGCGGGAAAGGACTCGTCCAGGGCGCGGAAGCCGTGCTTGACGTAGAAGTGCTCGGCGCGGTCGTTGCCGTCCATGATCCACAGGTACGCGTCCGCGGCGCCGACCGCCGCGTCCAGCAGCGCAGCGCCCAGGCCGCTGCCGTGGCTCGCGGCGAGCGTGTAGAGCTGGAACAGCTGCCGGGGGACCACGGGGCCGGGCACGCCGGCCCGGGACTCCCAGGCGGCAGGTGCCGGTCCGGCGCAGACCAGTCCGAGGGCGGCCCCGGAGTCGTCGACCGCCAGGAGGGTGCGCACGCGCGGATCGGCGAGGAGCTCGCGGTCGTAGCCGGCCGTGCGGTCGGCCGCGCCCTGCTGTCGCTCCGCGAAGGCGTCGCCGAAGAGCGGGCGGTAGGTCTCGTCGAGGCAGCGCAGGTGCAGGGCGGACCACACGGGGGCGTCGGCGACGCCCGCGGGCCGTACCCGCGCGGCCGTGGCGGCGCGGTTCAGGACTCGATCGCCTGCCGCCGGATCGCGGCCTCGAGCCGCTCGACCTTGCCCTCCAGCTCACCGGTGCGGCCGGGACGGATGTCGGCCTTGAGCACGAGGGACACGCGGGGACCGTAGTCGCCGACGGCCTCGGTGGCGCGCTTGACGACGTCCATGACCTCGTCCCACTCGCCCTCGATCGTGGTGAACATGGCATCGGTCTGGTGCGGCAGTCCGGAGTCGCGGACCACGCGGACGGCGGCGGCGACGGCGTCGTGCACGGACCCGGTGTCGTCGGAGCCACCGGACGGGGAGACGGAGAAGGCAACCAGCATGACCCCAGTCTCCCACCCCCGGCGCCCGGGGAGAACCCCGGGGGGGGACGAGGACACCCCGCCGCCGTTCCGCGCGCGTCGCAGGCCCCGGGGCAGGTGCGGCGCCGCCCGTCCGCGCGGACGGGCGGACCGTAGACTGGGGCGAGCACTCCAGCCCCGAGCCCGCCCACCGGAGGACGCCGACACCATGACCCGAGGCATCTACGTCAGTGCCATGACACCGCAGTCCGGCAAGTCGCTCGTGGCCCTCGGACTGGCCGACTCGCTGTTCCGCAAGACCGACCGCCTGGGCTACTTCCGCCCCGTCCACCTCGGGGCGAGCCCCGCGGAGGACCCGATGGTCCAGCTCATGAAGCGCAACTTTGACCTCCCGGACGAGCGGTGCCGCGGCGGGCTCTCGCTGGCCCGCACCCGGGAGCTGCTCGCCGCCGGGGACCACGACGAGCTCGACTCGATGGCCGTGAGCGTCTACGGCGAGATGGCCCGGCACTGCGACGTGGTCGTGGTGGACGGCACGGACCTGCTGGCGCACAACGCGGCGACCGCGGAGTTCGACATGAACGCCCGGATGGCCAACAACCTCGGCGCATCGGTCCTGGCCGTGATCGGCGCCGACGAGTCCGAGAGCCCCGAGGACGTCCTCAACGCGATCGAGGTGACCCGCGCCGAGCTCAACCAGGCCCGGTGCGACATCTTCGCCGTCATCGTCAACCGGGCCCGCCCCGAGTGGGTCGAGCGGCTGAGCGCCAACGCCGCCCGGGGCGTGCGCGGGCTGCCCGTCTACGTGCTCGCGGAGAACTCCGCGGTGGCCGCGCCCACCGTGGCGGAGCTGCGGGACCGGCACGGGTTCGGGGACGGGCCGTCCACCGTGTCCCTCGACCGCGACGTCAAGGGCGTGAAGATCGCCGCGATGACGGTGGCCCACTACCTCGAGCAGCTCGACGACGGCGACTTCGTCATCACGCCCGGGGACCGCTCCGACATCGTCGTCGCGTCCCTGGCCTCCGCCCTGTCCCCGGCGCTGCCGGTCCCCTCGGGGATGCTGCTGACCGGCGGCTTCGGCACCGAGGGGCGGATCCAGGAGCTCACCGCCGCCGCGCCCTTCCCCGTCCTGACCACGGAGCTCGACACCTACAGCGCCGCCCGCGCGGTCTCCCGCTCCCGCGGCACCCTCTCCGGGGCGCACCCGCGCAAGGTCGCGGCCGCGCTGGGCGAGTGGGCCCGGCGCGTCGACGGCGAGGAGCTCGTCAGCCGCCTCGACCTGCCGCGCCCGCTCCGGCGCACGCCGCTGCGCTTCCTGCACGAACTGGTCGAGGCGGCCCGCACGGACCGGAAGAACATCGTGCTGCCCGAGGGCGAGGACCCCCGCGTCCTGCGGGCCGCCGAGATGATCCACCGCCGCAACTTCTGCGACCTCACGATCCTGGGCGACCCCGCGCGGATCGCCCTGCTGTGCCAGACGGAGGGCATCAACCTCGACTTCGACGACGACGGCCTCACGCTCGTCGACTTCGAGCACGACGAGGCGCTGCGCGAGAAGTACGCCGGCGAGTACGTGCGGCTGCGCTCCCACAAGGGCGTGCAGCGGGACACGGCCCTGGAGCGGATGCTCGACGGCTCCTACTTCGGCACCATGATGGTGCAGATGGGCGACGTGGACGGCATGGTCTCCGGCGCCGCGCACACCACCGCCAACACGATCCGCCCGGCCCTCGAGTTCGTGAAGACCTCCGAGGGCGTGAAGATCGTCTCCTCCGTGTTCTTCATGCTCCTCGAGGACCGCGTGCTGGCCTACGGCGACTGCGCCGTCAACCCGAACCCGGACGCGCAGCAGCTCGCGGACATCGCGCTCGCCTCGGCCCGCACGGCCCGCCAGTTCGGGGTGGAGCCCAAGGTCGCGATGCTGTCCTACTCCACCGGCGGCTCCGGCTCCGGCCAGGACGTGGAGAAGGTCCGTGCGGCCACCGAGATCGTGCGCGGCGCGGACCCGGACCTCGAGGTCGAGGGCCCCATCCAGTACGACGCCGCGGTGGACGCCTCCATCGCGGCGTCCAAGCTGCCCGGCTCCACCGTGGCCGGGCAGGCGACCGTGTTCGTCTTCCCGGACCTCAACACCGGCAACAACACCTACAAGGCCGTCCAGCAGTCCGCCGGGGCCGTGGCCGTGGGCCCGGTCCTGCAGGGGCTGCGCAGGCCGGTCAACGACCTCTCGCGGGGCTGCACCGTGGACGACATCGTCAACACGGTCGCGATCACCGCGATCCAGGCCCAGCACATGTGAGCCGGCGCTCCGCCGGCCCGTCCTCGTCCCGACCGTCCCAGGGAGTCCCACCATGCTCGTGCTCGTCGTCAACTGCGGCTCGTCCTCGCTGAAGTACCAGGTCCGGGAGCTGGATCCCGGCGCCGACGGCGGCACCGTGCTCACCTCCGGGCTGATCGAGAACATCGGCAGCTCGCGGATCGCGGACCACACCCAGGCCCTGGAGCTGCTCGCCGAGCGCCTCGAGGACGAGCTGGACGGACGGGGCATCGACGCCGCGGGCCACCGCGTGGTGCACGGCGGCGAGCTGTTCTCCGAGCCGGCGCTCGTGGACGGCGGGACCATCGGGGCGATCGAGGAGCTCTCCCCGCTGGCGCCCCTGCACAACCCCGCCGCCGTCCTGGGCCTGCGCGCCGTCCAGCAGAAGTGGCCGCAGCTGCCGCAGGTGTGCGTGTTCGACACCGCGTTCCACGGCACCATGCCCGAGCACGTGTGGCGCTACGCCGTGCCCGAGGAGTTCTACGAGCGCTGGGGCATCCGCCGCTACGGCTTCCACGGCACGTCCCACGACTGGGTGACGGGACAGGCGGCGCAGTTCCTGGGCGTGCCGCGCGAGCGGTTCAGCTGCGTGGTGGCCCACCTGGGCAACGGCGCCTCGGTCACGGCGGTCAAGGACGGCCGGTCCTACGACACGTCGATGGGCTACACCCCCCTGGCGGGCCTGGTGATGGGCACCCGCACCGGGGACCTGGACCCGTCCGTGGTCACCGCCGTCCTGCGCCGGGACCCGGAGCTGACCCCCGAGCGGCTCGACGCCGTGCTGAACAAGGAGTCCGGGCTGCGGGCCGTGGCCGGCGACCACGACATGCGCGCGGTGCAGGAGGCCGCCGAGCGCGGCGACGAGCGCGCCGAGCTGGCGCTGGAGATGGCGGCCTACCGCCTGGCGAAGTACGTGGGCGGCTACCACGTGGCCGTGGACGGTGCGCAGGCCCTGGTGTTCACCGCCGGGATCGGGGAGAACGCCGCGCCGTTCCGGGCCCGGGTCTGCGACCGGCTCGGCGCCCTGGGGATCCGGCTCGACGACGACGCTAACGCCGCCCGCTCGCGCGAGACCCGCCGCATCTCGGCCCCGGACTCGGCGGTCGAGGTGCTCGTGGTGCCCACCGACGAGGAGCAGGCGATCGCCGCGGCCACCGCGGCGCTGGTCACCGGCCCGGCGGCCGGCTGAGCGGTCCGCGACTTTCCGCCGCGCCGTCGTGCGGTGCCGTCCCGCCGTGCGCCGGGGCCCGCCCTTGACGGGGTGGGCGCCGGGGTGTCTGCTGGGGAGAGCGGTCCGGGCGATCGTCGGGCCGGACCGCGCCGACGATGAGGAGAACCCATGACGGCCCGTGACCGCTTCTTCCTCGACAAGTCCGATCCGGACAGCTGGCGCGCGCTCAACGGGCTGGCCGGCGCGGTCGCCGAGGCCGCCGAGGAGGCCGGTCTCGGCCGGGCGGTGCTCGAGCTGGTCAACGTGCGGATCTCCCAGCTCAACGGGTGCGCCTACTGCCTGGACCTGCACGTCCGCTACGCCGTGAAGGCGGGGGTGAGCACCCAGCAGCTGGCCGTGCTGACCGCCTGGCGCGAGGCCGAGGCCCTGTACACCGACCTCGAGCGCGCGGCGCTGGCCGTCGGCGAGGCCGCCACGGTCCTGCCCGAGGAGCAGGAGCGCACGGCCGAGCTCGCCGAGGCCCGGGAAGCGCTGACCGATGCCCAGTTCTCGGCGCTGCAGTGGGCGGCGGTGACGATGAACGCCTTCAACCGGATCTCGATCCTCTCCCGGCACCCCGTCCGGTCCCGGACCGCCGCACCGAGGACCCCGGCCCCGGCCACCCCGGCGCCGTCGAACGGATCCGGAGGACAGTCGTGACCAACCTGGACGCCCACCCCCAGGAGGTCGTCTGCGCGGACGGCGGCGGCGGCGCGCAGCTGCTCCCGCCGCGCGACGTGCCCCTGGGCGGGCCCCGGGCGATGACCGTGCGCCGGACCCTGCCCCAGCGCCGGCGCAGCCTGATCGGCTCCTGGTGCTTCCTGGACCACTACGGCCCCGACCCGGTCTCCGCGTCCGGGGGGATGGCCGTGGCCCGGCACCCGCACACCGGGCTGGCCACGGTGAGCCTGCTCTTCACCGGCGCGATCGCCCACCGGGACTCCGCCGGGTACGACGCGATCGTGCGTCCCGGCGAGGTCAACCTCATGGTCGCCGGGCGCGGGATCTCCCACCAGGAGTTCTCGACCCCGGGCACCGACCTCCTGCACGGGGTGCAGCTGTGGTACGCGCTGCCGGACGGGACCCGGCACACGGCCCCGGGCCTCGAGCGCTACGCGCCGGAGCCCGTGCACGGTCCGGGCAGCCGGCTGCTGGTGTACGTGGGTTCCCTGGCCGGCTCCGTCTCCCCCGTGCAGACCCGCACCCCGCCGCTGCTGGCCGCCGAGATCGCCCTGGACGCCGGCGCCCGGCTGGAGCTCGACCTGGACCCGGCCTGCGAGCACGGGGTGCTGCTCGACGCCGGGGACCTGGTGCTCGACGGGGAACCGGTGCCGGAGGACCACCTGGTCTACCTGCCCCTCGGCAGGGGAAGCGTGGTCCTTGAGGCCGGGCTGCGCCCGGTGCGGGCGCTGCTGATCGGCGGGGAGCCCCTGGGCGAGCAGATCGTCATGTGGTGGAACTTCGTGGGGCGCAGCCACGAGGAGGTCGCCTCCTACCGGGCGGCCTGGCAGGCCGAGATCGGGGCCGAGCCGGCGCCGGCCGGCGACGAGGCGTCGACCCCGCGCTTCGGCCCCTATCCCGCGGGGCAGCCCGCTCCGCTGCCGGCCCCCGCCCTGCCCACCGTCCAGCTGCGCCCGCGCGGCTGAGCGGCGGCGCTCGACGACTCGCCCGGTGCTCCGCACCGGCGAACGGCCGGGGAAGCCGGATCAGCGGATAGGTTCGGTGCTGAGCCCCGACGGGTTCCCGTCCTGCCGCGAGGAGGCCCTCCATGTCCCAGTACCCGTACGGCCCGCACAGCGCCCACGGCCCCGGCACCCCGGGGAGTCCCTGGGCGGCCGGGCGCATCCCGCCGGCGACCCCGGACCTGCGGCTGCTGCTGAAGCTGACGATGGCGTCCTTCGCGCTGAGCGTGCTCGGGAGCCTGATCGGCTACGCGGCCTCGTCGGAGCAGCTGGCCGCGGCGCCGGGTGTCCCCTTCCTCGGGACGGGCTTCGTGCTCGCGAGCGCGGTGCTGGGCATCGGCATCAACGCGGGCCTCTACGCCCTGGTGTACTTCCCCCTGCGCGAGCAGCGGCAGTGGGCCTGGATCCTCGGCATCGTCTTCGCCTCCCTGGCCGTCCTCGGGACCCTGGTCAACGTCGTGCTGTTCCTCGCCGTGCCCGCGGTTCCTGCCATGTCCGGAGTGCAGGGCGCGATGCAGCCGCTGTATCTGCTGCCCGCCGCGCTCAAGCTGGTGGTGGACGTGGTCTGGCTCGTCGTGGCCGTCCGTCCGGGCGTGCGCGCCGCCCTGCGCTAGCCGGTCCGCACGGGCCCGGGCGGGTCCCGCCCCCGTCGTCCTACGCTGGGGTCATGCCGCTCCCCCGATTCCGTCCCACCGGCCAGGGCACCCCGGAGCCCGGCGCCGTCGTCGCCGGCGAGCACTACCGCATCACCGTGCTCACCGACGGGCTGCTCCGCCTGGAGTACAGTCCCGGCGGCCGGTTCGAGGACCGCCCGTCCGCCTTCGCCGTGCACCGCCGGTTCCCGGTGCCGCAGTTCCGCGTCCGGCGCTCGGAGGCCGGAGTCGAGCTGTTCACCGACCGGGTGCACCTGAGCTACGACGAGCGGGAGTTCAGCCCCTCCGGCTTGTCCGTGCAGGTGCGGGGCGGCGTGACCAGCTACCACAGCGTGTGGCGCTACGGCACGCCGGCCCCCACGCTCGGCGGGACCGCCCGCACCCTCGACGAGGCCGACGGGCCCGTTCCGCTCGAACCGGGCACCACCTCCCGCGAGGGGTTCGGCGTGATCGACGACTCCGGCTCGGTGCTGCTGACGGAGGACGGCTGGTACGCGCCGCGCGCCCGGGAGGAGGGCGCGGTGGACCTCTACTTCTTCGGCTACGGCCACGACCACCAGGAGGCCCTGCGGGCCCTCTACGCCCTGTCCGGGCCGCAGCCGGTGCTGCCCCGCTACGCCCTGGGCAACTGGTGGAGCCGCTACCACGCCTACGACGAGACCGAGTACCGGGAGCTGATGGCCGAGTTCGCCCGGCGCCGGCTGCCCTTCTCCGTGCTGGTCGTGGACATGGACTGGCACCTCACGGACGAGCACGTGGAGCGCCACCACGGTTCCGGCTGGACCGGCTACACCTGGAACCGGGAGCTCTTCCCGGACCCGCGGCGCTTCCTGGCGTGGGCGCACGAGCACGGGCACCGCGTCACGCTCAACCTGCACCCGGCCGACGGCGTGCGCTCCTTCGAGGACCACTATCCCTCCGTGGCCGAGGCCCTGGGGCGGGACCCCGCCACGGAGGAGCCGGTGGCCTTCGACGTCACCGACCGGGAGTTCATGGCCGCGTACTTCGAGGTCCTGCACCGGAGCCTGGAGGCTGACGGCGTGGACTTCTGGTGGATCGACTGGCAGTCCGGCAAGCACTCCCGGGTGCCGGGGGTCGACCCGCTGTGGGTGCTCAACCACTACCACTTCCTGGACTCGGCCTCGGGCGGGCGGCGGCCGCTGATCCTCTCCCGGTACGCGGGGCCCGGCAGCCACCGCTACCCCGTGGGGTTCTCGGGGGACACGGTCATCTCCTGGGCCTCGCTGGCCTTCCAGCCGTACTTCACCGCCACGGCGGCGAACATCGGGTTCGGCTGGTGGAGCCACGACATCGGAGGGCACATCTTCGGCGCCCGCGACGACGAGCTGGCCACCCGGTGGCTGCAGTTCGGGGTGTTCTCCCCCGTGCTGCGCCTGCACTCGGGCAACAACGACTTCATCGCCAAGGAGCCGTGGCGCTACCGCTCCCCCTACGCCGAGGCCATGGAGCGCGGCCTGCGGCTGCGCCACCGCCTCCTCCCCTACCTGCACACGGCGAACCGCGCCGCCGCCGTGGAGGGGGTGCCCCTGGTCCGTCCCCTGTACTTCGAGCACCCGGAGGCGGAGCAGGCCTACCGCTACCGCAACCAGTACCTGTTCGGCCCCGAGCTGATGGTCGCCCCGGTCACCGTCCCGCTGGATCCCGTGCTCACCCGCGCCGCCGTGCCGGTGTGGTTGCCGGAGGGCTCCTGGACGGATCTGTTCACCGGCACCGTCTACGACGGCGGACGGGAGCTCGTCCTGCACCGCGGCCTCGACGACGTGCCCGTCCTGGCGCGGGCGGGCGCCATCGTCCCGCTGGCCGGCTCCGGCGGCGACGCCGCGCCGGGGATCGGCAATCCCGCGGAGCTGGAGGTGCTCGTGGTCGCCGGGGCCTCCCACGGGGCCGTCCTGGACGAGGACGACGACGGCGGCGACGGCCGGGACCCGGCCCGCTGGGCCCGCACGGAGCTGGCCCTGGACGTGGCGGCCGGGCAGTTCACGATCGGTCCCGCGCACGGCAACCTCGGCTGCCTGCCGCCGGCCCGGACCTGGACCGTCACGGTCCTCGGTGCGGGCGAGCTGACCGACCCCGCCGTGACGGTGGACGGCGAGACCGTGCCCGCGTCCGTCGTGCGGCGGGACGGGCGGGTCTCGGTGACCGTTCCGGACGTCCCGCCCGGAGCGGGTGTCGTGGTCCGCTCCCCGGGCCTGCGCACGACGGCCGTGCCGGATCCGGGGGCCCGTGTCTTCGACCTGCTCAACGACGCCCAGATCGGCTACGACGTCAAGCAGCGCATCCACGAGGCCGTCCGGCGGGACCCCGTGGCGGCGCTCGGCCAGGCCCCGGCCCTGGGCGCCGAGGGGCCGCTGCTCAGCGCGCTCGCCGAGCTGGTCCTGGCCGTGCGGGACCGCGGCTGAGCCCGGGCGCCGTGGGCGGTGCTGGGCGTGGCCCTGCCGCACCGCGGCCGACCCGCCCCGCTCGGCCGCGCACCGGCGGGGACCGCGGCGGGTTGTACGCTGTGCGAAACCACCTTCCGGTGCGTGTGCCGTCCCCCTGTTGGCAGGAGTACCCAGCTCGTCATGTCCGTCGTTCTGCGGGGTCGGCCCCGCGCCTATGTCGCCGCGCCGGTGGCCCCGGCCAACGGACTGTTCCGGGCCATCAACTGGGCCTTCGACCAGGCCGAGGAGCTCACCTGGGGCGATCTCGGCATCCTCGTGGCCGACCCGGTCATGGTCGCGCAGCTGAGCCACCTGCACCGGCTCCGGGCGCGCGGGGTGCGCATCGGCACCGCCGAGCAGGCCGCGCGGGCCCGGTCCTTCCACGGGGTGGTGATCGCCTACTGCCCCGACCGCTCGATGCTCACCGCCGCCGAGGCCCTGCCCGGGGTCCGGGGCCTGGCCGCGGTCGCGCTGCACAACGACCAGCTGGCGGACTGGGTGGCCGCCTGCGCACCGCAGCACCTGGGCGGAGACGCCCTGCCGGCCGGGGCCACGGCACCCGCACGCTCCGCCGGCCCCCTCCAGCCCAGCCCCTGACCTGCCCGGAGGGCGCCCGGCCGGACGGTGCAGCGCCGACGGTGCACGGAGCGGTCACCGTGCTGCCCCGGCCCGGAACCCGGGGGCACCTTTCCGCGGGCGTCATCCCCGTGCCGGGCCGGATCGTTCCGGGAGCACGGCGCCCGAGCGCGCTTCTCGACCCGAGGGCGAGCCGGGTGCGCGGGGGTCCGGGAACCAGATCCGGATCAGGGCCCAGCCCACCGCGGTCAGGGGCACGGCCAGCACCGCTCCCACGATGCCGGAGAGGATCCCTCCCCCGGCCAGGGCCAGCAGCACCACCAGCGGGTGCAGGCTCAGCGCCCGGCCCATCACCATGGGCTGGAGCACCCGGCCGTCGAGCTGGTTGATGGCCACCACGACCGCCACCACGACCAGCGCCACCACCGGGCCGTTGGCCACCAGCGCCACCAGGGCCGCCACGGCTCCGATCAGGGCCGCCCCGACGATCGGGACGAAACCGCCCAGGAAGATCAGCACGGCCAGGGGCAGCGCCAGCGGCACCCCGAGCACGAGCAGGGTCACCCCGATCACCACCGCCTCCAGCAGGGCCACCACGGCGGTGCCCCGCACGTAGTTGCCCAGCACGTGCAGGGTCGTGACCCCCGAGGCCAGCAGCCGCTCCAGGGTCTCGCCGTGGAAACGGCCCAGGAAGAAATGCCAGATCCGGGCCCCGTCCTGGAGGAAGAAGAAGAGGATGACGGCGGCCAGCACGGCGCCGGTGAGCACCTGGGTGGCCGCGGAGATCCCGAGCAGCGCCCCGGCGCCGAACCGGGGGCTGGTGGTGAAGTCCACGACGGCGGTGATGGCCTCGTCGAGGGCCTGCTGACCGATCGGGACGGGTCCCGCCACGATGAACTCCCGCAGCCGTTCCAGCCCGGCCACCGCGGAGACCACCAGCTCGTCCCACTCGCTGCGCACGGCGAGGACGATGCCCGTGACCACGCCGCCCAGCACCACGAGCGCGGCCAGGAAGGTGATCCAGGTGGCCAGGGTGCCGGGCACGCGGTGCCGGCGGAGGAGGGCGACGACCGGGTTCAGCGCCGCGGCCAGGATCAGGGCGATCATCAGGGGGATCACCACGAGCTTGAGCTGGATCAGCCCGTAGACCACCACGACGGCCGCGGCGAGCAGCACCAGCCCCTGCAGGGCCCGGATGGTGGCCCGCCCCATCGCGTCGGCCCACAGGTCGCGGGTGTGCGAGGTGCTGCGGTGGCGTGGGCGCGTCATGGGAACTCGCCTCCCAGGGGTGATCCGCTGAGGACCCGTGTTCAGGATGCGCCCGGGGACGGCGATTGCCAAGCACCGAGGTCACCGCGGTCGCCCGGAGGCCCCCTGCGACCCCGAGGGCACGGACACGGGCCTGGATCCAGGGAGGTGGATCCAGGCCCGTGTCGGCAGGCGTTCCGGTCGCCGAGCGCCCTTTTCGGGATCAGATCACTCCGACCCACTGCGGGAAGAAGGCGACGACGACCACGACGAGGGCGGCGAGGAGGTAGAAGGGCCACAGGGCCTTGGTGGTCTCGATGACGGAGACCTTGCCGATCGACGCCGAGATGTAGAGGGTGGTGCCGAACGGTGGGGTGTAGAGGCCGATCGCCAGGGTCGTCACCATGATCAGGCCCAGGTGGACGGGATCCATCTCCACGGCGGTGGCCAGCGGGAGCAGCACCGGGGTGAGGAGCAGGATCGCCGGTGCCATGTCGAGGAACATGCCGGTCAGCAGCAGGATCAGCACGATCGCCAGGATGACGGTGGTGCGGGACTGGAAGTTCTCCGTCATGAAGGCGGCCAGGGACTGGGGTGCTTCCTGGATGGTGAGCAGCCACGCCAGGGCACTGGAGAACATGATCAGCAGGAGGACGACCGCGCTGGCGGCGGCCGAGTTCACGATGATCTTGATCAGCTGTGAGGTGTTCAGGTCGTGGTACAGCAGCACCCGGACGGCCACCGCGTAGACGACGGCGAGCACGGCCACCTCGGTCACCGTGGCGATGCCGGTGAACAGCACCACGCGGATGAGGATGACGGGGATGATGATCGCCGGTGTGGCGAAGAGCAGGTCGATCAGGAAGCGTTTCGGGGTCAGCTTGGCACGGATCCGGGGGAAGCCCTCGCGGACGGCGACGAACCAGCAGCCGAAGAGCAACAGGCCCGCCATGAGGATGCCCGGTCCGATCCCGGCGTTGAAGACGGCCGCGACGGACACCCCGGAGGCGGCGGCGAACAGGATCATCGGGATCGAGGGCGGGATGATGACGCCCAGGACGGAGGACGACGCGTTGACCGCTGCGCCGTACCCGGCCGAGTACCCGATCTTCTTCGTCCACGGAATGACGACCTTGCCGATGCCCGTGGCGTCGGCCACGGCGGAGCCGGAGATGCCGGAGAAGGCCACGTTGGTGAGCACGTTCGTCATGCCGACGCCTCCGCGGAAACGCCCCACGACCCGGGTGGCCAGCCCGATCACCTGTCGGCCGAGCGTGCCGCTGAACAACAGCTCCGCGGTGAGGATGAAGAAGGGAATGGCCAGCATCGAGTAGTCGGACAGGGGACTGACCGACTGCTGGGTCAGCGCCTCCATGGGCAGGGAGCCCAGGACGAACAGCCCCACGACGGTGCCGGCGATGATCGCGAAGGCGACCGGCACCCCCGCCATGAGCAGGGCGATGAAAATAAATGTGGCGAGTGCTACCTCGATCATGCCGGCATCCCCTTGAGGTGTCCTGTGGTGGTGTCGTCCCGGAAGGTCTCTGCGTGGGCAGGACCGTGGCGCCAGAGCAGGTAGGTCCGGGCGGCTGCCTGCAGCGCCAGGCAGGCCGTCATGACGATGAAGGCGCTGAAACTGCCCAGCTGGGGCCATCCCATGATCGGGCTCGTCTGCTCGGCGATGGGGCCGGCCATGTAGATCCCCAGGTAGGTGAGGTAGGCCGCGAGGATCGTGACGAAGATCCAGATCGCCAGCTGCGCCCGGGCGTAGCCCTTCTCCCCCAGGCGGGAGACCAGGACGTCGACGGCGACGTGCCCCAGCTGCGCCTGGGCGACGATGGCTCCTCCGGCGATGAGCCAGGGGAAGAAGTACGACGGGCCCTCCGCCGCGATCGGGATGCTGGAGTTGAAGAAGTAGCGCAGGATCACCGAAGCGGTGACCAGTGCGGTGATCCCCACGGTGAGCACCACGCAGAGGGTGCCACCGATGCGGAGGAAGATCCGGTTGACGGGGTCCGTGGCGTGCAGGGGCTCGTTGGCCTCACCGGTCGTGTCGAGGACGGCGAGATCCTCCTCGGTGATGACGGGGGTCTCACGTCCCTCCGCCCCGGATGCCGTCGTCTTCGCGTTCGTGGACATCATGCCTGCTTTCCGTGCTCGGCTCGGGAGGACTCGGCAGCCGAGGTGAGGGCCGCGAAGAACTCGGGGTGCTGTTGCTGCCAGGCGTCGAACACCGGCCGGGTGGCTTCCCGGAACTGGCCCCGGTCCGGGCGCGTGTACTCGAGCACCGACTCGAACTCCTGGTAGATCTCGGCGGTCTGCTCGGCCATCAGGTCTCTCTGCGTGCGCTTGGCCTCCTCGGCCGCGTCCTCGATCACGGTGCGGATGTCGGAGTCCATCCGTTCCCACCGCTGCGTCGACATCACGAAGGGGTTGACCTGGTACTGGTGGCCGATGACCGCCAGGTGGCTCTGGACCTCCTGGAGCGAGGCGGACTTGATGTTGACCACCGGGTTCTCCTGCCCGTCCACAGCGCCCTGGCGCAGGGCCAGGTAGAGCTCGCCGAAGGCCAGCGGAGTGGGGTTCGCCCCCAGCTGCGAGAAGATGCTGATCGTCATCTGGTCGTCGGGGACGCGGATCTTCAGTCCGCGAAGATCCTCGGGCGACCGGATGGGCCGCTTGCTGTTGGTGATGTCCCGCATCCCGTTGTCCCAGAACCCGAGGACGTGGAAGCCCTTCTCCTCCGCCTTCCGCCGCAGGTAGTCCTGCACCTCTCCTCCGTCCACGACCGCGTGGGCGTGCTCGCTGCTCTCGAACAGGAAGGGCAGGCCGATCAGCGCCGCCTCGGGCACGTAGGAGGAGAAGGGCCCCTGGGAGTTGATCGTCATGTCCAGCGACCCGGAGGCGGTGGACACCATCATCTCGGAGTCGGAGCCCACGGACTCCTGCCCCAGGATCTGGATCTCCACCTCGCCGTTGGACTTCTCACGGACGAGTTCCTGGAACTGGATGGCACCCAGGGCCCGCGGGTTGCCGGGGGCCGCTCCGTGCCCCAGGATGATCCGCACCGAATCCGTGTTCCGTGGGCCGGACCCGCCGGCACACCCGGACAGCGCCACCGCCCCGCAACCAGCAGCCAGGGCCTTCAGTACGGCGCGACGGCCTATTGGCGTTCCACGGGTCATGGTCTCTCCTCGTACGGGTAGGTGTGCCGGGGCGTTCAGGAGGCCGGCGGGAACGCTCCTCGGAGCGGCGCAGCGGCGCGGAGACCCCCGCCTGCCTCGGACGCCGACGGATCCTCAGCGCCGCCCCGATGTCGACGTGGTCGTCGGCGAGTCCGCAGACGGAGGAGCTCGTGCCCCTTCGCTCACGCGCTGCGGGGCGATGACTATCACTTCGCACTGCTAACCGTCGACGGTTAACAATGAATGTAGAAGTGTAGGTCACATGTGTCAAGCATCACTTCGGCTCGCCGCGGGGATGCGGGCACCCAGGGCCGCCAGGCGGAGACGTGATCCGCACCCCGCGCCGCCGCCGACAGGGGCAGGGGGGCGAGCTGGCACCCGGCGCGGCAGGGATCCAACGCTCGAGACTGCTGACTGGATCCGTCAGCGCAGCATCGACCGGGGCACCGGCAGCGGAACGGTCGACGTCGCTGCCTGCCCGCACTGGTCGACGCGCGAGGAGAGCCTCCGGCACCGGAGAGAAGTCATCCGGGTGCCGTGCTCCACGGAAAGGTCCTCGACGTCTCACGGCAGGGCAGCGGCGTCCCCCGACACGGTCGACCCCCGGCCGAGCTGCGGGCGTGCCGAGCTCGCGCCATGGGCGTCGACGGGACGGGCGACCGGCCCACGCACCCGGCCTGGCTGCAGCGCCTCCTCCGGCTCCGTCGCAGGATGGGCCGTCATCCACCCACTGTGCGGTCGACCGACCCGCTGGGTGGGGAGCTAGGAGACGACGAGGTTGGTGGCGGCTTCGTCCATGTGGGAGAGCATGTAGTCCGCGGCCGCCGCGGCGTCCCCGGCGGCGATGACGTCGACGATGGCGGTGTGCCGGTCCACGCGCATGTTGCCCACCGCCCGTTCCATGCCGGCCCACATGAAGGACATCCGGATCGACCCCTCCAGGGCCTTCCAGGAGTGCAGGAGCATGTCGTTGCCGGTGAGCTGGCACAGGGTGCGATGGAAGTTCAGGTCGGCCTCGATGCGTTCCTCGAGGGTGTCGTGGACGGCCTCGTCCATGGCCCGCACCGCCTCGCGCAGGGTGACCACGGCCGCGCCCCGGTCCTCCGCCTGGCTCAGCACCCGGACCGCCAGGGACTCCAGGGCTGCTCGGACGGCGAAGATGTCCAGGATCTCCTTCGCGTCCAGGCTGCGCACGGACAGCCGGCCGCGAGCACCGGTGGTGATGAGGCCTTCCTGCTGGAGCTGGCGCATGGCCTCGCGCAGCGTACCGCGGCTGATCTGCAGCTGCTCGGACAGCTCCGTCTCCACCAGGTGGGTGCCCGGTGGCAGTTCGCCGGTGGTGATGGCCCGGCGCAGCGCGGTGAGGGCCTGCTGGCGCAGGTTCACCTTGGCCAGTCCGGCCAGGGCTGCTGTCTGTGTGGTCATCGGCGTCGTCCTTCGGAGAGCTGTCGGGGACAAGTCTGCAGTGCCGGGTCTCATGGGCGAGCAGGGGGGCTGTCGCCGCTCCTCCGGGAGCGCGGGGCCGGGCGAGACCCACGCCCCGCACCACTTCACAACCGTGCCCTGCGTGGACCCCGGAAGAGGTGCCTCCGGCCGGTGCAGTGCTACATCGATCATACGCATCGGTCAACCGTCGACGGTGAACCGGCATGACAGCATCCACCGGCTGCCGCACTGGCCTGCGGCGCTGAGCACGGGGCCACGCACGGGGAGAGACGTCAGGACGCAACATTCACGCCTTGAGTGTTGACTGTTAACAAAGGATTCGTCTAGTGTGAGTCACGCCACAGCCACTGTCAGCAGTCGGTAGTGCGGTGGAACACAGCGGCTCCGCCTCCCACCGGGCGCGCCCACCCGGCGCACCGGAAGGCGCAAGGACCCGCCGACCCGACGAACACCACACGAGGTGAAATCCATGCCAGCAACCAATGAACCGAATCCGGTGGATCCTGAGCGTCTGCAGCGGATCAAGGAGGCGGCCTTCCGGATCCGCACGAACGCCCTGATCCAGGCCGAGGTGCAGGGGCAGGGCTACATCGGCCAGGCCCTGGACATCGCCGACGTGCTGGCGGTGCTCTACGCCGACCAGCTGAACCTGCGTCCGGAGGACCCGGAATGGGAGGGCCGGGACCGCTGCCTGCTGTCCATCGGCCACTACGCCATCGCCCTGTACGCCGCGCTGACCGAGGCGAAGTTCCTGCCGCTGGAGGAGCTGGAGACCTATGCGACCGACGACTCGCGGCTGCCGATGTCGGCGATGGCCTCCTACACCCCCGGGGTGGAGATCTCCGGCGGGTCGCTGGGCCACGGCCTGGTGATCGCCAACGGTGTGGCCCTGGGGCTCAAGCGCAAGAACAACGACGCGTTCGTCTACAACATCCTCTCCGACGGGGAGCTCAACGAGGGCTCCACCTGGGAGGCCGCCGCCGTGGCCGCCCACCACGAGCTCGACAACCTGATCGCGATCGTGGACTTCAACGACCAGCAGGCCGACGGCAAGAGCCAGCACATGCTGGGGATGGAACCCATCGAGGGGAAGTTCGAGGCCTTCGGCTGGCTCACCCGCCGGGTGGACGGCAACGACGCGGCCGCGGTGCTCACCGCCCTGGAGGAGCTGCGCGCCAGCGACGCCGCCCAGCCGCGGTGCCTGATCGTCAACACCAAGCTCGGCAAGGGCGTGGACTTCCTGGAGAACCGCGAGAAGCTGCACTTCATGTCCGTCGCCGCTGATGAGTGGCAGACGGCCCACGACCGACTGAAGGAGTCGTCCCAGGCATGAACACCACCCCGAACGCCGCTGCTCAGAACAGCGCGGCGCAGAAGAAGCGGCTCACCTCCGACGCCATGAGCGCCTCCCTGGCCAAGGAGGGTCAGCGGGTCACCGCCGCGCCCCTGGGCCACGCCCTGGTGGAACTGGCCGAGCGCGACGAGCGGGTCGTGGGCCTGTCGGCAGATCTGGCCAAGTACACCGACCTGCACATCCTGCGCGATGCGATGCCGGACCGGTTCTACCAGGTCGGCATGGCCGAGCAGGCCCTGCTCGGGGCCGCGGCGGGCCTGGCGATGGAGGGCTTCGTGCCCTTCGCCTCCACCTACTCCGTCTTCGCCACCCGCCGGGCCTACGACTTCCTGTGCCTGGACATCGCCGAGGCGAACCTCAACGTGAACATGGTCTGCGCCCTGCCCGGGCTCACGACCGGCTACGGCCCCTCCCACCAGGCCACCGAGGACGTGGCGATCCTGCGCGGGATGCCCAACCTCACGATCGTGGACCCCTGCGACGCGGTGGACATCGAACAGGCCGTGGCGCAGCTGGCCGCCCACGACGGGCCCACCTACATGCGCATCCTGCGCGGGAAGGTCCCGCGGGTGCTCGACGAGTACGACTACACCTTCGAGCTCGGCAAGGCCAAGCTGATCCGCGACGGGGCCGAGGTGCTGCTGATCTCCACCGGCCTGATGACCGAGCGCGCCCTGGAGGCCGCCAAGGCCCTGGAGGCCGACAAGGTCGACGTCGCCGTCCTGCACGTGCCCACCCTCAAGCCCCTCGACGAGGCGACCATCCTGGCCGAGCTGGCCAAGGACCGGCTGGTGCTCACCTGCGAGAACCACACCGTGATCGGAGGGCTCTTCGACGCGGTCGCCCACACGGCCGTCCGCGACGGGGTGCTGCGCCAGATCACCCCGATCGGGCTGCCCGACGAGTTCCTCGACGCCGGAGCCCTGCCCACCCTCAACGACCGCTACGGGGTCTCCACGGCCAAGATCGCAGAGAAGGTCAGGACCCTGCTCCACCCCCGCCGCACCGAGGCCGTCGGCTGAGGCCACCACCCCCGAGCAGGACACCGCACAACGGTGAGGGCCGGACGGAGAAGTTCTCCGTCCGGCCCTCACCGTTTGTCGTGGCACGCCGATCGGTCCTGTGCCTGCACTGCTCACCGGGCGCGCACGGGACGGGGCATCTTCCAGATGGTGAACTCGCAGGCGTGGATCAGGGTCCGCTCACCCAGGGGACCGTCCAGGACCCACAGCACACCCAGCCGAGGGCAGACCATGTCGACCGCTCCCCGGTAGCGCACCGTGTCCCAGAGCCGGATCTCGACAACGTCGCCGGCCCGGAGCTCGGAGATGTCATGGACCCGCACCCCCGTCGATCTCGGGGAGTGGGGCGTAGCAGAAGGGTGAGGGCGGGCCGGACCGTGCATGGTGTCTCCTGGAAGGTGATGCCGCCGCCTCCCCGCAGGTGCGGGGAGGCGGCGGGCACGGAGCGGACGAGCCGCTCAGTGCATGTGGCTTCCGCCGTTGATGTCGAGAGTCACACCGGTCAGGTAGGAGGAGTCCTCGGAGGCGAGGAACGTGATCGCCGCCGCGACCTCCTCGGTGGTGGCCGTGCGCCCCACCGGGATGCCCGCCGCGATGGCGGCCTCCTGCTCGTCGGTGCTGCCCACGCGGATGTTGGTGTCGACCGCACCGGGGGTCACCGCGTTGACCGTGACACCGGTCGGGCCCAGTTCGCGGGCCAGCGCCTTGGTGAACCCGAGGACGGCGGCCTTGGCCGAGGAGTAGGGCACCTTGCCGAAGACCCCGCCACCGCGCTGGGCCGAGACGGAGGACATGTTCACGACCCGGCCCCAGCCCTGGTCGATCATCTCGGGCAGGAACGCCTTGGTGACCAGGTAGGTGCCGGTGGCGTTGACGTCCATGACCTTGTGCCACAGCTCGAGCGTGGTCTCCAGGAAGGGGACCGGGGAGGTGATGCCGGCGATGTTGACCACGGCCCCGACCGGGGGAAGGTTGCCGGCCGCCGATTCGGCGGCCACCGCGTCACGGGCGGTGGCCACGGAGGCCTCGTCCGAGACGTCGATCGCGTGACCGAAGGCCGGCACGCCGTGCTCCTCCGCGATGCCCTGGGCGACCTGGGAGGACTTCTCGCCGTCGAGGTCCAGGATCACGACGGCCCAGCCCTCGCGGGCGAAACGGTGGGCCGTGGTGGCCCCGATGCCCTTCTCGGACGTGGCTCCGGTGATGACGGCGGTGCGCTGGATGGTCGACATGGTGCTCCTATGGGTGGTTGGGAATGGGTCCTACAGCAGGGACGAGATGTACTCGGCGGCCGCGCGCGCGGCCTCCGGGCGCTGCTCGTGGGTGACGTCCCGGGTCTCGAGCTCGAGCGAGAAGTGGCCGGTGTACCCGGTCCGCTCGAGGGCCTGCAGACCGGAGGCGAAGTCGGCATCGCCGTTGCCGATGCTCAGGTTGATGTCTCCCGCGGTGGCGTCGCGCAGGTGCACGTGCGCGATCCGGTCGGAGAAGGTCTCGGCGAAGCGCACCGGATCCCCGCCGGAGGCGACGATGTGGCTGAAGTCCATGACGACCCCCACCCCGGTGCCCTCGAGCTCGTCCGCCAGTCGCTGCGCACGGTCCTCGTTCCAGCACAGGCGGAAGAAGTGCAACGACTCGCACCACAGCTCGACGCCGGCCGCGGCGGCACGCCCGGACGCGCCGGCCAGCTCGGCGGCCACCGTCCGGACGTCCTCCTCGAGGGACCGGATCGGCTCGTGGTCCAGTGCACCGCAGGGCAGGACCAGGGCGTCGGCGCCGACCGCGGCCGTGAGCCGCAGCAGCATGTCCAGGTGCTCCGCGCGCTCCGTGCGCCGCTCCTCGTCCAGCACCGCGTTGAGGTCGCCCACGTCCCCGTTGACCGAGCGCACGCGCAGGCCCGAGGCCCTCACGTCGGCGGCCACACGATCCACGGCGGCCTCGTCCAGCACGTAGGGGACGTGGTCGCAGACCCCGGGCAGAGCACCCAGGTCGATCTCCTGGAAGCCGAGCTCACGCATGGTGCGCAGGGCCTCGGGCAGCGGCTGGTGCCGGAAGCTGATGGACGAGCAGCCCAGTCGGGGAGGGTACATGTAGTGCGTCCTTGCCTGAAGCCGTCAACGGGATGTGCTACAGGTCACGCTACTGCGAGCGACTGTTAACAGTCAACAAGAAGGCCTTCCCAGTGTCATGAGGTCTCCCCCACGGCGCTTCCGCTCTTGTCGACCACCACCGGAGCCGACGACAGGGCGTCCGAGTCCTCGTCACCGGCCAGGCCCCGGTTGCCCGCCTGCCGCGTGGTTGAGGGCCCGGGGCCGGAACGTCACCCGGGGCGCATCATGGTCCTGTACGTGGTGCCGGGAGCAGGAGGACGAGGTCATGATCCGAACCGTCGCATTCGACTCCGGCGGGACGCGGTGCACCGCAAGGCTGTACCGGCCCGCCGAGGACGGCGCGCGCCCGGGGGTGGTGATGGGCCACGGGTTCACGGGCACCCAGGACCAGCTGGCCGCCTACGCCCGGGCCTTCGCGGACCGAGGCCTGGCCGTGCTGACCTTCGACTACCGCCACTTCGGCGACAGCGGGGGAGAGCCTCGGCAGGTCGTCGATGTCGCCGAGCAGCTGGAGGACTGGCGGGCCGCCGTGAAGGCGGCCCGGTCCCTGCCGGAGATCGATCCGCAGGCGGTGTCCCTGTGGGGCAGCTCGTTCTCCGGTGGCCACGTGCTGCGCCTGGCCGCCGAGGATCCGCGCATCCGCGCCGTGGTGGCCCAGGTGCCGGAGTTCGGAATGGGCTCCGGGAGCATCCGGGAGGAGATCCGGGCCAAGAGACAGCGCAAGGGTGTGCCGCTGAGAACCATCGCGCGAGCCGGCGTGCGGTTGATGGGCGCGGCCGTGCGGGACGAGGTGCGGGCCAGACGCGGACGCCCGCCGTACTACCTGCCGGTCTTCGCCCCGCCGGGAGGTGTGGGAGCGGTGATCGATCCCGACCATCACCGTTTCCTCGCCCGGGCGGCCGGGACGGGACCGACGTGGCGCAACGAGTTCGCCGCCCGGCTCTTCCTGCACCCGCCGAAGTACCTGGAGGGTACCGCCGAACGGGTCGCTGCGCCGCTCCTGGTCTGCGTGGCCGAGCACGACACCGAGACCAACGCGCGGGCCGCCGCCGACATCGCCCGGACCGCACCCCGCGGAGAGGTGCTGAGCTACCCGGTGGGGCACTTCGACATCTACGAGGACCCCTGGCAGCAGCGGATGATCGAGGACCAGGCCGGGTTCCTGCACCGGCACCTGTGGACGAGCACCGAGGTGGACGAGCACTGAGGTGGACGGGCGCCGAGGCGCCCCACCCCTGAAGAACCCGCGCGGCGCACCGGGACCGGACGGGGCGGGGACCTCGGCGGGACGGACCGCCCGGGTGGTCAGCCGGTGTTGCGCAGCCCGGCGGCCACCCCGTTGATGGTGATGAGCAGCGCCCGCTGCAGCCCCTCGTCGACCTCCCGGCCCTCGGCGCCCTGCTCCCGGATCCGGCGCAGCAGCTCCACCTGGAGATAGGAGATGGGATCGAGGTACTGGTCCCGCACCTCGAGCGTCTGCTTCAGGGTGGGGCTGCCGTCCAGCAGCTCCGTCTGCCCTGTGAGCCGGGCGAGCTCGTCGAGGGTGAGCTCGTACTCGCGGCGGATCGTCTCGAACACGTGCTGGAGCCGCTCGGGCACGAGCGCCCGGACGTAGTGGGCGGCGATCTCCAGGTCGGTCTTCGCCGCGGTCATCTCCACGTTGGAGATCACGGAGCGGAAGAAGTGCCAGCGCTCCAGCATGTCGCGCAGGTCCTCCTCCATCCCCGACTCGCGGGCCGCGCGCAGCCCCGAGCCCACCCCGAACCAGCCGGGCACGATCTGACGGGACTGCGTCCAGCCGAAGACCCACGGAATGGCCCGCAGCCCGGACAGGCCCTTGTCCGACGACGGGCGCTTGGCCGGCCGGGAGCCGATGTTCAGCGCGCCCAGCTGCTCCACCGGGGTGGCGGAGAGGAAGTACTCCGGCAGGTCGGGGTCCTCGACCAGGCCGGTGTAGGCGGCGAAGGCGGCGTCACTGACCACGTCCATGACCTCGCCCCAGCGCTCCAGCTCCTGCTCGGTGGAGCGCGGGTCCTGGTGCAGCGCCGTGGCACGCAGCACGGCGGCCAGGGACAGTTCGAGGTTCTCGCGGGCCAGCGCGGGGAGGGAGAACTTGTCGCTGATCACCTCGCCCTGCTCGGTGAACTTGATCTCGCCGGCCAGGACCCCGCTGGGCTGGGCCAGGATGGCGTCGTGGGTGGGCCCGCCGCCGCGACCCACGGACCCGCCGCGGCCGTGGAAGAGCCGCAGCCGCACGCCGTGCCGGGCGGCGACGTCGCGCAGCCGGCGCTCGGTCCGGTGGATCTCCCACCGGCTGGTCATCACTCCGGACTCCTTGTTGGAGTCGGAGTAGCCGAGCATGACCTCCTGGATGTTCCCGCGCGCGGCGACCACTCGCCGGTAGGCCGGGTCGGAGAGCAGCGCGTCGATGACCTCCGCGGAGCGGCGCAGCTCCTGGACCGTCTCCAGCAGCGGAGCGAAGCCGAGGGTGGCGCGGTCCTGCTCGCCGGTGAGGTCCACCAGCCCGGCCTCGCGGGCCAGGATCACGGGGGCCAGGATGTCGTCCGCGTCGCGGGTCATGGACACGATGTAGGTCTCGACGATCTCCTCGCCGTAGATCTCCTGGGCCCGGGCGATCTCCCGGAAGACGGCGAACGTCCGGTCGGCGTCGCCGTCGAGGTGCACGGCACCCGTGGACAGTCCTGGCGGGGCGAGCGGACGGCGGCCGGCGAGCTCCCCGGCGAGCACCGCCGCGCGCGCGGCACGGTCCATGTCCGCGTAGGGCCGGTCCAGCTCCCCCAGCCGGTCGAGCAGCTGCCCCACGGCCTCGTGGTGGGCGTCGGCGTGCTCGCGGACGTCCAGGGTGGCCAGGCCCAGGCCGAAGCCGGCGATGGTGCGGGTCGCCGCGGCGAGCGAGCCGTCGGCGGCGAGCGCGCCCGTGTGGTGCCGCAGCGAGCGGGCCACCACGTCCAGGTCGGCCACGAGCTCGGCGGTGGTCCGGTAGTCCCGGCCCGGCTCGTGGACGGTCTCCTCCGCGAACCGGCGGCGCGTGTTGATCAGCTTGGCCTTGATGCAGGTGAGCTTGAGCCGGTACGGCTCCTGCGCGTTGAGCTCGAGCACCCGCGGGTCCAGGCCGGGCAGGTGCGCCACGTCCCGTTCCACGGACTCCCGGAGCTCGGGGTCGATCTCGACGATGGCGGTCGAAGAGGAGATCCGGGAGACCAGCACGTCCAGGAAGCTCAGGGCGACGTCGACGGCAGCCTGCCCCTGCAGCTGGAGGACCCGGCGGGTCATCTCGGGGGTGACGTTGGGGTTGCCGTCCCGGTCCCCGCCGATCCAGGACCCGAAGCGCAGCGGCGGGGGGCCGGCCGGCAGGTGCACGTCGTGCTGCGAGAGCTGGTCCTCGAGGTCCGCGAGCAGCACGGGCATGGTCTCGGTGAGGACCTCCCGCAGGTAGTACAGGGCGTTGCGGGCCTCGTCGAGCGGGGTGGGGCGGTTCTGGCGCAGCTCGTCGGTCTGCCACAGGAGCTCGATCAGCTCGGCGAGACGCCGGTCCTGGCTGCGGCGCGCGGCGGAGCCCTCGGGGGTCTCGCGGGCCAGGATGTCGGAGAGGTGCCGGATCTTGGTCAGCACGGAGCGCCGGGAGGCCTCGGTGGGGTGCGCGGTGAACACCGGCCGGACGTCGAGGCTGTCCACCGCCTCCCGCAGTGCGTCGGGACCGGCCTCGGCGGCGACGTCGGTGACGGCCGCGGCGAGCCACCCCTCGTCCTCGGGCCGGCGGCCGAGCACGCGCACCCGGTGCACCTGCTCGGCGGCGTTGGCCAGGTGGAAGTAGTGGGCGAAGGCCCGCACCAGGTCCGTCGCCCGGTCGAGGGGCAGCGAGCCGAGCAGCTCGCGGACCTGGCCCGCGGCGTCGTCGGCCCCGGAGGCCTTGGCGTCCTTGGTGAGCCGGCGGACCTGCTCGACGAGGTCCAGCAGCTCCTCGCCGCGCTGGCGGGTCAGGGTCTCGCCCAGCAGGGTGGTGATGCGCCGGACGTCGGCCCGCAGGGGCGCGTCGATCACCTCGGCGGGGCTGGGGTCGGCGTGCGGGGGCCGGTCGGGATGCGTCGTCATGTCTCGGCTGCTCCTGGCTCGTCGGTCGGGGCCGGACCGCGCACGACCGACGACCGGTCGCGCCGTCGGTGCCTGCCCGCCCAGCGTACCCCGGACCCCGGACCGGGGTGTCCTGCGCCACTGCCGGGACGCGCCCGTGCCCGGCCGGTCCCGGAGCGGTAGGTTCGGCGGTGAGCACACCGCGCGCGCCAGGAGGCACCGGTCATGACCCAGACCCCGCACGGCTCCCCGCCGGTCCCGGCCCGGCCGCCCAGGACGGCCCCGCTGCGGCTGCTGCTGCGGCTCACGCTGCTCTCGCTCGGGGTCAACGTGGCGGACACCGTGGTGCAGGCGCTCACGGGTCCCCTCACGCTCCTGTCCGGCATGGAGGACGTGCTCCGCGTCCCGTGGATCCCCGGGGGCGGGCCGGCCGCCGTGCTGGCGCTCTACGGAGTGGTCCTGACGACGGCGCTCTACGCCCTCGTCTGGTTCCCGCTGCGGGAGCAGATGCAGTGGGGCTGGATCCTCGGCCTCGTCTTCTGCTGCCTGGCCGTGCTCGGCGACGTCGTCGACCTGGCGGTGCTCCTCCTGGGCGGCGACGTGCTGCCGGCCCTGAGCACCGCCGCCCTCGTGGCGGTCAACGTCCTGTGGCTGGTCGTGGCCGGCCGGCCCGGGGTGCGCGCGGCGCTGCGCTGAGAAGACGGCACCGTGCCGCAGCCGTCCTCAGCCCCGGGATCCGGCGATCACGGGGCACCGGTCAGGAGCCGGCCGTGACCGGCGGGGCGGCCGACCACGGGAAGACGATCCACTCGTCGGTGGCCCGCCACACGAAGTCCGGCGCGACGACCGAGCGGGGCTTGGCGTAGATCACCGCGGACCGGGCCTCCGCGCCGAAGCCGCGCAGCAGCTCCAGCACCAGGGCGAGGGTGCGTCCGGAGTCGGCCACGTCGTCGACGACGAGCAGCTTCCGCCCCGCGATGGACTCGGTGTCCAGCATGGGGGCGAGCAGCACCGGGTCCGGCAGCGTCTGGTGCACGTCCGTGTAGAACTCCACGTTGATCGCGTCGGAGAGCTTCACACCCATCGCGTAGGACAGGGCGCCCGCCGGGAGGAGGCCTCCGCGCGCCACCGCGATGATGATCTCCGGCAGGAAGCCGCTCTCCACCACGCTCCGGGCGAGCTCCTGGGTCGCCTCGCCGAAGCGCTCCCAGGTCAGGATCTCCTTGCCCTCGAGCTCCAGGGCGTCCGCGTGATAAGCCATGCGCCCGAGGCTACCCCAGCGGCACGGCGGCTGGAGCGCCCGGGCCATTGGCAGTAAGTTTACTGACCAGATCACTTCGCGCCGACGCCCCGCGTCGGCGACCCCACCGGAGAGGACGCCATGACCCAGCACCGCGCGGAGGGCCGCACGGCCCTGCTCGTCATCGACATGCAGAACTCCTACTTCGAGTTCCCCGAGCTCGAGGAGCAGCGGGAGTCCGTGACGGGAAAGATCAACGAGCTGATCGCGGCGGCCCGCGACGGCGACTGCCCGGTCCTGCTGGTCCGCACCCAGCACGAGCGGGACCGCTCCACCTGGACGGTCAACATGCACGACGACGGACAGGGCTTCGCCTATCCCGGCACGGAGCAGTCGCAGTACGTGACCGGCCTCGACACCGAGGGCGCGACGGGCCTGGTCAAGACCCGGGACAGCGCGTTCTTCGACACGGACCTCGCCGCCCGGCTGCGCAACCTCGGCGTGGAGCAGCTCGTGGTGTGCGGGATCTCGACGCACACCTGCGTGTCGCAGACCGCGATCGACGCGTTCGCGCACAACTTCCGGGTCGCCGTGGCCCGGGACTCGGTCGCCTCCGAGGACCCGGAGCTGTCCCGGGCGCTGCTGGCCTTCCTCGAGAACGAGAAGCGCCAGGAGGTGCTGCACCAGGCCGGGGCGGTGGCCCGGCTCCGCGGCTGAGCACGCAGGGTGCAAGCGGCGACTCCTCTGCCGCGCGGCTCCCCTACGAGACCGCCGACGGCCCCGACGCCGAGACACCGGCCCACGGGTGGGCCGCACACCTCGGGAGCGTGCTCACGAGCAGCAGGAGCAGCCACCGCCACATCCGTCGTCGCCGTCTCCGTCCGCGCCGACGAGGACGGCCGCGGGCGTGCAGCAGGCGTCCCCGCGCCAGGCCTCCAGACCCTCCTTCACGGCCACGGCGGCGATCACCAGTGCGGCCACCGGGTCGGCCCAGGTCCAGCCCAGCGTGCTGTTGAGGAGCAGGCCCACCAGCAGCACGGCCGAGAGATAGGTGCACAGCAGGGTCTGCTTGGAGTCGGCCACCGCGGAGGCGGAGCCCAGCTCGCGGCCGGTGCGGCGCTCGAACCAGGACAGCAGCGGCATGACCACCAGGCTCACCGCCGCCAGCCCGATCCCCACCGGGGAGTGCTCCGGCTCGGCGGCCCCCAGCAGGGCGCGCAGCGCGTCGACGGAGACGAAGGCGGCGAGCCCGAAGAAGGAGAAGGCGATCACCCGCATGGCCACCCGCTCCCGGTGGTGCGGGTCCGGAGCGGCGAACTGCCAGGCCACCGCGGCGGCGGACAGCACCTCCACGACGGAGTCGAGACCGAAGCCGACGAGCGCCGAGGAGGAGGCCACGGTGCCGGCGGTGATCGCGATGATCGCCTCGAGGACGTTGTAGGTGATGGTGCCGGCCACGATCCACCGCACCCTCCGGTGCAGGACCGCACGCCGGGCCGCCGGAAGGGGCCGGGGCCCGAGAGAGATCGAGCTCATGCGCAGGTGCATCCTTCCGGGGAGCAGCAGGTCGGGTCCACGGTGGCCACCAGCTCCAGCAGGTCCCCCAGGGCACCGCCCAGCCGGGGATCGGCCAGCCGGTACCAGGTGCTGCGCCCCTCACGAGTGGCCTCCACGAGTTCACAGCCGCGCAGGCACGCGAGCTGGTTGGAGATCACCTGCTTGGACACGTCCAAGGCCTCGGCGAGGTCCGAGGGACGGGCCGGAGCTTCCCGCAGGCTCAGCAGGATCCGGGTGCGGACGCCCTCCGAGAGGGCGTGGCCGAGCCGGGTCAGAGCGGCGGCATGCGTGACGGTCACCGTGGTCATGCTCTGACAGTACACGTTTCCATGTACCGTTGGGGTGCGGTGGCCCCGGGCGTGGGGCTCAGCCGGCGACAGGGGTCGGCAGGGCGGCAGCGATGTCAGCCAGAGGGGTCTTCGGCGAGGAGACCGTGAAGTCCGTCTGCGTCGCAGGACGTCAGGCTCCCTGGTGCCTCTCCCCAGGACGGTCCGAGGCATCTGTTTCCCACCGCTCCCCGGCAAGCTCCAGGACCGAAATCCCGCGGAACATCGGGTCAGGACGGTTCCCCCGCAGGGCTCCGCGCTCCGGCCCACCTCGTGCCGTACTCCTCCGGCCCTGTGCGGACCGGATCCGATGTCGATGCCGATCACATCTGCAACAGGGTTTTTCCAAGAGTCCCTCCACATATTTGCGATGTCATCACCATCGCTCTATGAGGAGACATCATGAGCACGTCAACCGGCCCCCAGGAACTGTTGAGGGACCCACCGCGAGGACTTCGCCTCCGTCGGAGTCTTGCAGTATCCCTCGCCCTGGCGCTGGGCGCCACGGGCATCAGCGCCGCGGTCGCCGCCACCAAGGTCACCGAGACGAACAAGAATCAGCTGGTGGCCGTGGGGCCGGTGAACAGCAAGTACGGGTTCCCGGCCTGGTACGAGGACAGGACCGGAACCCGCCTGGAACTGTGCGACGACGGCACGAACCCGCTGTGCGGCCTGGCCGCGGAGGAGGGCTTCGATCCCGAGCAGCCTCTCGCTCTTCCGCGGGAGGGGGTCGCACGCAACTTCCCCCACGAGATCTTCTACATGCTGGCCGGCTCCGAGCTGGACCTGCCCGGTGGGGGAAGCGCGGTCCTGACGCTCGGGCTGGAGGCGGCCTTCGGCAACGAGGTGGCGGACGGGGAGCAGATGGTGTTCGCCCGGCAGCGCCTCGTGGTCAAGGACGGACCGGCCAACAGCACGCTCTCCTTCCCCCACCCCTACGGGACCATCGAGGTCGACACCGACGCCGAGGGCAACGCCAAGCTCGTGGAGGACATCTCTCCCGCGGTCGGCAACTTCAACACGCCCCTGGGAAGCAACCTCGGCCCGTTCCTGAAGTGGGACACCGGGGCCCCCGCAGGCTACCTGGGCAACCCGGACGTGCCGCACAAGATCGTGGGCGGGATCCGGACCACCTTCTCGGTGTCCGGCACGACCTCGACCGGTGATTCCGTCACAAATTCGACCGATTTGTTCACCGTCCAGGGCAAGATCGCCACCAACACGGGGGTGAAGGCGGAGCACGCCGTCGTCAACGACGGCTACATCGATGTCTTCGCCACCAGCCGCGGTGACACCCTCGAGGTGTCCGGCCAGGGCATCGCCACCACGCCCATGGAGAAGGCGCCGGGGAGCTCCGAGCTCGCCTATGCCCGCGTCAAGGTCGACGGGGCGGCGCCGAGCGAGGTGACCGTCACGAACCTCACCGACGACCCGCAGAGCACCAGCACCGTGCGCGTGAGTGACGTCTCCGTCCCCACCTCCGCCACGTACGACGGCACGAAGCTGACTGTCGTGGCGAAGACGACCTCCGCCTCCGCGAAGGTCGACGGATTCGGGGACATGGCAGCCGGGGCCGACGGCACCCACCAGGGCTCGTTCGACACCGTTGCTCCTCCGGTCAACGTCACCGTCTCGACCGGCACCAGCAAGGCCACCGTCCCGGTCGTCGTGACCGGCGGCGAGGAATCGCCCAGGGGCCTCGCGCCGATTCCGGTGAGCCCCGACAACGGCGGCGTGACCGTGGTCGAGGGCGGCACCCCCGGCGCCGGGACTCCGCCCGCCGGGCCTCCGGCCGACGACACCGAGAACCCGACCGCTGCCGTCGCCCCGCTGACCGCTTCGGTGGCCCGCGGCATCGCCACCGAGCTGGACGGCAGCGGCTCCAAGGACAACGCCGGCGCCGTCACCTACGAGTGGTCCCAGGTGAGCGGTCCCGAGGTGGCGTTCGACCGGAAGGACGTGGCCAAGCCCAAGGTCACGGTTCCCTTCTTCACCACGACCAGTGCCGCGGCACCCGTGGCGCCGGACGCGAACCCGGTGCTGCAGCTGGTGGTCACGGACGCCGCCGGCAACAAGAGCGCTCCTGCGAGGGTCACGCTGAACAGCGACGACGAGGTCTCCATCGCCGCCGGTGCGAGGTACCGGGCCGGCAAGGAGTTCCGGCTCGGCGGCACGGCCGTCGTCCAGGGCGCCCCGACGCTGCTGCAGCCGCCCACGTCAGTCAATGTCTATGACGTGGCCGCGGACGGGACGTCCAAGCGGAAGCTCGGCACGGCACAGGTGGACACCCTGGGCAACTGGGAGCTGAGGCTGCGGCCGGCACCCAGCGGCACGGTCACGAACGTGCTCGTGCAGTCCACACGCGGTGGCGAAGCAAGAGGGGCGGTCGCAGCCGGGTGACGTCGAACACGTAGACCGCCTCCCCTGTGGGGCCCGTGCTCCGATGACTGTCGGAGCACGGGCCCCACTCTTGTGCGCTCCCGTGTCCCGGCCTGTTCCGCGCCGGCCGGCCCGCCGACGACGAGGACCGCAGGGCGGGAACGGCCCGTGGCAGGCGGAGCGCGTCCGTGCGGACTCCGTCCGCACGGACAGGAAGGGAAGGCGGGAAGACCGAGGACGGAGAGACGGGTGGGTGGCCCTCGGTCACCGGTCGATCCCCCACCACGCACGGGACCGTCCTGCCCGGGTGGGCAGGACGGTCCCGTGCGTGGTCCGCCGATCCTGGTGTCCGGCCGTGGTCAGCCGGCCGGTTCGAGCTCCGCCTCGGCGTCGCCCTCCACGTGGAGCTCCTCCACCTCGACCTCGAGCTCGTCCTCGGCTCCCTCGTCCTCGGCTCCCTCGTCCTCGTTGCCGACGGGCATGTTCTCGAGGGCCCCGGCCATCTCGAGGAAGTCGCCGCACGCGAAGGGCGTCCTCTCCGGCGCCCACCCGGTGGGGGCGTTGAGGACGGACGTGCGGTCCAGGGAGAGGACGCCCAGGACCACCTCTGCGATGATCCTCCCGCCGACCGGGCCGAGTGTCCGCCCACCGAGCAGCTCCGCCTCCTTCAGCACGTAGAACCACAGCGGCGCCCGGCCGTTCCAGCGGGGGTCCGTGAGCCCGAGCCTGTCGTTGGGGATGGGGGCCACGCCCATGGCCCTGGCGACGTCCTGCCCGGCCGGCAGGCCGAGCCGCTTGCCCCGCAGCAGGTTCCGGTGGGCCAGTGAGAGGATGGCGCCGTCGACGTGCTGCACCACGGTCGGTGGGAGCTCGTCGAGCGGGAGCGCCAGCTTGGTGTCGATCAGCCGGGTCATGTTGCGGTCGTCCGGCACGCTCATCCCGGGGACGTCGAAGAAGTAGTTCCAGTCGGCCCGAGCGATGGTCGGCAGCGGGCGGGACCCCCGGAGGTCGTTGGACGGGTTCCCGAAGAAGGGAATGGTGACCGCGTCGTGCATCTCGTACTCGGCGCGGATCATGCTGTGGCCGAAGCGGTACGCGGCCACCGAGTACTCGATGGGCATCATGGGCCGCGTGGGGTTGCCGGGCTTGTAGAACCGGCAGTCCACCCCGGTCGGCCCGCCCCGGCGGGGCCTGAGCATGCTGTCCACCAGGGCCTGGCCCACGATGTGGGGCAGGAAGTCGTGCACGATCAGCCACTGGTAGTGCCACCGGGTCAGCTGCTGCGCCTGTTCGAAGGTCTTGCCGGCGTCGATGAACTTGTTGTGCAGCTGCAGGAAGGTGAGGTGGAACTGGGCGACGATGAGGTTCTCGTCGTTGCGGTGGTCCCCGATGATCGCGGTGCCGTCCGCGTTGCGCGGCAGGTCGGGGAAGCCGTCGAGGTTCTGGCCGAGGCGCATCCGACGCGGATCCGCCGGATCGTAGAGCTGGGGATCCGCGTCCGGCCCCCTGCCGTAGACGGACCCCAGCTCGAAGAACGGGGTGTCGAAGTTGGTGAGGCCCCTCGGATCCATCTCCTGCTGCGGCATGGGGGTCTTGTCGAGCGTCATGTCGTGGTCGATGAACTGGCCCAGATATGCGTAACCGGCCGGGATGTCCGGGTTGTCGAACCCGTCGTTGCTGAGCGAGACGTCGGCCAGCGGCGGGGTGCGGTCCACCATCTGTTGTGCGAGGTCCGCCAGCAGGTCGTCGTCCGGCGCGAATGCCGGGAGCTTCTTGAACATGACGCCGAAGCGTCCCTCTCTGGTCCGGCCCGCGGTGATCGCGATGTCGGAGCCGCGGGGAGCCCCCACGCCGTGGCCGGACCGGGCCGCGCTCAGCACCGGGGACGACGAGGGCCCCGCAACGGGTGCCTTGGGCGAGGGCGCCTTGGGCGCGGCCTGCGCCTGGCCCGCAACCGGCAGCGTGGCCAGACCGGCCATCAGGCCGGTGATGACGCCTCGGCGCGAGACTCCCCCGGACGCCTCGGCCCCCTCCGGCACGCGGATTTTCTTCATGGCTCTCATCAGGTGTTCCTCTCCCCCGAGGTGTGCTTGTGCAATCCAGGAAACGGTCCGAGGCTTGGAAATACCTTGCTGGGTTCCCGTTCGTGACAGGGGGAAAGCGGGCCCGGGACGAGGGGAGAGGTCCCGGGCCCGCCGGTCTGTGTGCCGCGGGGCGGCGGATCTAGGTCCGGGGGAGCAGGACCGTGGCCTCCAGGGTCTCGGCCGGAACGGCGCCGAAGTGCCGGGAGTCGACCGACACGCCCCGGTTGTCGCCCATCACGAAGACGTGTCCGTCGGGGACGGTGACCGGACCGAAATAGGTGCCGTCGATCCGGCTGTGGTCCACGAACGGCTCGTCGACCGCCCTCCCGTCCACGACGAGGACGGAGTCCTCGATCGCCACCGTCTGCCCGCCAGTGGCCACGACCCGCTTCACGGTCGTGCTGGCGTCCTCGGGATGGGGGAACACGACCGTGGTGCCCGCGGACACCCGGTCGGGATCAGGATCCGGCTTCAGGAGCAGTGCGACGCTCCCCTCCCCCATGGTGGGCTCCATGCTGTCCGAGGCGACGACCACGGGTTCGACCAGCCAGATCCGGACGGCGAGAACCAGGACCAGGCCCAGCAGGACGGCCCAGACGGTCCTGCGGCCGACGGGTCGGTGACGGGCCCCCGCCTCCTGGTCCGGGGGCGATGCGGTGCTCAGCGCTGCCATGTCGGCTCATCCTTTCTTCTCGGGCGGGAACGGTGGCCGGGCGTCCTCGGCCGCGGCGACGACCGGATCACTTGCCAGGACGCGGTTCCCTCGTCTGGTTTCCCTTCCCCGAGTTCTTGGTGGGCGAGGGCGAAGCGGACGGCGACGGCGACGCGGACGGCGACGGGCCTGCAGTCTCGGACGGCGAAGGCGTCGGAGTGGGCGACGGGGCGGGGGCGGTCGTCCCGGCCGGCACCGCCGGTGCCGCCGTCATCGGATCGTTGGGGTCCGGGTCCTGGGACTCTCCGACCTGGTACTGCACCATCATGTCGTGGTCCTCGTGGACCAGGTTGTGGCAGTGCACCATGTACCGGCCCGTGTGGGGGCCGAACTTCATGAGCAGCCGGACGGTCTCGTTCTCGCCCACATAGGCGGTGTCCTTCGGCCCGAGCTCGTAGGCGAACGGAGCCCTGCCGTTGCGGCCCAGGATCTTGAAGTCCACCAGGTGGATGTGCATGGGGTGGAACCACCCGCCCGAGCTGTTCTCGAACTCCCAGATCTCCGTGGCGCCCAGCTCCACCTCCGCGGCGACCTTGCGGTAGTTGCTGGCGATCACGTCCTCCCACGTGACCCCGTCGATCGTCCACATGCCGTTCGAGCGCTCCACCCGGAAGCGCCGTGTCCTGGTCGCCTGGCTCTCCTGCAGGTCCATCACCTCGCTGCCGGCGAGCGTCGTGGGGATCCGGTTCCAGGTGGGATCGGACGTGTCCACGGCATCACCCACGACGTCGAAGGCCATGATCTTGTCGGTGAAGTCGTAGTCGACGTTGTTGTCGTTGGACAGGTTCTGCAGTTCGACACGCTGTCCGGTCTTGTACTTGCTGAAGTCGATGAGGAACTCGTAGCGCTCGGCGCTGGCGTGCCGGTACTCGCGCACGGCCTGAGCGGTGGGCATCAGCCCTCCGTCCGTGGCGACCATGACGAGCGGGTCCCCCGTGCTGAGCCTGGGCCGGTAGGACCGGGAGATGGAGCAGTTCAGGAACCGGAACCGGTAGACCCGCTTCTGCACCTTCATGACGGGCCAGGGCTTCCCGTTCACGAGGACGACGTCCCCCCACAGTCCCGACTGGCTGTTGTCCTCGTAGCCCAGGGATCCGTTGGCGGCGAACATCGCGTCGGAGACGGTGAGGGCGACGTCGTACTTCCCGCGCGGCAGGAGCCGCTCCGAGTTGGCGTCGTGCATGTGGTACTGCCCCGCCAGCCCCGAGTAGGCGTTGAGCGCGGTGTGGTGGACCCCGTGGTCGTGGTACCACAGCGTCCGGGCGCCCTGGAAGTTCGGGTACTTGTACGTCTTCTGGAAGCCCGGCCGTGTGATGTCGCTGGCGTAGCCGTCGTACTGGGGCAGGGAGGCGGAGCCGTGCAGGTGGGTCGACGTGTCCAGGCTGTGACCGTCCAGGGCGTGCTGGCGCGGCAGCTTGTTCACCACGGTGAGCTCGACCTTGGTGCCCTGGTAGACGTCGATCGTGGGGCCGGGGAAGATGCCGTTGTAGCCGAGGATGGGCGTCAGGAGACCCGCCTTCGGCAGGATCTGGGCCGAAGCGGCTCGTTCCTCCACCCGGTAGTACTTGATGGGCTTCCCGTCGACGGGGTCGACCGTGGGCCGACTCCCCGGGTCCTCCGCGCCCAGGACGGGCGACTGGGTGAAGGCGGTCTGGAACGGCCTGGGCATCAGGGAGTCGGCGAGCGCGCTCGCCGACTTGGCGTTGACCGCTGTCGTCGGCACGCCCAGAGCCGCCCCCGCGACTCCCAGCCCGCCCAGCAGCAGGACGTTCCTTCTCGAGACAGCCATGACGATGTTCCCCCTTGGATCAGGACCGCTGCACCAGCCTGGTCCCGTGTTCGTGAAAAATGGTGTGGTGGAACGACCTGCCCCCCCGGCGGGGCCGCTCCCACCCGGTCAGCGCCCCCCGGCGCCGCTGTGGTGTTCGGTCCCCATCGAGAGACGGACGTCGCCGGCTCCCTCGAGCGTCAGTTCGAGTGCCTTGTCGGGCACCTCGAACACCAGCTCCGCCTGCATCGTCTCGCCCTGCGCGAGCGGCGCCTCGGACGGGGACGCCCAGACCACCGGCGAGCGGCTCCCGCCGAGCCGGTCCACCGCGTAGTCGTCCGCGTCGAACTCGAGGCCGCCCGGTTCCATGGCGGTGATCTCCAGCAGCACGATCACCTGGTGGGCGCCGTTCGGGACGTCGCCGTCGAGCTCCGGAGGCGTCTGTCGCTGCTCCAGGACGGCGAACTCCTGGTAGGGCATCACCCCGTTGAGGCGGGCGAGGCCTCCCGGCACGGAGCCGGAGGCGCCGAGCATCGTGGACGGCTCCTCCTCCCCGGAGAAGACGTCGCGCCCGAGCACCAGGAGGAGCGCCAGCAGGAACAGGGCCGGCAGCATCCACCGTCGGCGGCTCCGCTGGACCGGCGGTTCACCGGTGACAGCTGTTGCTTCCTGAGTGGTCATGGCTAAAAGGTCGACGCATCACCTTGGAGAAAAGTTGGTGCGATGGAGGAAAGTCGCTGCGAGGTCCTGCGGCCCGGACGGGACCGGCCCGGCCGGCAGACGGCGACCGCCCGGTCGTGACGAACGATGTCACGGACCAGCGCTCTCCCGCCCGGGGTCCAGTCCCGACCAAGCGTCCGTGAGGGCCGCACCTGGCCCCTGCCGCCCCGGGTTCCCGGGCCCGCAGGCTCATGCGGAAGTCATGCCGTGGCGCACACCCCCCAAATTGGGGGGACACACCCCCCCGTTCAGGGCTGACGGCCGGCGACGGGCGCACCCACACTTGAGGCACTTCGGGGGGAGTGATCATCATGTACGTCACAGACATCAACGTTCGATCCGCAGCCGGTGCCTCGGGGGCACGGCTGTCGGCGCAAGTCATCGGCCCGCTCGTGGTCCGGCGGGGAAGCCGGACCCTCACGTCCAAGGAACTGGGTGGGCCCCGGCAGCGGCAGATCCTCGAGGTCCTGCTCCTGCACCTGGGGACACCCGTGTCCAAGAGCCGGCTCGTCGATCTGATCTGGGGCGCTCACGCGCCCGCCGCGGCCCTTGCGAACCTGGAGAGCTACGTCAGCGTTCTGCGCCGGCACCTCCAGCCCGGGGAGGGCAGGAGCGGTCCGCTGAAGACCACGAACGGCGGCTACGTCATGGACGACTCCATGGTCGATCTGGACCTGTCCGGGTTCGACCGCCTGCTGGACGCTGCACGGCACTCCTCCGCGCAGGAGGCGTACCCCATGCTCCGCCGCGCCCTGGAGGTGGCCTCGGCACCGTTGCTCGAGAACGAACTGGGCTGCGAGTGGATCGAGTCCCAGCGCAACGCCTACGCCGCTCGCGTGGTGGAGGCCCGGGTGCTGGTGGCCGAGGCCGGCCTCGAACTGGGCCGGTGCCAGGACTCCGTCGTCCAGGCGAGGAACGTGCTCACGGACGACCCCTTGAACGAACGGGCCTGGACCGTGCTCGTGCTGGGACTGGAGCAGTCGGGACGTCACGTGGAGGGTCTGCAGGAGTACGACCGCTGCCGCCGGACGCTCGGCGAGGAGCTCGGATGCGCTCCGGCCCCCGCGGTGCAGGCCGCATACGAACGCTTGCTGCGGGCCACGGCGGGATCGGAGACCGAGCTCGGGCAGGTGCTGTCCGCCCTGCTGCTGCTGCACGGGCACGCCGGGGCTTCCGCCGGCCGGCTCGACGCCCGGGTCCTGCAGTCCCAGCACAGGGCGGCCGCGGTGATCCAGCAGTTCGTCGAGCGGATCATGGAACCGGCCGTGCTGGTCCCGATGGCATCCTGACCCTCACCCGCCGGAGCGCGCGAGTAGCGCGCCTCCATGAGTACTCCGCCGTAATATGTCGTCGCTTGCAGTAGCACATGGACGGTGGCTGCCCGCATTCTTGAGGCATGTCGGACTCGGCGACCATACTGATGCAAAGCCGGAGATCCGCCACGGGCACACGCCGAACTGGTCGAGACATCCCCGGCCCGGGCACAGGCGGTGGGGCGGGGATGACAAGGGACGTCGGGCACACGCGGTCGCGCCCGACATCGATCCTCGTGGTCGACGACCACACGACGTTCGCGGAGCTCCTCACCGGAGCCCTGAGCCAGGAGCCCGGCCTCGAGAGCGTCGGTGTGGCAGGCGGGGTGGAGACGGGCGTCCGGCTCTGCGCGGCGCTGCGTCCCGACGTGGTGGTGATGGACTACCACCTCCCGGACGGCAACGGGTTGAAGGCCTCCGAGCGCATTCTCGCCGACCGGCCGGAAACCCGCGTCGTCATGCTGACCGGCAACCCGGAACAGATCCCGCTCGAGGCGGCGGCGCACACGAAGATCTGTGCCCTGCTCCCGAAGGACTGTTCCCTCTCCACCCTGCTCGACACCATCCGGACCGCGCGCAACGGGACGCTGGTCGTCCACCCGTCGATCTTCCTGCTGGCGCCGAAGCAGCCGCAGCCCGGCAACGGCCGCGTTCCCGCCCTCACGCAGCGGGAGCTGGAGGTTCTCGGGCTGATGGCGCAGGGCCACGGCGTGGGCGCGAACGCCCGGGCGCTGAGGATCACACCGAACACGTGCCGGGGCTACGTCAAGAGCATCCTGGCGAAGCTGGACGCCCACTCCCAGCTGGAGGCCGTGGCAAAGGCCACGAAACTGGGTCTGCTGCCGGGGGGCCGATGAGCCGGACCGAGGGGGTCGAGGCCGCCGCTTCCCCGCGCCCTTTGTCACCTCCCATACCGGAGGGCATCCTCCCCGCACCCCCCGACGCCCGGAGCCGGTCCGAGGTGCGGCAGGCCGTGGGGCGCTTCCTGCTCGTCGAACTGCTGCTGCTGCTCATCGTCGCCGTGCCCATCGCGTTCTGGATCCGCGTGGTCGCCGAGAAGCACGCGCTCGACAACGCCCTGCTCATCACGCACCGACTCGTCGAGTACGCCGTGGAGCCGGTCCTCACCGACGAGGCACTCGCCGGCGCCCGGGCCTCGACGGAGCAGCTGGACGCCCAGATCGAGCCCTGGCTGGAGGACGGGACCATTCGCCGCATCAAGATCTGGGAACCCGACGGCACCGTCCTCTACTCCGACGAGGAAACCCTCATCGGCAAGAAGTTCCCCCTCCCGGACTGGGACCGGGAAGAGGTCCAGCGGGGCACCGGATCCGCGACCCTGGAGAACCAGCGCGGCCTGGAGAACATGTTCGAGGCCCATGCCGGGGAGCTGATCGAGGTCTACGTCGGTTTCGTCTCGCCCATGGGCGAGCCGCTGGTGTTCGAGGCCTACTACGACGGAACGGTCGTGCGGGACGAGCAGCGATCCGTGCTCATGAGCATGGGTCCCCTGTTCCTCGCCGCGCTGGCTCTGTTCCAGCTGGCCCAGGTCGCCCCGGCCGTGCGCCTCGCCCGGCGGATCCAGTCGTACCAGACGGCACGGGCGCAGCAGCTGCAGCGCACGCTGGACGCGGCCGAGCACGAGCGGATGCGGGTGGCCCGCGACCTGCACGACGACGTCATCCAGGACCTGGCGGGGCTGTCCTTCGTCATGGAGGCCCAGGAGCGGCACGCCCAGCCCGATCAGCGGGCCCGGCTGGCTCAGGCGCGCTCGATCCTGCAGAACAGCCTGCGCAGCATGCGCAAGATCACCAGCTCCCTGTACACACCGGATCTCCTGGAGCTCGGGCTGGCCGCCGGCCTCGAACGCCTCACGGACTCCCTGTCGGCGCGGGGGGTCGCCACGACCGTGCGGGTCGATCCCGGCATCTCGCTCTGCCCCGAGCAGGAGGGCATGTTCCTGAGGGTCGCCCGTGAGGCCCTCGCGAACACCGCGAAGCACGCCGACGCCTCCTCGGTGGACGTGAAGCTGAAGCAGGGGCCGTCCGGGGTGATCCTGTCGATCAGCGACGACGGCGAGGGGTTCGACACCTCCACGGGCTCACCGGACGGGCACCTCGGCCTGCGCATCATGCACGACATCACCTCGGCCGCGGAAGCCACGCTCGCCATCAGCTCCCGGCCGGGCGGCGGCACCACCGTCGTCGCCTACCTGCCCTTCCCGAGGGACGGATCGAGGCGCTGACCCTGCTCGGATGGCCCCGTCCGCCGCGTCCGGCCCCCGTCAGGCGCTCGCGGGGACGTCCGCCGACATGTCCTCGACGTAGCGGCGCACCTCGGTGCCGAACAGCTCGATGCTGCGGGTCATCCGGGCGTGGTCGAGGGTGCCCACCGCGTACTTGAGGTCGAAGCGAGCGGCGCCCAGCGCCGCCGAGGACCGCACGATCTTGCGCGCCACCGTCTCGGGCGAGCCCACGAAGTAGGCGCCCTCCGGTCCGCACATCGCGTCGAACTCCCCGCGGGTCAGCGGACCCCAGCCGCGCTCCCTGCCGATCCGGCCGTGCGTGTAGGCCTGGTGCGGGAAGAACTCCTCGCGGGCCTGCTCGTCGGTCTCCGCGACGTAGCCCGGGGAGTGGAAGGCCACCGGCTGCGGCTCCTTGCCGAAGTGCCCGAGTGCCTGGCGGTAGTAGTCCGCGAAGGGCGCGAAGGCCGCGGGGCTCCCGCCGATGATCGCGAAGATCACGGGCAGCCCGTAGTGGGCGGCACGCACCACCGAGTTGGGCGAGCCGCCCACCGCGATCCACGCGGGCAGCGCGCCGGCCTCGGTCTTGGGGTGCACCTCCCGCCCGCGGATCGGGGCGCGCAGCCGGCCCTCCCAGTCGATGACGCCCTCGGTGCGCAGCCGGTCGAACAGCTGCAGCTTCTCCTCGAACAGGGCCTCGTACTCGTCGAGCGGGTACCCGAACAGGGGGAAGGACTCGGTGAAGGACCCGCGCCCGAGGATGACCTCGGCGCGGCCGGAGGAGAGGGCGTCCACGGTGGCGAAGCGCTGGTAGACGCGCACCGGGTCGTCGGAGCTGAGCACGGTCACGGCGGAGCCCAGGCGGATCCGTTCGGTGACGGTGGCGATGCCCGCCAGGACGGTCTCCGGCGAGGAGACCGCGAAGTCCTCCCGGTGGTGCTCGCCGATGCCGAAGAAGTCCAGGCCCACCCGGTCGGCCACGACGGCCTCGGCCACCACGTTGCGGATGACCTGGGCCCCGCTGAGCATCCGTCCGTCGGGGCCGGGATAGATGTCGCCGAAGGTGTTGAGGCCGAGCTGGAGGGTCATGACGGTGCTCCTGGTCGCGATTTTGTGGACTTATCCATAAAAGTCGCCGTCCGGCCGTTCTATTCCGTCCGGCCGTCCGGGCCCGGCCGCCGGGTCCCGGCCGCTCAGCGGACGAGCCACTCCCAGGCCGTGTGCTTCTCGGGGCCCGGGACGCCGCTGACGATCCAGGCGATGTCGTCCGTGGAGAGCGGGAAGGGCGGTGCGCCCCCGGCGGCCGGCTCCGGGTCCAGCTCGTCCCCGTGGTCCAGGCTCCACAGCTCCGCGAAGACCTGCGTGGGCCCCCGCCGGGCCAGCAGGGACAGCCGGAGGTCCTCGGCGAGCTCGTCCACGTGGTCCTCCAGGAACCCGGAGAGCTCCGCGGCGAACTCCTGCGGGTCCGCCCCCGCCGGGTCGAGCTCCCACGTCCGGCGCACGACCGCCAGCGCCTCGTCCTCGCCCAGCGGAGCGCCGTCCCGCCGGGGGTCGGGCACCTCGGCCGGCGCCGGCTCGCCCGCGGCGACGGCCAGGAACCGCTCCTGGAGGGCGAGCAGCGCGGCCACGGCCAGGAGGTCCTCCACCCGGTGGTCGGGCCCGGTGGTGGTCGGGCCCGGGGCGGCGTCGTCGGCGTCCGGCCCGCCCGGCAGGGCGACGGCGCCCTCCCAGGCGTGGCGCACCCAGGCCCAGACGCGCTCGGGGTCGGCGGAACGGATCGACGACGGGCGCCAGCCGGCGGTCGCCGCGCGCCACCGCCCGTCCAGGACGGGCTCACCGGGAGCGGTCGCGGAGTGGCCGGTGGGCTCGGGAGGTCCCGGGACGGGGTGGCTGAACACGTGCTGCTCCTGGGTCGGGCGGTCGGGCGCGGCGGCCGCGCCCCGGACCCAGCGTAGGCCGGGGGGCGGGGCGGGGACGAAGCGTCCCCGCCCCGCACGGACGCCGGGCCCCGTCCGCAGCGGACGGGGCCCGGCGGGCGGGCAGAGCTCATCGCTCAGGGCGCACCACCATGGCCGAGCCGCCGAAGCCGCGCTCGGTCTCGGCCGCCGCGACGAACCGGTCGTGGCCGAGGATGCGGATCGCCGAGGCGTTGCCGATCCACTCCAGGTCCGTGAGCTCGTGGCCGAGCGCGCCCAGCTCCGCACCGGTGGCGGACTCCGCGAGGCCGAGGTCCGCCCCCGCGCTCGCGCCGTTGCGGGAGCTCAGCCGCGGCGCGGCCACGGCGTCGACGAGGGCGAGGTCGCGGTCGACGTGGCCCGTGATGATCTGTCCCACCGTGGTGATGATCGTGGCGCCGCCGGGCGTCCCGACCGACATCCACGGCTCGCCGTCCTTGAGCACGATGGTGGGGCTCATCGACGAGCGGGGCTTCTTGCCCGGGCCCGGCAGGTTGGGGTCCGGGACGCCCGGGGTGAGGGGCGCGAAGTTGAAGTCGGTCAGCTCGTTGTTGAGCAGGAACCCGTGGTCCGGGACGGTGATCCCGGAGCCGCCCGTCTGCTCGATGGTGAGGGTGTAGGAGACCACGTTGCCCCACCGGTCGGCCACGTTCAGGTGGGTGGTCGAGACCCCGCCGGCGGGCTCGGGCTGGCGCGCCCCGGACGTCCCGCACTCGGCGTAGTCCCCGTCGGGCTCCCCGAAGGGGATGGGTCGGTCCTGGGCGGCCGCCGGGTCGAAGAGGCAGGCGCGCTCGTCGGCGAACTCCTGGCTCGTGAGCTCCTCGACGGGCACGCCCTCGACGCCCTCAACGCCCTCGACGTCCCCGATCCACCGGTTGCGGTCGGCGAAGGCCGTCGCGGTGGCCTCGGCGAAGCGGTGCAGGTACTGGGTCTCGGAGACCTCGGAGAGGCCGGTGCCGGTGCGCTCGTCGTAGGCCTCCAGGAGGTTCAGGGTCTCGGCCACCGTGATCCCGCCGGAGCTGGGCAGGCCCATGCCGTAGACGTCCAGGCCGCGGTAGTCGGTGTGCGTGGGTTCGCCCGGCACCGCCTCGTAGGAGGAGATGTCCTCCGCCGTCATCTCGCCCCCGAGCACGTCCACGCCCTCGGCCGTGGTGGGCTCCCGGCTCTCGTCGACGATCGCCGCCGCGATCGAGCCCTCGTAGAAGGCCTCCGTGCCGCGGTGGCGGATCGTGTGGTAGGTGCGGGCCAGGTCCCGGTTGCGGAACACGGTGCCGACCTCGGGCGCCTCGCCGTCGCGCAGGAACAGCTCGGCGCTCTCGGGGAAGAGCCGGAACTTCTCGGCGTTCTCGGCGGTCTGCTTCTGGAAGTTCTCGTCCACCACGAAGCCGCGGTGCGCGATCCGCTCCGCGGGCCGCAGCAGCCGGTGCAGGTCCATGGTGCCGAACTCCTCGGCCGCGACCTCCCACGTGGCCAGGGTGCCGGGCACGCCCACGGCCTTGCCGGAGCGGACCACGGTCTCGAAGTCGAGGGGTTCGCCGTCGGTGCCCACGAACTCGTCCTCCGTGTACGTGGCCGGGGCGGTCTCGCGGCCGTCGATGGTGCTGACCTCCCCGGTGCGGGCGTCGTAGTGGACGAAGAACCCGCCGCCGCCGATGCCCGCGGAGTACGGCTCGGTGACGCCGAGGGTCGCGGCCATGGCGACGGCGGCGTCCGCGGCGTTGCCGCCGCGCTCGAGGACGTCGATGCCGACCTGGCTCGCGAGCGGGTCCACCGACGAGACGGCCCCGCCGCTGCCGGTCATGGTCGGTACCTTGGGCAGCTCCGCGGTGACGGGCGAGCCCCGCCCGCCGTCGTGCCGCCCGTCGTGCGCGGCGGCCGGCACGCCGCCGAGGACGGCGCCGGTGACGCCGAGGACTCCGGCGAGCCCCACTGCGAGGAACTTCGAGGATGCGCTCATGGGCTCATGCTGGCACTGCGCCCCCGCGCCCACCAGGGCTGACGCTCAGATGTCCGACGGTTGCGCGGGCGCGTCCGCGGGCTGCGAGGCCACGACGAGCCGGTGCACCACCGTCGCGGCGTCCGCGGAGGGATTGCCGAAGCGGTGCATCGTCACGGAGACGGCCTGCTCGGCGAGCATCGGGAGCATCTCCACGCGCGATGCCCCGACCACCGGATCCGCGAGCACGTCGATCTCGGGCCGCTCCGCGAGCGCCTCCGCAAGGCCGCGCGCGGTCCCCACCACCCGGATCCGTCCGGCCCCGCTCGGATCGGACCAGTCCGCGGCCACCCGGGCGAAGGCCGCGTCGTCGCAGGGGTCGAGCACGGAGCGGAACAGCTCGCGCACCTCCCCGGGCAGCTCGGCGGCCGGGACGAGCACCACGCGCGAGCAGGACCGCACGGCGCCCAGGCCCACCCGGATCACGTCCGTGAGCGAGGCGTCCTCCGCGGCGCGCACGACGACCTCGCGGGGGCGGTAGCGGAACAGGTTCGCCTCGCACGCCAGGCCGGTGGCGTCGTGGACGCGGCCGAACTCCCGCTCCCACCAGGCCTGGTCCTGCTCGGCGCACGCGGTGAGCCAGGCGGCGTCGGCCTCGGGCACCAGCGGGCGCAGCGCCTCCAGGTGGTGGGCGATCGGCTCGTCGGGGGCCGCGCCGGTGCCGGCGTCCCGGAAGGGGGCCTTCTGCCACGAGCCGAGCTGGACGAGGTAGTTCGGGCCCCCGGCCTTGGCGCCCAGGCCCACCGAGGACTTCTTCCAGCCGCCGAAGGGCTGGCGCTGGACGACGGCGCCGGTGATGCCGCGGTTGACGTAGAGGTTGCCCGCCTCGACGACGTCCACCCAGGTGCTGATCTCCTCGGGGTCCAGGGAGTGCAGCCCGGCGGTGAGCCCGTACTCCACGGCGTTCTGCAGCTCGAGCGCCTCGTGCAGGTCGGCGGCCTCCATCAGCCCCAGGACGGGGCCGAAGCACTCGGTGCGGTGGTAGAAGGATCCCGGGGCCACCCCGGTCTTGATGCCGGGCCGCCACAGCCGCCCGGTGTCGTCGAGCTGCCGCGGCTCGAGCAGCCACTCCTCCCCCGGGTCGAGCCGGGTCAGGGCGCGGCGGAGCTTGCCGCCGGGCTCGTCGATGGTCGGGCCCACCGTCGCCTGCAGGTTCTGCGGCCAGTCCACGACCATGGAGGACGCCGCGTCGAGCAGCTGGCGGCGGAACCGCGGGGACTGCGCCACGCTGCCCACGAGGATGCCGAGGGAGGCCGCCGAGCACTTCTGCCCGGCGTGGCCGAAGGCGCTGGTGACGAGGTCCCGCACCGCCCGGTCCCGGTCGGCGCTGGGGGTGATGACCATGGCGTTCTTGCCGGAGGTCTCGGCGGTGAGCGGGCGGCCGGGGCGCCAGGACCCGAACAGCTGGGCCGTCTCGTAGGCGCCGGTGAGGACGATCCGGTCCACCCCGGGGTGGGAGACGAGCGACTGCCCGACCTCCCCCTCGACCGAGTCGACGAGCTGGAGCACGTCCCGCGGCACGCCGGCCTCCCACAGGGCCTCCACCACGGCGGTCGAGCAGCGCCGGACCTCGGGGGCGGGCTTGTGCAGCACCGCGGCGCCGGTGGCCAGGGCCGCGACCGCGGAGCCGGTGGGGATGGCCAGCGGGAAGTTCCACGGCGGGGCGACCAGCACCAGCCGGTCGGGGACGAAGCGGGCGCCGTCGACGGTCTCGAGCTCGAGGGCCCGGCGGGCGTACCAGCGGCAGAAGTCGACCGCCTCCGAGACCTCGGGGTCGGACTGGCCCAGGGTCTTGCCGGCCTCGGCGCCCGCCACGGCGAGCAGGTGGCCGCGGCGGGCGGCCAGGACGTCGGCGGCCCGGTTGAGGATCTCCGCGCGCTCGCGGGCGCCGCGGCCGTGCCACTCCTCGGCGGCGGCGCGTCCCGTGGCCACGAGCCGCTCCACGGCCTCGGCGTCGACCGGCCCGGGCACGGGCAGCTCCTCGTACCAGCGGCGGTCCGCGATCCGGGCGGCGATCTGCTCGGCCCACGCCTGGTTCGCCGGGACCGAGACGTCGGTGTCGGGCTCGTTGCGGAACGGCTCGTCCAGCGGGAGGTGGACGGAGCCCGCACCGGGGGCGCCGCGGTCCTGGGCTCGGGCGGGCGCCGGCTCGGCGTCCTGCCGCGGGTCCAGGGCCTCCAGGGCGGCGCGGAAGCGGCGCTCCTCCCGCGCGAAGACCTCGTTGTCCGGGGCCAGGTCGAAGATCCCCGACATGAAGTTCTCGTGCGAGGCGTTCTCCTCGAGCCGGCGCACGAGGTAGGACACCGCCACGTCGAACTCGGCGGGGCGCACGGCGGGCACGTAGAGCAGCAGCTCGCCGACGTCGTCGCTCACCGCCCGCGCCTGCTCGACCGCCATGCCCTGGAGCATCTCGAACTCGATCCGCTCCGTCACGCCGCGGCGCTGCGCGAGCAGGTGGGCGAAGGCGATGTCGAAGAGGTTGTGCCCGGCCACCCCCAGCCGCAGCCCCGTCATGCGCTCGGGCCGGAAGAGCCAGTCCAGGACCCGCTTGTAGTTGGTGTCGGTGTCCTGCTTGGTGGTCCACGTGGCCAGCGCCCAGCCGTGCAGCTCGGCGTCCACGCGCTCCATGGGCAGGTTCGCGCCCTTCACCAGCCGGACCTTGATCCCCGCGCCGCCGGCCGCGGCCCGCTCGGCGGACCACGCGGAGAGCCGCCGGACCACCGCGAGCGCGTCCGGCAGATAGGCCTGGACGACGATCCCCGCCTCGAGCCCGCGCAGCTCCGGGCGGTCCAGCAGGCGGGTGAACACCTCGGTGGTCAGGTGCAGGTCGGAGTAGACCTCCATGTCCAGGTTGATGAACTTGCTCCCGGCGGGGGCCTCGGCGGCGGCGCAGTAGACGGGCAGGAGCCGCTCGACGACCTGCGCCACGGTGCCCTCGAAACCCCAGTGGGACAGCTGCGGCACCACGGAGGAGACCTTGAGCGAGACGTAGTCGACGTCGTCGCGCTCCAGCAGCGCGACGGTGTCGGCGAGGTGCTTGTCCGCCTCCTCCTCGCCGAGGACCTCCTCGCCCAGCAGGTTGATGTTGAGCCGGTGGCCCTGGGCGGTGAGCTTCTTCACGGCCTGGCCGAAGGACCTGGGCCGGGCGTCGACGATCATGTGGCCCACGAGCTGGCGCAGCCGGGCCCGGGCCGCGGGGACGACGACCTGCGGGGCCGCGGACGCGAGCGCGGCCCCGGCCCGGATCTGGGCACGGTCCGCGGCGGGCATGGTGCGGGGGACGATCTCGGCGATCGAGCGCAGGGCCCTGGCGGCCGCGCGGGCGTCCTCCGTGCGCACCACCCGGTCGACGAAGCCCACGGTGAACTCGAGCCCGTGGGGGTCCTGCAGGACGGTCGCGAGGCGGTCGGCGGCGCCGTCGCGGTGCTTGCGGCCGCCACCGGCACGGACGAGCCATTCGCGGACCAGGGCGACGGCCTCGTCGGCCAGCGCGCGGGAATCGGGGACGGACGGGGCGTCGGCGGACATGGCGGCACTCTCCTGGAGGCTCGGCCCGGCAACGGTGCCGAGGCACTCCCCCGGCCGCCGGCCGCATCCACCGGGCGTCACGGTGGCCGGTGAGACCACGCTACGGCCGCGGGGCCCACGGGGGAAGAGCCCGGCGGGGTCCTATCCGCCCGCGCGCCCCAGGATGTCCGAGGCGAGCCGGCCCATGACGGCCTGGTGCGGGGCGAGCATGGCGTACCAGTAGGCGCGGCCCGCCGCGCCCGCCGGCCGGAAGACCGTGGTCTGGCGGTAGCGGCAGCCGCCGTCCGCGGCCGGCTCCAGGCCGATGTCCAGCCAGGCCTCCCCCGGCATCCGCACCAGGGAGCGCAGCCGCAGCCTCCGGGGCGGCTCGAGCGCCTCGACCGTCCACCAGTCCAGGCGCTGCCCGGCCGCCAGGCGGTCCGGGTCCTCCCGGTGGCGCAGCCGCCCGGGCGGGAGGCCCAGCCGGTTGGGGACGGCTCGGGCGGCCCAGAGGCGGTCGGTGCTGTACCAGCCGCGCTCCCCGCCGATGCCCTCGACCACCGCCCACACCGCCTCCGGGTCCGCCGTGGTGGTGCGCTGCACCGTGTCGACGTAGAAGCCTCGCGTCCGTCCCATGCCCCCATCCAAGCACGCGCCCGCCGGACCGGGGAGGACGGCGGCGGGCTCGGCGCACCCTGTTCCCGGGGGGCGCGCGGCAGGCGCGAGTAGAGTGCGGAACCGGCCCAGCACGTCGTCGCCCCACCGGAAAGGCCCACCGTGACCGAGACCCCTCTGACCCGCCTGCACGACCCCGCCCGCCAGGGCTTCGCCAGCGACAACCACGCCGGGGTCCACCCCGAGGTGCTCCAGGCGCTCGCGACCGCCAACGGAGGCCATGTCGGGGCCTACGGCGCGGACCCCTACACGGAGGCGCTCCAGGACGTGGTCCGCCACCACTTCGGCGAGCAGGCGGAGTGCTATCCGGTGTTCAACGGGACAGGAGCCAACGTCGTCGCGCTCTCGGCCATGACCGACCGGTGGGACGCGGTGATCTGCACGGCCACCGCCCACGCCCACGTCGACGAGTGCGGGGCGCCCGAGAAGGTCGCGGGCGTGAAGATGCTCGCGGTGCCCACGCCCGACGGCAAGCTGACCCCTGAGCTCGTGGACCGGGAGGCCCACGGCTTCGGCTTCGAGCACCACGCCCAGCCGCGCGTCGTCACGGTCACCCAGTCGACCGAGCTCGGCACGGTCTACGCCCCCGAGCAGCTGCGCGCGGTGTGCGAGCACGCGCACGGCCTGGGCCTCACCGTCCACCTCGACGGCGCCCGGCTGGCCAACGCGGCCGCGGCCCTCGACCTGCCGCTGCGGGCGCTGACCACCGACGTGGGCGTGGACGTGGTCTCCTGGGGCGGGACCAAGAACGGGCTGATGGGGGCCGAGGCCGTCGTCGTGCTCACCCCCGGGGCGGTGCGCCAGCCCCGGTTCGTGCGCAAGCTCTCGACCCAGCTGGCGTCGAAGATGCGCTTCGTCTCCGCCCAGCTGCTGGCGCTGCACACCGGGGACCTCTGGCTCACCGCGGCCCGCCGGGCCAACGCCATGGCGCAGCGGCTGGCCGCCGGTCTCGCCGCCGTGCCCGGGGTCACGGTGACGCAGCTGCCCGACGCCAACGCGGTGTTCGCGGTGCTCCCGCCGGGGGCCACCGCTCGGCTGCAGGAGCGCTGGCCGTTCTACGTGTGGGACCCGGCGCTCGGGGAGGTCCGCCTGATGTGCTCGTGGGACACCACGGAGCAGGACGTCGACGGGTTCGTGGCGGCCCTGCGGGAGCTGACGGTCGCCGCCGGCCACTGACCACGGGGTGCCCGTGGAGCCGCTGGAGGGCGGACGGCGGCCGGTCGTGGGCGGCGCGGCACCCTTGACCCTCTTCCCAGCCGGTGCGTACGGTGCACGCACTCTACTCGTCCACGGTGTCCGCCCGACGTCGGAGCACCGCCTGGGCACGGACGGAGGAGTCCCGGCATGCGCACACTGGTCATCACGCAGAACGTCACTCTCGACGGCGCCATCGAGATGCTCGACGACTGGTTCGATCCCTCCGGGGAGCCGGACCCGGAGTACCTGGCCCTGACCCACCGCCAGGACCGGGAGGCCGACGCCTGCCTCCTCGGCCGGCGGACCTTCGAGGACTTCCGCGGCTACTGGCCGCTGCAGAGCGACGACACCACGGGGATCACCGACTATCTCGACCGAGTGCAGAAGTACGTCGTGTCCTCGACCATGACGGACCCGCAGTGGCAGCACTCGACGGTCCTCACCGGCGACCCCGTCGAGCAGGTGCGGGCGCTGAAGGACCGCCCCGGCAAGGACATCGTCTGCACCGGCAGCATCACCCTGGCCCACGCCCTCGTCACCGCCGGGCTCGTCGACGAGTACCGGCTGTTCACCCACCCCGTCGTCCAGGGCCGCGGCCGGCGGCTGTTCCCGGACGGCCATGCCATCCCGGAGCTCCGGCTGCTCGACGCGCGATCGTTCGGGTCCGGGGTCACCTACGCCGCGTACCGGCCCGCCCGAGGCCGGGAGGGGCGCGGTCACACCGGCGTGACGTAGGCCCCGGAGATCCCGCCGTCCACCAGGAACGTGGCGGCGTTGACGAACGAGGCGTCGTCGCTGGCCAGGAACGCGACCGCCGCCGCGATCTCCTCCGGCTCCGCGAACCGCCCCGCCGGGACGTGCACGAGCCGGCGTTGGGCCTGCTCCGGGTCCGCGGCGAACAGCTCCCGGAGCAGCGGCGTGTTGACCGGCCCGGGGCACAGCGCGTTGACACGGATGCCCTCCCGGGCGAACTGCACGCCCAGCTCCCGGCTCATCGAGAGCACGCCGCCCTTGGAGGCGCTGTAGGAGATCTGGGAGGTGGCCGCGCCCATCACGGCCACGAAGGACGCGGTGTTGATGATCGACCCCCGGCCCTGCTCCCGCATGTAGGGCAGCGCGTGCTTGCAGCAGTGGAACACGCTCGTGAGGTTGACGTCCTGCACCCGCCGCCACGCGTCGAGGCCGGTGTCGAGGATCGAGCCGTCGTCGGTCGGGTTGATCCCGGCGTTGTTGAAGGCGATGTCCACGGACCCGTAGGCCTCGTGCGTCGTCGCGTAGAGCGCGACCACGTCCGCCTCGACGGCCACGTCGGTGCGCACGAACAGTCCGCCGACCTCCGCCGCGGCCGCCTCCCCGGCCGCGGGGTTCAGGTCCGCGACGACGACGTGCGCGCCCTCCGCGGCCAGCCGGCGGGCCGCGGCGAGACCGATGCCGCTGGCGCCTCCGGTGATGACGGCGCTGCGGCCGACCAGGCGGCGGGCGTTGACCTCCATGGGGTTCTCCTTCGGGGTGGTGGGGGCGGGACGGGAGGAGCTGCGCGGGGCCCGGGACGGGTCCGCCGTCACGGTGTGCTGGCGAGGAAGACGTTCTTGGTCTCGGTGAACGCCTGGGGTGCGTCCGGGCCGAGCTCCCGTCCGAAGCCGGACTGCTTGAACCCGCCGAAGGGGGTCCAGTAGCGCACCGACGCGTGCGAGTTGACCGAGAGGTTGCCGGCATCGACGGCGCGGGAGACCCGCAGGGCGCGTCCGACGTCGCGGGTCCAGACGGAGCCGGACAGCCCGTACTCCGTGTCGTTGGCGATCCGCACCGCGTCCGCCTCGTCCTCGAAGGGCACCACCGCGAGCACGGGGCCGAAGACCTCCTCCCGGAACACCCGGGAGTCGGGCGACGGGGTGAGCACGGTCGGCGGGAACCACCACCCGGGCCCGTCCGGGGCGGTCCCCCGGAAGGCGACCGGTGCGTCGTCGTCGAGGAAGGAGGCCACCGAGTCCCGGTGCGCGGCGGAGACGAGCGGGCCCATCCGCGTGTCCTCCCGCCACGGGTCGCCGCAGGTGAAGTCCCGCACGGCGGGCTCGAGCAGCTCCAGGAAGCGGTCCAGCACGGAGCGCTGGACGAGCACGCGGGAGCGCGCGCAGCAGTCCTGGCCCGCGTTGTCGAGGGCGCCGGCGGGGGCGGTCGCGGCGGCCTGCTCGAGGTCGGCGTCGGCGAACACGATGTTGGAGTTCTTCCCGCCCAGCTCCAGGGTCACGCGCTTGATCTGCTGCGCGCACCCGGCCATGATCCTGCGGCCCACCTCCGTGGAGCCCGTGAAGACGACCTTGCGCACGGCGGGGTGGGTCACGAAGCGCTCCCCCACCACCGAGCCCCTGCCCGGCAGCACCGTCAGGACGCCCTCGGGCAGGCCGGCCTCGAGGGCGAGCTCCCCGAGCCGGACGGCGGTCAGCGGAGTGAGCTCCGCCGGTTTGAGCACCACCGTGTTGCCCGCGGCGAGCGCCGGGGCGAAGCCCCACGCGGCGATCGGCATGGGGAAGTTCCAGGGCACGATCACGCCCACCACGCCCAGCGGTTCGTGGAAGGTGATGTTGACCCCGCCGGGCACCGGGATCTGGCGCCCCGAGAGCCGTTCCGGGGCGCCGGCGTAGTAGGCCAGCACGTCGCGGACGTTGCCGGCCTCCCACCGGGCGTTGCCGATGGTGTGCCCCGCGTTGCGCACCTCGAGCCGGGCGAGGTGCTCGAGGTCGGCGTCGACCGCGTCGGCGAAGCGGCGCAGCAGCCGGGCGCGGTCGGCCGGGTCCACGGTCCGCCACGTGCCGAAGGCCCGGCGCGCCCGTTCGACGGCCGCGTCCGTCTCCTCGAGGGAGGTCAACCCGACGGTGCCGACGACCTCCTCGGTGGCGGGGTCGATGATCTGCGTGCTCGTCATGGGGTGAAGGTGTCCTCTCGATGCGGGGCGTCGGCGGAGCCCGCGGACCGGTCCCGCTCGCGTGCGTGCTCGTGCGCCACCCGGACGAAGCCCTCGAACAGGCGGGGGTCCTTCCGGTTCTCCTCGGGGTGGAACTGGACGCCCAGGGTCCAGCCCCCGGCCGTGGTCTCGACGGCCTCGACCGTCCCGTCCTCGGCGCGGGCGGTGACGACGAGCCTCTCCGCCACCTCGTCCAGGGCCTGGTGGTGGTAGCACGGGGACTCCGCCGTCTCGCCCAGCAGCGCCCGGCAGCGGCTGCCGGGCGCGGTGCGGAACGCGACCCGCCCGTACCGGCCGGGCCCGGGCTGGTAGCGCGCGGCGTTCTCGTTGACGTCGGGCAGGTGCTGGACGAGCGTGCCGCCCAGGGCCACGTTGAGGATCTGGGCGCCGCGGCAGATGGCGAACAGCGGCAGCCCGCGCTCGAGCGCCGCCCGGGTCAGGGCGAGGTCGTGCTCGTCCCGGGACGGCTGCGAGGAGGTCAGCTCGTGCCGCTCGGCGCCGTAGAACCGCGGGTCGACGTCGACGCCACCGATCACGATCAGCCCGTCCACGAGCTCCAGCACCCCCGCGTCCGTGCCGACCGGGGGCAGCAGCAGGGGGGTGCCCCCGGCGGCGGCGACGGCCTCCACGTAGGCGCCCGGGACGATCGCGGCCACGGAGTTCCACACGCCCCACGACCCCTCCTGGTAGTAGGTGGTCAGGGCGATCCGGGGGCGGCGTCCCTCGGGGGCGGGCTCAGAGGCGCTCGAAGCCACGGCGCAGCTCCCAGTCGGTGACGGCGGACTCGAAGGCCGTCAGCTCCACGTCGGCGTAGTGCACGTAGTGCTCGACGACGTCCGCCCCGAACAGGTCGCGGGCGAGCGTCGAGCCGGCCAGCAGGTCCCGGGCCTCCCGCATGGTCGAGGGCACCACGGGGGCGTCCGACTCGTAGGCGTTGCCCTCGGTCATCGGCTCCAGCTCAACCTCCTGCTCGATCCCGTGCAGCCCCGAGGCCAGCATCGCGGCGAGCGCCAGGTAGGGGTTGACGTCCCCGCCGGGGAGCCGGTTCTCCATCCGGGCGGACTGACCGCTGCCCACCAGGCGCACGGCGCACGAGCGGTTGTCCACGCCCCAGGCCACCGAGGTGGGGGCGAAGCTGCCCTCCACGAAGCGCTTGTAGGAGTTGATGGTGGGAGCGTAGAACAGCGTGAACTCCCGCATGGTCCGCAGCACCCCGGCGATGAAGTGCTCGTACGTCCGGGACCGGGCGTCCCGTTCACGGTCCCAGAAGACCAGCTCGCCGTCGGGACCGCGCAGGGACATGTGGATGTGGCAGGAGCTGCCCTCGCGCTCGTTGGGCTTGGCCATGAACGTGATCGATTTCCCCTGCAGGTGGGCGATCTGCTTCGAGGCCAGCTTGTAGACCACGTGGTTGTCCGCCGTGACCATGCCCTCGTCGTAGCGGAACGCGATCTCGTGCTGACCCAGGTTGCACTCGCCCTTCGCGGACTCCACGGTCAGCCCGGCCGCGTACATCGCGTTGCGGATCTCCCGCAGCAGCGGCTCGACCCGCTGGGAGCCCAGCACGGAGTAGTCCACGTTGTACTGGTTGGCCGGGACCAGGTTGCGGTAGCCGGCGGTCCAGGCGTCCTCGTAGCTCGTGTTGTAGACGCAGAACTCCAGCTCGGTGCCGGTGACCATCCGGAAGCCCATGTCCCGGGCGCGGTCGAGCTGGCGGCGCAGCATGGCCCGCGGGGACATGGGGATCGGCTGCCCGTCGTGGCCGGTGAGGTCGCACTGGATCATGACCTGCCCGGGGTTGTGCGGCATCAGCCGGATGGTGTCCAGGTCCATGGCGAACTCCATGTCCCCGTAGCCGGAGGACCAGCTGCTGATCGAGTAGCCGCCCACGGTGTTCATCTCCGTGTCCACGGCCAGCAGGTAGTTGCAGCCCTCGGCGCCTTCGCCGAGCACGGAGTCCAGGAAGAACTGCGCGTGGTTGAGCTTGCCCTGCAGCCGGCCCTGCATGTCGGTGAAGGCGAGCACCACGGTGTCCACCAGCCCGTCGGCGACGTGCCGGCGCAGCTGCTCGACGGTGAGCATCCTGGCGTTGCGCGGGTGCTGGGGGGTCTCGCTCATGGGTCCGTTCCTTCGTCGCTGGAGTGGTGGGACGGGGCGCCGGAGGGCTGCGCCCGGCGGTCAGTGCAGGTCGGCCTCGGCGGTGCGGATCTGCGCGAACTCCTCCTCGGGGGCGTGGCCCACGAGGCGGTGCCGGCTGTAGAACCAGTAGTAGGCGAGGAAGACGACGAACACGAGGGCGGTGATCGACGCGGCGACCACGTCGACCAGGAAGGTCGCGACCACCGCCACGAGGGCCAGCACCAGGGCGATCCCGGTGGTGACCACGCCGCCCGGGGTGCGGTAGCCGCGCGGGAGGTCGGGCTCGCGGACCCGCAGCACGATGTGCGAGAGGTTGAGCAGCACGTAGGAGACCGTGGCGCCGAAGACCGCGATGTTGATGAGCAGCCCGCCATCGCCCGTGACCGCCGCGAGGACGAAGCCGATGGTGCCGGGCACCACGAGCGCGACCCACGGCGTCCTGCGCTTCCCGGTCAGCGAGAGCCAGCGGGGCAGGTAGCCCGCGCGGGACAGGGCGAACAGCTGCCGGGAGTAGGCGAACATGATGGAGAAGAAGCTCGCGACCAGTCCGGCGAGGCCGGCGTAGTTCACGATGTCCGCCATCACGCTGTCGTCGCCGGCCACGGTCCGGATGGCCTCCGGCAGCGGGTTGTCGGAAGTGCTCATCGCCTCCGCGCCCGCCGCCCCGGGGACGAGGACGAGCATGAACGCCCCGGAGACCAGCAGGAAGGCCATGGCCACGATGATCCCGCGCGGCATGTCCCGCTTCGGGTCGGCCGTCTCCTCGGCGGCCAGCGGCACGCCCTCGATCGCCAGGAAGAACCAGATGCCGTAGACCAGGGCGGCCATCGCCCCGGCCCAGCCCATGGGCAGGAAGCGGCTCGCGCCCACCGCGTCGTTCGGGACGATGTCGAAGAGGTTCGCGGCGTCGAAGTGCGGCACGAGTGCGACGACGGTCACCCCCAGTGCGAAGACCGCGATCACGGTGATGCCGAACATCAGCTTCAGGGCCTCGCCCACCCCGTACATGTGGATGCCCATGAACACGAGGTAGGCAACCAGGTAGACCGGCCACGAGTTGGTGATCCCGAACAGGCCCAGGGCCTCGATGTAGCCGCCGATGAAGGTGGCGATCGCGGCCGGGGCCACGGCGTACTCGATGAGCACGGCCATGCCGGTGGCGAAGCCGCCGAGGGGTCCGAGGGCGCGGCGGGCGAAGCCGTAGCCGGCGCCCGCCGTGGGCAGCGTGGAGGAGAGCTCCGCGAGGCCGAACACCATGCAGGTGTACATCAGGCCCATGAGCACGAAGGCGATGAGCAGTCCGCCCCACCCGCCCTCGGAGAGCCCGATGTTCCAGCCGGAGAAGTCCCCGGAGATGACGTAGGCGATGCCCAGGCCCGCCAGCAGGACCCAGCCGGCCGCCCCGGACCGGAGCTGACGGTGCTGGAAGTACTCGTCGGTGTCGTGCGGCCGTGCTGGGGAGTCGGGCATGGGACGATCCCTCCGGGTTCCGCAAAGGTCTGAAAACAGACGTATGAGGTCAGTGCTGACAGTCTGTGGTCTCCCCTGAGGACCGTCAAGACCCTGCATCCGCGCGGGTCGGAGTTCGCGACGGCTGTGCCCGCGGACCACTGGCGGCCCGATGCGGCCGTGGCACGATGGGCGCAGGACCCAGCGCAAGGAGGAGCGCCACCGTGAGCGACCCCGTCCCGCACCCCCTCATCCGGCCCGTCCGGCAGGGCAACGCCTTCGAGGAGGCCGTCGAGCGGATCCTGGACTCGATCCGCCTCGGCCTGTTCCGCAGGGGCGAGCGGCTCCCGCCCGAGCGGGAGACGGCGGCCCTGCTGGGCATCTCCCGTTCCACGTTGCGCGAGGCCCTGCACGAGCTCCAGGACGCGGGCGTCCTGGAGGTGGTGCGCGGCCGGTACGGCGGGACCTTCGTGACCGGCCGGACCGCCCACCCGGACGAGGACCTGCCCCGGGTGGACCCCGCGGAGGTCGAGGACGTGATCGTGTTCCGCGCCGTGGTGGAGCCCGCCGCGGCCGAGCTGGCCGCGGCGGCCGCCCTGAGCGCGGCCGCCCGCGCCCACCTGCGGGCATGCCTGCGGCAGGTCGAGGAGAGCTCCCCGGAGGACTACCGCCCCGCCGACGCCCGCTTCCACATCGCCGTGGCCGAGCTCGGCGGCTGCCCCAGCCTGGTCCGCGCGGTCGCGGAGGTCCGCTCCCGGGCCAGCGACCTGCTGGACCGCATCCCGGTGCTGCCGGTCAACCTCGAGCACTCCGACCGCCAGCACCGGGAGATCGCCGACGCGATCCTCGGCGGGAACGCGCCCGGTGCCCGGGCCGCGGCCCTGGCCCACCTGGAGGGCACGGCGGCCTTGCTGCGCGGCTTCCTGGGCCACGGCGCCGAGCACGGGACCGCGAAGGAGGCCGGGAACGGAGCCGAGGACGGGACGGGCGAGCAGACCGGCGAGCAGACCCGCAACGGCCTCCCGGGCCGGGAGCGGCCCCCCGGTGGCCGCTGAACCGCACAGCCCCGGCCGGGATGCCGAGGGCTCCCGGCGCCTCGGCCCCCGGCAGCGGGCGTCGCGGCGCCGGGACTCCCGGTCTGAGTGCCCGCGGCGCCGGTCCGGCGCCGGCGGCGGGCGGTCATGGTGGTGCGGTCGGCGCAGCGCCGGCCCTGATCCCGCGCGCTGGACGGAGGGCAGCGAGGGCGCGGGTCTATACTCGGCCGCAGTGACACGGGGTGCCGGCCCCACGCGAGGAGCCTGCTGAGACGACACCCGTCGAACCTGATCCAGTTCGTACTGGCGAAGGGATGTCCTGACGGGCCCGGCCGTGACCGCCCCGCACCTCCTCTCGCCCTGACCCTCAGGGAGACCCATGCAGATCGCAGAACAGACCGTGCTCGTGACCGGCGGCGGCCGGGGCCTCGGCCGCAGCGTCGTCGAGGCCTTCGCCGCCCAGGGCGCGAAGGTCGTGGTCAACTACCGCGCGTCCCGGACGGCCGCGGAGGAGCTCGCGGAGCAGTACGGCCCGGAGCGGGCCGTGGCCCTGGCCGCCGACGTCACCGACGCGCAGCAGGTCGCGGACCTGCTCCGCGCCGCCCGCGAGCACTTCGGCTCCCCCGTCACCACCGTGGTCAACAACGCGCTGGCGGACTTCTCCTTCAACGGCGACGCCCGCTCCGGGGCCGAGGACATCGGCTGGGAGGAGTTCGAGGCGCAGTTCGCCGGCAGCGTCCGAGGCTCCCTCAACACCGTCCAGCAGGCCCTGCCCGCCATGCGGGAGCAGGGCTTCGGCCGGGTGGTCAACATCGGCACCAACCTGTTCCAGAACCCGGTGGTCCCGTACCACGACTACACGGCGGCGAAGGCCGCGCTGCTGTCCCTGACCCGCACCCTCGCCAAGGACCTCGGCGCGCACAACGTCACGGTCAACATGGTCTCCGGGGGCCTGCTGCGCACGACCGACGCGAGCGCCGCCACCCCGGAGGAGGTCTTCGACTACATCGCCTCGGCCACGCCCCTGGGCCGGGTCACCACCCCGGCCGAGTTCGCCGACGCCCTCCTGTTCTTCGCGTCCCCCTGGGCGCGCTCGGTCACCGGGCAGAACCTGGTGGTCGACGGCGGACTGGTCCTCGACTGAGCGCGGCCGCCGTGACCTCGCCGCGACAGCTGCACCTCAACGCCTTCCTCTTCGGGGCCGGCCACCACCAGGCGGCCTGGCGCCGCCCGGAGTCCCCCCTGGAGCAGCTGGGGGACATCGCCTACTGGGAGCGCCTCGCCCGCACCGCCGAGCGCGGCCTCTTCGACGCGGTGTTCTTCGCCGACGGGCACAGCGCCGGGGACGTCGGGTCCGGGCCCCGGTGGTTCCTCGAGCCGCTCACGGCCCTGTCCGCCATGGCGCGGGCCACGGAGCGGATCGGACTGGTCAGCACCGTCTCGACCACCTTCTGGACGCCGTTCCACGCCGCCCGGATGCTCGCCTCGCTCGACCACATCAGCGGCGGCCGGGCGGGGTGGAACGTGGTGACCTCGATGTTCGACGCCGAGGCGCGCAACCACGGCCTGCCGGGGATGCCGCCGCACGACGAGCGCTACGCCCGGGCCGAGGAGTTCGTGGACGTCACGCTGCGGCTGTGGGACTCCTGGGCCGACGACGCCCTGGTCCGGGACCGGGACGGCCTGCACGCCGACCCGGAGCGGGTGCACCCGGTCGGCCACGCCGGGGAGCACTTCCGCGTGGACGGGCCGCTGACCGTGCCCCGCTCGCCCCAGGGCCGCCCGGTCCTGTTCCAGGCCGGCGCCTCCGGGCCCGGCCGCGACCTGGCCGCGCGCTGCGCGGAGGGCATCTACGCCGTGGCCTACGACCTGCCCAGCGCCCAGGAGTACACCGCGGACCTGAAGCGGCGGGTCGCCGCGGCGGGCCGGGACCCGGGGAGCGTGGCGGTGATGCCCGGGCTCGTGGCCTACGTGGGATCCACGGAGCGGGAGGCCCTCGCCCAGCAGGCGGCGGTGGACGCCCTGCTGCCGACGGAGCAGTCCCTGGCCCAGCTGAGCACCTTCGTCCAGCAGGACTGCAGCGGCTGGGAGCTGGACGCCCCGGTCCCCGGCCTGCCGCCGCTGGAGGGCTTCACCGGCCCGAAGGGCCGCTACGCCACGATCCTGCGGATCGTGGCGGTCGAACGGCCCACGGTCCGGCAGCTGCTCGGGCGGCTCGCCGCCGGCGGCGGGCACTGCACCGTGGTCGGCACCCCGGAGGCGGTGGCGGACCGGATCGAGCACTGGTTCCGCTCGGGGGCCGCCGACGGGTTCAACCTCATGCCGCCCACGCTGCCGCACGCCCTCGACGACTTCGTGGACCACGTGGTCCCCGTCCTCCAACGCCGCGGCCTGTTCCGCACCGGGTACACCGAATCCACGCTGCGCGGGCACCTGCGGCTGCCGCGCCCCGCCGTCGGCGCTCCGGCCTGAGCCGGGGCGGAGCGCTCAGCCGTCGAAGTGGGTGCTGGCCGGTCCCTTGCCGACCGTGGTGACCAGCTCGGTGGCCAGGTCCCGCAGCTTGACGTTGCGGTGGCTGGAGGCGGCCCGGAGGATCTCGAAGGCCTTCTCCTGGCTGCAGCGGTTCTGGGCCATGACGATGCCCACGGCCAGGTCGATGGTCGTCCGCGACGCCATGGCCGCGGCCAGGTCCTCCGCGGTGTCGCGGTGCTGGGCCAGGCGCACGGCCAGGCGCAGCGTCGCGGAGACCGTCTGGACGTGCCGTTGGACGACCTCCACGGTGGCCTCGTCAAACGCCCCCGGACGCCCGGCGTAGACGTCCAGGCCCGCGGACGCCTCCTCGCCCAGTTCGAGGGGGACGCCGAGGGCGGAGAGGATGCCGTTGGCGGCGGCGGCCTGACCGTAGGCGGGCCAGCGGGGGTCGGTGCGGGTGTCGACGACGTGGACGACCCGGTGGTCCCGGGCGGCGGTGAGGCAGGGGCCGTCGCCGTAGTGGTACTGGATCTCGTCGAGGGCCTCGGCGCGGGGGCTGGAGGCGGCCACGGTGGTGGAGCGCTTCGGTCGCAGCAGGGTCACCGCGCACCAGACCGCGTCACCCTCCGTGGAGAGGGCCTGGGCCACCGTGGCGGTGAACTCGTCGAGGAAACCGGTGATGTCCTCGCTCTCGAGCAGCACCTCCTGCAGCTGCGTCACCGGTACCCCGCTCGGGTCGTGCTCGGCCATCGTGTTCCCCTTCGTCGGTCAGGTGGTGCGTCGGTGGTCCGCCCTCGGGCGCCGGGTGCCCTGGGGGCATTGTGCCAGGGTGCCGGTCCGCGCGGCGTGCTCGGGCTGGTCGTCGGGGAACCTGGTGCGTCCCGACTCCCGGGATCGGGCTCCCGGGTGCGTCCCGACTCCCGGGATCGGGCTCCCGGGAGCAGACGAGCGGGCGGATCTCGGCGGCGTAGGGTGCCCGGGGCGGGGCGAGGTCGGCGAGGATCCCGTCGGCGGCCCGGGCCGGCAGGTCCCGCTGCAGCCGCGGCAGGACCAGGGAGTGGTGCAGGTAGGCGTCGACCTCGGACTCGCCCACCTCGCCGCCGATGCCGAAGCAGTACGGCCACAGCCCCCGCGGTGGATCCCGTCACCGCGTGCTCTGCTCAGCAGGGCGGAGCGGGCGGCCTCGGGGCCGGGACCGTCCCGCGCCATGGGCACCCCCGTGGCCAGGGCGACGGTCTCCCGGGACCGCAGCGTCTGCCGCAGCGAGGCGCTGCGCCGCACCGGCGCCTGCACGGGCTGGGCGGCGTCCAGCAGGGTGGCCGCGACGTCGGCCGGCAGACCCAGCGGCCGCACCTCGGCTTCCCGGAACCCTGGGGCTCCGCCGGAGGACCGCGCGGGAGGGCGCCGGAGCGCTCGGGACCGGCCGGTGCGGCTCAGCCGAACAGGCTGGCCGCCTTCAGGAGGGTCTGGGTGATCCCGTAAGCGAGCGGGACCCCGACGAGGACCCAGCCGAGGGCCAGTCGCAGACGGACGATCATGTCATGCCTCCTTCGCGAGGACCGTGGTGCCGGACGGGGCGGTGTCGGGCTCGTGGTGGCGGGCGTCCACGGGCTTCACCAGGAGGTTGGCCACGAAGCCCACCACCAGCAGGACGACCATGGTCAGCAGCGCGGGCTGGTACGCCTGCGCGGTGAGCTCGCCCGGGGTGCCCTGGGCGTCGAGGAACGTGTTGACGATGAGCGGACCGGCGATGCCGGCGGCGGACCAGGCCGTGAGCAGCCTGCCGTGGATGGCCCCGACCTGGAAGGTTCCGAAGAGGTCCCGCAGGTAGGCCGGCACCGTGGCGAAGCCGCCGCCGTAGAACGAGATGATGACGAAGGCCAGCAGCACGAACAGCAGCGTGGAGCTCGACCCGAACAGGGCCAGCACTGTGTAGAGGACCGCCCCGACACCGAGGTAGACCATGTAGATGCGCTTGCGCCCCAGGACGTCCGAGGTGGTCGACCACACGAAGCGCCCGCCCATGTTCCCGATGGACAGCAGCCCCACGAAGCCGCCGGCCACCCCTGCGGTCACGAGGGAGGCTCCGTCCGCCTGGCGGAAGAAGTCCTGGATCATGGGCGCGGCCTGCTCGAGGATGCCGATGCCGGCCGTGACGTTGCAGAACAGGACGATCCACACGAGCCAGAACTGCCTGGTGCGGATCGCGTTGTTCGCGGAGACGTGGTTCTGGGTGACGAGCGCCTTCGTCGCGACCTTCGAGGGGTCGAAGCCCTCGGGCTTCCAGCCCGCGGCGGGGACCTTGATGGTGAACGCCCCGAAGAGCATGTAGGCGAGGTAGACGACGGCGAGGGTCAGGAACAGCTTGCCCACGGCGTCCCCGCTGGCCACCCAGCCCGGGGAGCCGGAGTCCGGGTCGTAGAGGTTGAGCAGGGCCGCCGAGAGGGGGCTGGCGATCAGCGCGCCGCCGCCGAAGCCCATGATCGCCATGCCCGTGGCGAGGCCCGGGCGGTCGGGGAACCACTTGATCAGCGTGGAGACGGGCGAGATGTAGCCGATGCCCAGGCCGATGCCGCCGATGACGCCGTAGCCGAGGTACACAAGCCACAGCTGCTCGGTGAAGATCCCCGCCGCGCCCACCAGGAACCCGCCCGACCACAGCAGGGCGGCGGTGAACATGGCCCTGCGCGGCCCGCCGGTGTCCACCCAGGTGCCGAAGACGGCGGCGGACAGGCCCAGCATGACGATCGCGATGGAGAAGATGATGCCGATCTGGGTCAGGCTCGCGTCGAAGTGCTCCACCAGCGCGGTCTTGTACACGCTCGTGGCGTAGGCCTGGCCGATGCACAGGTGCACCGCCAGGGCGGCCGGCGGGATCAGCCAGCGGTTGAATCCCGGGGGTGCCACCGTGTGCTCTCGGTCCAGCCAGCTCATGCCTCGACTCCTCTTCTGCCGCGGACGTGCCGGAACGGCGTGACTCCCGGGCGGGACGGCGGCGCTCCGGTCCCGGCGCACCGCCTCCGGCGTACCAGGGTGAAGCATGTCACATCAACGTCTCGGATGGGAAGCACCCTGTCGGTCCACCCGCCGGGGCGGGCCCGCTCACCGCCCCCGCACGGCACGCCACACGCGTCTCCAGAACGCGGTGAACCCCCGTTCCGCGACCGCCCGTTCCAGCTGCTCGATCCGGGCCGACTGCTCGCGGACCAGCTCGAGCAGCTCACGGGCGACGGCCTCCGAGCCGTCCAGGCGCGCGTGCAGGCCCTCCGCCTGCTCGCGGATCTCCCGGCTCAGGTACAGCGGCAGGCCGACGCCGTTCTCGCCGGTCCACTGCTTGAGGTGGCGCTCCCGCACGAGCAGCTCGTCCCGGCCGCGGAGTGCCGGGCCGGCCCCGGACCCCTCGTTCCCCCGGGCGCGGACGGGGTGCGGGTGCCCGCGGACCAGGCCCACGGTGAACGTCTCGAGGAACCGGAGGGCGAACTCCCAGCCCGCCGCGGCGGCCAGGGACTCGTCGTAGTCGCCGAGCACCCCGTGCACCGCCCGCCGGTACACGAAGGATCCGGGCGCCGCACGCTCGCCGCCCAGCGCCCCGGTGAGGGTGGGCGCCGCCGGACCGGCCGGCGCGGGCTCTCCGGCCTGCGCGTGGACCACCACGCCGTCGTCGGTGGTGAGCGGGTCCTCGAGACGGACCACGGCGCGCTGCAGGAACGTGGGGGTCCACGGCTCGTGGTCGTCACGGAGCACGACGAGCTCCGAGTCCGTCGCCCGCAGGCCCCGGTTGGCCGCCGCAGCGGGTCCGAGGCCGCGCCGGTGGTGCAGGACCGTCGCGCGTCCCGCCAGCTCGTCCTGCCGCTCGGCGAGGAGCCGGTCCACCACGGCGGGGTCCCCGCCGTCGTCGACGACGACCAGCCGCCAGTCCGTGAAGGTCTGTGCCAGGACGTCGTCGAGGGCGCGGGACAGCGCCGCGGGACGGCCGCGGGTCCGGAGCACGACGGCGACGGTGGGGCGGGCGGGCGGCGCCGCAGGGGTCGTGTACCGGCGGCGGAGGGAGCGCACCACAGGGGCGCCGACCCCGCGCGGCGCCACGGCCGTCGACGACAGGCGCTGCGGTTCCCCGCCCCGCAGCGCCACCACGACGCCGTCCCACCAGCGGTCGCCCGCCGCGTGCAGGGCCGGCACCGCCTCGGCCAGGGCCGAGCGGACCGCCGCCCGCTGCTCGACGGTCTCCGTGGCCCACTGCTGCACGGCCGCCCGGGTGTCCCACGCGGTGGCGCCGGGAGTGAGCAGCGCGGCCAGGGGCACGACGTTCTCGGTCAGCCCCCAACGGCGCAGCACCGCCTCCATACGCTCAGCGGCATATTTCTCCGTGCCGACGGACAGGACGTCAGCGCCTGCAGCGAGGCCGAGCGCGACCGCCCGCGGACAGGTGGTGACCAGGTGGTCGGCCGCGAGCACCAGTGCGTCCGCCGCCGGGTCCGGCGCCAGGACGTGCGGGCGGGTGCCCTCCGGCAGGCCCGCGGCGACGGCCTCGGCGAACTCCACGTCCGCGCGGGCACCGCCGCACGGCAGGACGGCGACCGTGCCCGCCGTCCGGTGCACCAGGGCGGCGAGCAGGGCGGTGAGCACGGGTGCCGCCTCGTCCGTACCGAACGGTCCCGTGAGGTGCCCGAGCGCCGCGACGATCCGGGGCGGCGCGACCTCCGGCGCGGGACCCGCCGCCGTGTCCGGGGTGGGGAGGACAAGGATGTCGTCCGCCCCGAGATGCAGTCCGGGGTGGTCCGGGCAGAGCCGGAGGGCCAGTGCCCGGGAGGCCTCGTCGCGCAGCCCCACGAGCGAGGCGGTGCCGAGCAGCTCGCGCAGGACCTCGGCCGGGGCGTTCCGGGCGTCGAGGGCCAGGCCGCTGATCACGACCGGCCGGCCGTGCCGGGCCGCGGTCCGTGCCGCGCCGAGCCAGTCGGCGAGCAGCTCCGGACCGGCGGGGCCGTCCGGTCCGGCACCGCTCAGCAGGAGTCCCTCCGCCTCGGGCGCCGGCTGTTCCGCCTCGTCCGGCATCACCTGTGCCGTGGCGCCCGGCGGATCCTGCCCGGCGGGCTCGGCCCCGCACACGAGGCCCCCCGGCGCCTCGCCGCGGTCCACGAGCACCCCCTCGACCCCGCGGCGGGCGAGCTCCTGGAGCAGGCCGCGCAGCTCGACCTGCTCACCGAGGTGCGGCACGCGGCCGGCGGAACTTCTCAGGACGTCGATGCGCATGACGGGGCGGGCCTCTCTTCCGGGGGTTCCTGCGGGGCCATTCTCCCAGGCGGGTCCCGGCGCGGACCGGCGTCCGGCGGGGAGGGCCGGGGCCGCAGTGTCCCTCGTACGGTGTACGAAGTTGCAGGTCCGTACGACGTCCGTCTTGTCCGGACACGAACCCGTCCGCCACTGTTGAAGGACACAGAGCACCGTCTCCGCCGGCAGCGATCACCCGGAGGACCGTTGCCCGGACCGTCCCCGTCGACCTCCCGTACATGCCGAACCCGGCATATCTGCGGCCGGCCGGCACCGGACCCCGGGACACCGTCCTCCCGCCGCCGGGCCGGACCGAACCGGCCCCGGAGAACCCGCCCAGCTCATCGCGGGAGAAGTCGAGGAGTCCCCAGCATGTTGAACGCCGCCGTCGTCAGCCCCCAGCCCATGACCCGCATCGCGATGCAGCGCGAGTCCCTCGAGCACCCCGAGCACGGGGTGCGGATCGGCACCGTGGCAGGGAGCGTCCCGGAGTTCCTCGCCCAGAACGCGACCGAGGCGGCCGTGGTGCTGCTGAGCCTGAACACCCAGGACGGGCGCACCCTGGTGCAGAACATCACCGACCTCACCGCGCACGAGCACACCGTGGTGGTGCTCGCACCGCCGGGCGATCTCGTCCGCGTCCGTTCCGCCTTCTCCTGCGGAGCGGCCGGGGCCGTGGGCAAGTGCGAGCCGATCAAGAGCGTGTTCCGGACCATGCGCCTGGCCAAGCAGCTGGGCCACTTCGTGAGCGACAAGCTGCAGGACGCCCTGACCGAGCTGCCCAGCAGGGCGCCGGCGAAGCTCTCCGCCCGGGAGCGGGAGGTGCTCGCGCTCTACGTGGACGGCCTCCAGGAGCAGGAGGTGGCCGCCCGGCTGCAGATCGCGGAGTCCACGGTCGAGGAGCACCTCAAGCGCATCCGGCGCAAGTACGCCCTGGTGGAGCGGCCGGCGCGCACCAAGCTGGAGCTCTACAAGCGCGCCATCGAGGACGGGTTCATCCCGCCCGTGCTGCCCTTCGCCTGAGCCGGGGTCAGGCCGCCCCGACCAGCCGCAGAGCGGCCGCGGCGGCCGCGCCCAACACCACGACCAGCAGGAACGGCGCGCGCAGGGCCAGGGCGACCCCGGCCACGAGCAGGGCCCCGAGCCGGGCGTCGAGCACCAGGGCCTGCCCCGAGCCGAAAGCGTTCATCACCACGAGCGCGGCGAGCAGACCGACCGTGACCGTGCCCGCCATCCGCTCCACCCGGGGGTCGTCCAGCACGCGGTCCGGAACGAGATAGCCCACGAGCTTCAGGCCGTAGGCCAGCGCGCACGCCCCGAGGACCCAGAACCACAGGCTCATGCCCCGGCCTCCGCCCGGCCGGCCGCTCCCGCGGGGGCTCCGCCACCGCGGGAGCGGCCGAGGAGCGCGGCCACCACGGCGGCCACCAGGATGGGCAGCCCCGGCGGCAGCACCGGGATGGTCAGGGCCGTCACCAGGGCGCACACCACGGCGACCGCCACGGGCTCCCGGGCGGTCAGCCGGGGCCACAGCAGCCCCAGGAACGCGGCCACGGCGGCCCCGTCCAGGCCCCAGCGGGCCGGGTCGCCGAGCGTGTTGCCGAGCAGCGCGCCGAGCACGGTGAACAGGTTCCAGAGCAGGAACACGCCCACGCCCGCGACCCAGAACCCCCGCCTCTCCTCGACGGGGTCGCTCTGGGAGGACGCCGCCGCGTTGGACTCGTCGATGGTTACGTGGGCGGCGAGGAGCCGCAGCCAGCCCCGAGGGCGCACCAGGGCGTTCATGCTCATGCCGTAGACGGCGTTGCGCACCCCGAGCAGCGTCGCCGCACCCAGCGCCGAGACCCCGGCCCCGCCGCCCGAGACCACGCCGATGAAGGCGAACTGGGACCCGCCCGTGAACATGAGCGAGGACAGGGCGACCGTCTGCCAGAAGCTCAGCCCCGCCGCCACGGACAGCGCGCCGAAGGAGATCCCGTACAGCCCGGTGGCCACGGACAGGGACAGCCCGATGCGCACCGCCGGCGAGCTCCGCAGGTCCGGGGGAACGGCAGAGCTCACGAGCCGGCGCCGGTGGGAGCGGGCACGGCCTCCTGGGGCTCCGGGGCGGTCCGGCGCCCCTGTGCGGCGTCGAGCGCGTCCATCGCCTGGACGAGGGCCAGGTGGGTGAAGGTCTGGGGGAAGTTGCCGGTCAGCCGCCGCCGGTCGGGCGACCACTCGGTGGACAGCAGCCCGAGGTCGTTGGCGCGGGACAGCACGAGGTCCACGAGCTTGCGCGCGCTGTCGGTGCGGCCCGAGCGCGCGTACTGGGCGGCCAGCCACAGGGACGCGCCGAAGTGCGGGTTGTCCTGGCCCGTGAAGCCGTCCACGCCGACCACCCCGGCGTAGGCGTCGGGGTTCTCGGGGTCCACGGGGCCCAGCACGTTGCGGTAGCGGTGGATCAGCCCGCACGGGTGCCGCAGCTCCTCCTCGATCCGCCGCACGGTCCCCAGCATCCGCTCGTCGTCGTAGGCCACGAAGCCCACCTGGGGCAGCTGGAGCAGGGAGGCGTCCACGGTCTTCGCCCCGTAGTGCTGCACGAAGGAGCCGATCTCGGGGTCGTAGCCGCTGGTCCAGATCTCCTCGGCCAGCGCGTCCCGCAGCTGCTCCCACAGCGGCGCGTCCCCGGGCAGCCCGTGCAGGCGCACGGCGTCCACCCCGGACTGCAGGGCCGCCCACATCAGCACCCGGGAGTGCGTGTAGTACTGCCGCTCGCCGCGCATCTCCCACAGGCCCTGGTCCTTGACCTCGTAGTTGTCCACCACGGAGCGCAGCATCGCCTGCTGGAGCGGCCAGGAGAGGTGGTCCTCCACCGCCCCGCGCCGGCGCAGCTTCTCGAACACGACCATCACGTGGCCCACGGCGTCCGCCTGGTGCTGGCCCGCCGCGCCGTTGCCCTCCCGGACCGGACGGGAGCGCTCGTAGCCCGGCAGGTCCAGCTGGTGCTCCCGCCCCCGGCGCTCCCCCGCGATCCCGTAGATGTTCTGCAGGTCGTGCGGATCCCCCGCCACGGCCCGCAGCAGCCAGTTGCGCAGCTGGACGGCCTCCCGGTCGTGGTCGTGGTCGAGCATGACCTCCAGGGCCATCGCCGCGTCCCGCAGCCAGGAGAAGCGGTGGTCCCAGTTGCGCTCCTCGCCCACCACGTCCGGCAGGGAGGTGGTGGGCGCGGCCACGAGCCCGCCCGTCTCCTGGTGCATCAGGGCCCGCACCACGAGCAGGGAGCGCCGGACCACGTCCGAGCGGCCGGCCACCGCGTGGCCCCGGACCGGGACGATGTGCACCGGCTCGTCCCGGTCCGCGGCCGGCGGGGTGTACAGCCCGGACCAGTCCTGCCACAGCTCCACGGTCCGGGTGAGCTGCTCGTTGACGTCGACCGGCGCCGGCGGCGTGCGGTGGGACGGGAAGTGCGTCAAAACGAAGTCCCGCGCCTGGCCGGCGGAGACGGTGAAGGTCCCGTGGTGGCGGCGCTCGTCGTCGCCGCGCGTGGCCTCGGGCAGGGGCTCCCCGCGCAGCACGAGGGCGTCCGGCCCGGCCATGGCCACGAGCATGGGCGGGGCGGGGTCGCCGCCCTCGGGGTCCTCCTCCCCCTCGAAGCGGCTGACCCAGGGAACCACGGCGCCGTAGCCGAAGCGGACCCGCAGCTCCTGGTACATCTCGACCTCGCCCGTGAGGCCCTCGACGCGGCGGATCAGGTCCGTGCGGGAGGTCAGCGGGAGGAAGTCGGTCACGCGCACGGAGCCGGAGTCCGTGACCCACACCGTCTGGAGCACGAAGGTGTTCTCCACGTAGAACCGCTCGGCGACCTGGGCGCCGCTCTCCTCCTCGTCGAGGACCTCCCCGCCGGCCTCGTCCACGACCGCGGAGGCGGGGGCGAGCAGCCAGCGCCCGTGGTCGGCCTCGCCCAGGAGGGCGCCGAAGACGGAGGGGGAGTCGAAGCGCGGGGCGCACAGCCAGTCGACGGAGCCGGTGCGGGAGACGAGCGGACCCGTGCGCATGTTCGAGAGCAGGGCGTAGTCCTCGATCAGTGAAGCCATGCCTCAAGATTCGCACATCGGCGCCCCGGCCCGGCCCCTCCGGATCCGCCCCGGACGGCACCGGCCCTTGAGGCATACCCCCAAGGGGTATAGGGTGGGGGCAGGACGACCGAGGAGGACCCATGACCGACACGCTCCCGCCCCACGGGTACACCCACGACAAGGACGCGTACCTCAAGCGGCTCCGGCGCATCGAGGGCCAGGTCCGCGGCATCCACCGGATGGTCGAGGAGGACAAGTACTGCATCGACGTCCTCACCCAGATCTCCGCGATCCAGTCCGCGCTCAAGGCCGTGAGCCTGGGCCTGCTGGACGAGCACCTGAACCACTGCGTCGTGGGCGCCGTCGAGGCCGCCCAGGAGTCCGGCGACGGGGCCGGCGTCGACGCCAAGCTCCAGGAGGCGTCCGCGGCCATCGCGCGCCTGCTCAAGAGCTGACCCGCCCCACGAACGAACCCACCGACCCCCAGGAGAACATCGTGCAGACCACCGTCAACGTGTCCGGAATGACCTGCCAGCACTGCGTCAGGTCCGTCACCGAGGAGCTCACCGCGCTGGGCGGCGTCGAGTCCGTCGACGTCGACCTGGTCGCCGGCGGCGCCTCGCCCGTCGTCGTGACCTCCTCCCGGGAACTGGGCCAGGAGGAGATCGCGGAAGCCGTCGAGGAAGCGGGGTACTCGGTTGTCTGAGACCGGCACGCGCGCCGCGGCGCCCGGGCAGGCGGCCGGGCCGCTGCGCACCCTCGAGCTCGAGATCACGGGCATGACGTGCTCCTCGTGCGTGAGCCGGGTCGAGCGCAAGCTGGGCAAGCTCGACGGCGTCGACGCGTCCGTGAACCTCGCCCTGGAGACCGCCACCGTCCACGCGCCGGAGGGCGTGAGCGACGAGGAGATCGTCGGGACGGTCGAGAACGCCGGCTACGGGGCCACTGTGCGGAACGCGCCCGGGGCCGGCGACGACGGGACCGGCGGGGGATCGGTCTCCGCGATGGCCCGCGTGTCCGGCCGGGAGGCCTCCTCGCTGCGCTCCCCCGGGTCCCTGCGCCGGCGACTGCTCGTGGCCGGCGCCCTCTCCGTACCGGTCTTCGTCATCTCGATGCTGCCCGGCTTCCAGTTCCCCCACTGGGGCTGGGTCGCGGCGCTGCTGAGCCTGCCGGTCGTGACCTGGGCGGCGTGGCCGTTCCACCGCTCCGCCGCCGTCAACGCCCGGCACCTCACCTCCACCATGGACACCCTCGTCTCCCTGGGCGTGTCCGCCGCGTACCTGTTCTCGCTGTGGAACCTGCTGCGCGACCCCGCCATGACGGCCGACGCGATGCTCGGCCACCGGATGGACATGAGCGGGCACCTGCTCTACTTCGAGACCGGCGCCCTCGTGACCGCCTTCCTGCTGCTGGGCCGCTACCTCGAGGCCCGGGCGAAGGCCCGCTCCGGCGAGGCGCTGCGCGCGCTGCTGGAGCTGGGCGCGAAGGACGCCGTGGTCCTGCGGGACGGCGTCGAGACGAACGTGCCGGCCGAGCAGCTGCGGCCCGGGGACCGGATCGTCGTGCGCCCCGGGGAGAAGATCGCCGCCGACGGCGTGGTCGTCGAGGGCCGCTCGGCGGTGGACACCTCGCTGCTCACCGGCGAGTCCCTGCCGGTCGAGGTGGAGGTCGGCGACGCCGTCACCGGCGCGACGATCAACACCAACGGCCGGCTGCTCGTCGAGGCCACCCGAGTGGGCGCCGACACGACCCTGGCCCAGATGGGCCGGACGGTCGCGCAGGCGCAGACGGGCAAGGCCCCCGTGGCGCGGCTCGCCGACCGGATCTCCGGGGTGTTCGTCCCGGTCGTGCTCGCGATCGCGCTGCTCACGCTGGTGGGCTGGCTGGTGCTCACGGGGGACGTCGACTCCTCCTTCGTGGCCGCCGTCTCCGTGCTGGTCATCGCCTGCCCGTGCGCCCTCGGCCTGGCCACGCCCACGGCCCTGCTCACCGGCACCGGCCGCGGCGCGCAGCTGGGCATCCTGATCAAGGGCGCCGAGGTCCTCGAGGACACCCGCACCGTGGACACCGTGGTGCTGGACAAGACGGGCACCGTGACCAGCGGCCGGCTCTCCGTGGCCGCCGTGACCCCCGTGGCCTCCTACTCCCGGGACCAGGTGCTCGACCTCGCCGCCTCGGTCGAGCAGCACTCCGAGCACCCCATCGCCCGGGCCGTGGCCGCGGCCACCCCGCACCGGTTCCCGCTCTCCGGGTTCGTCTCGGCCCCCGGCGGGGGCGTCCGCGCGCACGTGGCCGACGGGATGCACTCCCGCTCGGTGGTGGTCGGGCGCACCACCTGGCTCGCCGAGAACGGTGTGCGCCTCGACGGGGCGCAGCTGGACGCGCTGCGGCGCGCCCAGGAGGGCGGCTTCACCACGGTCCTCGTGGCCGTGGACGGGGCGCTCGCCGGGTTCGTGGACCTGCGGGACACCGTGAAGGACGACGCCCGGGAGGCGATCGACCGGCTCAAGGGCCTGGGTCTGCGGCCCATGCTGCTCACCGGCGACAACGAGCCGGTGGCCCGCTCCGTCGCGGCCGAGGCCGGCATCCCGGCCGAGGACGTCGTGGCGGACGTCAGCCCGGAGGGCAAGGTCGCGGTGGTCCGCGACCTGCAGGACGACGGGCGCGTGGTCGCCATGGTGGGCGACGGCGTCAACGACGCCGCGGCGCTGGCCCAGGCCGACCTCGGGATCGCGATGGGCTCAGGGACGGACGCGGCCATCGAGGCCGCCGACATCACGATCGTGCGCAGCGACGTGCGGTCGGTCCCCACGGCCATCGCCCTCTCCCGGCGGACCCTCGCCGTCATCAAGTCCAACCTGTTCTGGGCCTTCGCCTACAACGTGGTGGCCATCCCCGTGGCGGCGGCCGGCCTGCTCAACCCGGTGATCGCGGGCGCCGCCATGGCGTTCAGCTCCGTGTTCGTGGTGCTGAACTCCCTGCGGCTGCGCGGCTTCGGCCGCTGACCGGGACGCCGGTCCGCACGCAGGAACGCCCCGGGAGGACCGATGTCCTCCCGGGGCGTTCCTGCGTGCGGGGCGCGTCGCTCAGGCGTCGGCGGCGCCGGGGTTCACCACGCTGTCCTCGTCCTCCTCGAGCTCGGGCACCTCGGACTTGTAGTCCTCCTGGGCCACGTCCGTGGGGTCCTCGTCCGGATCCGCGTCCGGCTTGTCCGCCATCCGCTGCTCGACCTTCTTCTCGAACTCCTCGTCGCCCTCGGTGGGAGGTTCCGGCTGCTGGCTCATGCTGATTCCTGTCGTCGGGCCTCGAGCAGGGCGCGGGGTCGGCCCTGCTGCTCAGGTCCCTTCCAATCTACTGAGCGGGCGGCCGGCGGCCAAGTGCCGTGGCCGCCGGCGGCGGGTCAGGCCCGCGGGCCGGGGGCTGCGCCGTCGTCGCCCGTGCTCCCGTCCGTCCTCTCGCCGGGGCCCTCGCCCCGGCCCTCGGCGGGGTGCCGGCCGAGCAGGTCCTCGCCCTGGGTGTCGGGGTGGACGCGCTGGCCGAACTCGGCCTCGCCGGCCGGCCGCGCGGCGGCCTGGCGGCGGGCGCGGGCCTCGGCGTAGAGCTTCGCCGAGGACCGGTTGACGCCGGTGCCCTCGCCGAGGTGGGGGTCGTTGGGCTTCTCGATGATCATGAGCGTCGCGCTGAACACCAGGGCCACGATGAACACGATGCCGGCCGCGGTGAAGGCGAGGTCCAGGCGCGGGGCGTTCTCGGTCCCGCCGCTGGCGAGGACCGCCACGCCGCCGAACGTGACGGCGGCGAGCACGGCGGAAAGGATCAGGGGGCCCTTGACGTCGGCCCGGAAGCCGTCTCGCGAGCCCTTGCGCTGTGCCACTCGTCCTCCTCGTGAACCGGTGTCGTGGGCAGGACGGGGCCTGCCGTGCGGTAGCCCAGTCTACGCGGTTCCGGCCGGGGCCTGTCCTCGGCGGTCCTCGTGCCGGAGGCTCAGCGCGGCGAGCAGGTGGGTGACCCCGATGACCACCGCGGCGGCGCCCACCACGCCGAAGAGCGCCTTGGCGCCGAGATCCACCACCAGCACGAGACCCGTGGCGGCGAGGACGGTGACGAGCCCGGCGATCGTCCAGTCCCGGCCCAGCGGGAAGGTGGTGCGGAACTTCAGCCCGAGCGCGAGCTCCGTGAGGCCGGCGACGCCCAGGACGAGCCCGGCGTAGAGCACGAGACCGCCGGGGCTGTCCGCGCCGACGAGCGCGAGGATCCCGCCCACGACGTAGAGCACGCCGTAGGACTGCGGGACCTGCCGGCTCGGCCCCATGTCCACGTGGTCGTTGCCGTTGAGCCGCAGCTGGAGCAGGATGCTCGCCGCGCCCGTCAGCAGGAGGTAGAGGCCCACGCCCCAGACCACGACGCCCATCGTCGGCTCCTGCCAGAAGATGGTCACGGCGGCGAGGACGAGGGCCACGAGCGCGCGCAGCAGCGTGGGCGCGAACAGGTCGCGGTGGATGCCGGTGCTCGGATCGGGGTTCACGGTGGGGCCTTTCGGGGGACGGCTCGTCGGGCGGGGCCCGGTGCGGCGGCCCGTGCGGGGCCCGCGGGGCACGGGACAGTCTAGCGAGCGGCCCCGGTCCCCGGCCCGGGCGCCGAGAGCACCCGCGCGAGCACCGCGAGGGCGTCCGGCAGGGCGTCCCCCTCCGGTGCGGCGCCGGTGGCGCCGAAGCCCACGACGACGCCGCGGCGCGCGCCACGGGCACCTTCCGCCCAGTAGGAGCCCAGTGCGGCCACCCGCACGCCCGCCGCCGCCGCGCGGGCCACGACGTCCTGCTCCTCGAACGCCACCTCCCCGGTGAACTCGAGCACGGCGTGCAGCCCGCCGTCCATGGGCACGGCCCGCACCCCCCGGACCCCGGCGAGCGCGGCGGTGAGCAGGTCCCGCCGGCGCCGGTACTCCCGCCGCATCCGGGCGGTGTGCCGGCGCAGCCCGCCGTCGGCGAGGAAGCGGGCCATGGCGTCCTGGGCCACCGCCGAGGCGGGGTTGCCGAGGTCGGTGCGCAGGCGCAGCAGCTCCTCGCGCAGGGCGGGCGGGGCCAGCAGGTAGCCGACCCCCAGTCCCGGCGCGAGGACCTTGGTGAAGGAGCCGAGCGTGGCCACGTGCCCCCCGGCCCCGAGCCGCCGGCCGGGGGACGGCGGCCCGGGGACGGCGCCGGGCCCGTGGTCCAGGGAGGACAGCGCCGGCAGGGGCTCGCCGACGTAGCGCAGCTCCGAGTCGTAGTCGTCCTCCACGATCAGGGCGTCGTGGGCGCGGGCCCAGCCGAGCAGCTCGAGGCGGCGGGCCGCGGGCATCGAGGCCCCCAGGGGGTACTGGTGGCTGGGGGTCACCACCACGGCGTCGGGAGCCCGCTCGACCTCCCACCTCCCCGCCCCGGACCACGCACCCGAGGGCAGGCGGGCGGGGTCGAGGCCCTGGTCGTCGATCGGCACGGGCAGCACCCGGTGGCCGAGCCGTTCCGGCACCCGGCGCAGGGAGGGGTAGCCGGGGTCCTCGACGGCGACGCGCAGCGGGCGGCCGGCGAGTCCGCCGAGCGCGGCGAGCAGGAGCTGGAGCCCGTCCCGGGCGCCGGCCGTGACGAAGAGGTCCTGCGGGTCGCGGACCACGCCGCGCATCAGGCGCAGGTGCTCGGCGATCTGCTCGCGCAGCGCCTCCGAGCCCTGGGCCGGCGGTGCGCCCGACCCGGCGGCGGCCGCGGCGTCCCGCCACGCGGCCCGCCACCCGGGGGTGGCCAGCCGGCCCGTGTCGGGGCGCCCGGGGGTGAGGTCGATCATCGGCCGCTCGCGGGCCCGGCGCGGGCGCGCCGCGGGCGGGCGCGGGTCCGGCCGGGTGCCCGGCCGCTCCACGCGGGAGCGGGCGAGGTCGGGGTGCACGACGGTGGCCCCGTTGGTGGCGTGCAGGTAGCCCTCGCCGTGCAGCTGGTCGTAGGCGGTGACCACGGAGCCCCGCGAGATGCCGAGCCGGGCGGCGAGCCCCCGCGTGGAGGGCAGCGGGTCCCCGGGGCGCAGCGCCCCGGAGACCACCAGGTCCCGCAGCTGCTGGACGAGCTGGGCCGGCAGCGGCGCGGGATCGGCGCGGTCCACGCGCACGGGCACCTCGACGTCGTGGGGATGGCGCACGGGACCTCGGTTCTCCGTCGTCCGCGGAAGTCGTCCGCGGACTCCTCTGTGGACTCGTCCGCGGACGCACCTGCGGACGAGTGGTCCAACGAATTCTATCGTTGGTGGACCTGTCGGTGGACCACTCCGCCCCGGAGGATGGGACGCATGACCGATCTGCAGACCACCCCTGCCCAGACCTCCGCCCGGACCACGTCCCCCGCGGACGCCACCCCCCTGACCGGCTCCCCGCTGGTCAAGCGCGGCCTCGCCGACATGCTCAAGGGCGGCGTCATCATGGACGTCGTCACCGCCGAGCAGGCCCGCATCGCCGAGGACGCCGGCGCCGTCGCCGTGATGGCCCTCGAGCGCGTGCCCGCCGACATCCGCGCCCAGGGCGGCGTGGCCCGCATGTCCGACCCCGACCTGGTCGAGGGCATCCAGGCCGCCGTCTCCATCCCGGTCATGGCCAAGGTCCGCATCGGCCACTTCGTGGAGGCGCAGGTCCTGGAGCACCTGAAGGTCGACTACATCGACGAGTCCGAGGTCCTCTCCCCCGCCGACTACGTCAACCACATCGACAAGCAGCGCTTCACCGTCCCGTTCGTGTGCGGTGCCACCAACCTGGGCGAGGCCCTGCGCCGGATCGCCGAGGGCGCCGCCATGGTCCGCTCCAAGGGCGAGGCCGGCACGGGCGACGTCTCCGAGGCCACCAAGCACATCCGCACCATCCGCGGCCAGATCGCGGAGCTGCGGGCCCTGTACGCGATCTCCCCCGACGCCCTCTACGTGAAGGCCAAGGAGCTCGCCGCTCCGTACGACATCGTGCTCGAGGTCGCCCGCACCGGGAAGCTGCCGGTCGTGCTGTTCACCGCCGGCGGCGTGGCCACCCCCGCGGACGCCGCCATGATGATGCAGCTCGGCGCCGACGGCGTGTTCGTGGGCTCCGGCATCTTCAAGTCCGGCAACCCCGCCGCCCGGGCGCAGGCGATCGTGAAGGCCACCGCCTACTACGACGACCCCGAGAAGATCGCCGAGGCCTCCCGCGGGCTCGGCGAGGCGATGGTCGGGATCAACGTGGGCGACCTCCCCGCCCCGCACCGGCTCGCGGAGCGCGGCTGGTGAGTTCCGCGCCCCGGGTCGGGGTCCTCGCCCTGCAGGGCGGGGTCGCCGAGCACGCCGCGATGCTGCAGGAGCTCGGCGCCGAGCCGGTGCTCGTGAAGACGGCGGAGCAGCTCGCCGGGCTGGACGCGATCGTCCTGCCCGGCGGGGAGTCCTCCACCGTGGACCGGCTGCTGCGCCTGTTCGGGCTCCGGGACCCGCTGCGGGACGCCGTGCTCGGCGGTCTGCCCACCCTGGGCACGTGCGCCGGGCTGATCCTGCTCTCCTCCGGCATCGAGGACCCCGCCCCCGGCCAGCAGACCCTCGAGGTCCTGGACGTCACGGTGACCCGCAACGCGTTCGGCACCCAGACGGCCTCCGAGGAGGCCGCGCTGACCTGGGGCGAGGACGGGGCCACCGTGCGCGCTGCCTTCATCCGCGCCCCCGTGGTGACCCGCGCGGGCGAGGACGTCACGGTGCTGGCCCGGCACCGGGGCGAGGTGGTCGCGGTGGCGAGCGGCAACGTCGTCGGCATCTCGTTCCACCCCGAGCTCACCGGGGAGACCACGGTGCACCGGCACCTGCTCTCCCTCGTCGCTTCCCGGCGCGCCCTGCCCGCCTGACCCTCCGGCCCGTGCCGCCCGCCCGGCGCCGTTCCCGGTCAGCACGCGGCGGTGCAGCGTGCTGACCGGGCCGAATCAGTAGCTGCCGGACGCCCCGCCGCCGGTGAAGCCGCCGCCTCCGCCGAAGGAGGACCCGCCCGGAGCGCCGCCGTCCGTGCCGCCGCCCGACCCGCCGGAGTACAGCCCCGGGTTGGCCAGGTAGAGCGGCAGCCACACGGCGGGGTTCGTCACGGCGTCGTCCTTGCGGTGGTGGTACCGGTACGTCCGGTACGCCGTCCGCTGCTCCTCGGTGAGCCGCAGACCGGGGTCACGCTGCTCCGCCGCACGGAGCTCCTCGTCGGAGATCCGGCGCCGGCGGCGGAGGTCCGCGGCGATCCACCAGGCCACCAGCCCGGCGACCAGGGCGAGGGGTCCGGCGATCCAGCCGAGCAGGGCCCAGTCGAAGGGCTCCCGCGGCGGCTCCCCGCCCTCCGCGTACAGGTGGATCCGGTCGACGGCCGCGGTGAGGCCCTCGGCGTAGCGGCCGTCCGCGAAAGCGGGGCCGAGCACGTCGTCCACCACGCGCTCCGCCTCGTCGTCCGTGAACCGCTCCCGGACCCCGTCCGCGGACTCGATCCGCAGCTCCCGGTCCTCGGTGGCCGCGACCACGAGCACGCCGTTGTCCGCCCCGGCGTCGCCCACCCCCCACGCTGTGGCGACCTCCCGTGCGTAGTCCTCGATCGACCCGTTCACCGACTCCACCGTCAGCACGGCGACCCGCGCGGCGTCGCCGCCCGTGCCGCGCCGGTCGATGAACGCGTCGAGGTCCTGCTCCTCCTGGTCCGTCAGGACGTCCGCGGCGTCCAGGACGTCCGACGCGGCCGGCGGGGCGGGGACCTCCACGGCAGGCCCGGCGCAGCCGGTGAGGACGAGGACGACCAGTGCCGCCACGCTCGGAGCCCTGCGGCCCATGGGGCCCTCCTTCCGGCGCCCGCGGACGGTCCGGGGCGCGCCTTCCAGGATGACGCCTCCCGGCCGCCGCCGGATCCGCCCCCAGGACGAGGTCCGCGGGGCGGGGCCCGGACCGCTCCGCCTGCGGACGGACGGCGCCCCGGGCGGGCTCAGTCCTTCCCGCGGGTGGGGACCACCATCACCGGGCTCTCGGCCTCGTTCAGGACGGCCTGGGAGACGGAGCCCATGAGCAGGCCCCGGAACCCGCCGTAGCCGCGGCTGCCGACCACCACGAGCTCCGCCGTCCGGCCCGCCTCCACCAGCCGCTCGGCGGGTTCCCCCGAGAAGACGTGCGTCTCGACGTCCAGCCCCGGGCAGTCCTCCCGCACGGCCTCCGCGACCTGGTCCACCAGGGCGCGGGCGGGTCCGATGAGCTGCTCGTGCACCGCCCGGTCCAGGTCCGCGGAGCCCGTGGGCACGCTCGTGGCCTCCGGCACCACCATGACCAGCGTCAGTCCCGTGCCGTGCCATCCGGCGTGGCGGGCGGCCGCAGCGACCGCCGGGTTGTCCCGCCCCAGCCGGTCCACGCCGACCACCACGCGGCCCGCGAAGGGCCCGGCCCCCCGGGCCTCCCGGGCCCGCGGGTCCCAGCGCTCGGGCACCACGACCACGGGGCAGGAGGCGTGCGCCGACACCGCGGCCGAGACCGACCCCAGGCGCCCCCGCACGCCGCGCCGCCCCCGCCGGCCGAGCACGAGCACCTCGGCTGAGTCCGATCCCTGGACGAGCACCCCCGCCGCGTCGCCGCGCTCCAGGACGCCCACCGCCGCGACCCCGGCCTCCCGGGCCCTGGCGACGGCGGCACCGGCAACCCGGTCGGTCTCCTGCTCGATCGCCTCCAGGAACGGCCCGTACAGGCTGGGGTCCACGGCCACGGGCCGCCCCATGGAGACCACCACCTTCAGCTCGTCGCCGAGGGCCCGCGCCTCCCGGATCGCCCAGCCGAGGGCGCGGTCGCTGTTCTCGGAGCCGTCGTAGCCCACGACGATCTGCTCTGCCATCTGCGGTGCTCTCCTGTTCTCCCGGCGGGCACGGCCGGGCCGCTGCTCAGGCGGGGTGGGCGGGCACGACCATGACCGGGCCGGCGGCGTTCTCCAGCACGGCCTGGGAGACCGAGCCCAGCAGCAGCCCGCGGAACCCGCCGATGCCGCGGGAGCCGACGACGACCAGGTCCGCGGAGTGCGTGGCGTTCATCAGGATGCGGCCGGGCCGGCCGACGAAGATGTGGTGCTCCACCGTGAGGCCGGGGTGCTCGGCCTCGATCTCCTGCGAGACCTCGGCGAGCTTCCGCTCCGCCTCGTGGAAGTACCGGGCCTGGTTGAACTCGTCCTGGAACCAGGAGGGGGTGCCGGACATGGCCCCGTTAACCGAGACCAGCGCGAGGGGCTTGCCGTGCTGCTCGGCGTACTCCACGGCCTGCCACAGCGCCGGGTTGCGCGCGCCCAGGGCGTCGAGACCGACGACCACCCGCCCGGAGAAGTCGATCTTCTCCGCCTCGACCGGCCCCTGGTCCTCGAGCGCGAAGTCGTTCCCGCCGCGGTGGCGCTCGCTGTGCCGGCCCTCGGACGCCTCGGGGACGACCACGACCGGGCACTTCGCGTGCGCGGCGACGGCGGCGGACACCGAGCCGAGCCGCCCGCGCAGGGCGCCGCCGCGGCCGCGCTTGCCCACGACGACGAGCGCGGCCTCCCCCGACCGCTCGACGACGGCCTTGGCGGCGTCCCCGGCGGCCTCGACGGTCTGCACGGGCAGGCCCGCGTCCTCGACGACCCGCCGGGCCTCGGCGAGGTGCTCCGCGTTCTCCTGGGTCACAGCCTCGGTGAAGCGCATCTCGAGGCCGGGGTCGCCGACCCCGATCACCGGGTAGGCGCCGACCAGGCGGACCGAGAGGTTGTGCGCCCTGGCCTCCTCGACGGCGCGCTCGAGGGCGTGGCGGGCCTGGTCCGACCCGTCGATCCCGACGAGCACGACGTCGTGTCCGGCAGCGGGCTGGTTCTGCGTGCGGGAGTCGTTGTCCATGTTCGCATCGTAGGTGATCCGGACCACATCCCCGAGGGTGGTTCCCGCTTGTTACCGGGCGTTCCGGAGCAGCCACGCGTCCCCGCGGGCGCGCAGACCGAGGGTCAGCGCCCGGGCCCCCAGGTAGCCGCCCGCGTAGGCGATCCACAGCCACACGAGCCCGCCGGCGCCCGATCTTCCGGAGCTGGCCACGAGGCCCAGCAGCGGGAGGTAGACGGCGAGGTTGAGCACCCCGGCCACCGCGAGGTAGCGGGCGTCCCCGGCCCCGATGAGCACTCCGTCGAGGACGAAGACGTAGGCGGCCAGCGGCTGGCCGGCCGCCACCACGAGCAGCGCCGCCGCGAACAGGGCCTGCACGGCGGGGTCGGGGCTGAGCAGGAAGCCCAGCCGCGTCCCCAGCACGGCCACGGCCAGGCCGGTCAGCACGCCGAAGCCGAGGCCCCAGAGCACCAGCCGGCGCATCAGCTCGCGGATCGCCCGCCGCTCGGCCGGCTCCGCCAGGTCCCGGGCCCCCATGTCCCGGCCCAGCAGCGCCTGCGCGGCGATGGCCAGGGCGTCGAGGGCGAAGGCCAGGAAGCTGAACACCGTCATCACCAGCTGGTGGGCCGCGAGGTTCTGGGCGCCCTGCGCCGTGACCACCAGGACGGTCGCGAGGATGGCCACGCGCAGGGACACCGTGCGCAGCATCAGCCACGACCCCACGGCGAGGTGGGAGCGCAGCCGGGCCCAGGAGGTGCCGGGCCCCACTGCGTGCCGGCGGGCCAGACGGTGCACGATCCGCAGATAGGCCAGGGCCATGGCCCACTGCACGGCGCTCGTGCCGATCGCGGCGCCGGCCACGCCGAGGCCGGCGCCGTGCACCAGCAGGAGGTTGAGCCCCGCGTTGGCCGCCGCCCCGATCCCCGCGATGAGCAGCGGGGTCCTCGTGTCCTGGAACCCGCGCAGCACACCGGTGGCGGCCAGCACGAGGAGCATCCCGGTGAGCCCGGGCAGGGACCAGTACAGGTAGGCGACCGCGTGCTCCAGGACCTCGCCGCGGGCGCCCATCAGCTCCAGCAGCGGGCGGCCGAGCGCCCAGCCCGCGGCGGACAGGAGGACGCCGAGCCCGGCGGCCACCCAGAGCCCGTCCCGGCCCACCGCCACGGCCTCCGGGAGCCGGCCGGCGCCGAGGTGCCGGGCCACCGCCGGAGTGGTGCTGTAGGCGAGGAAGACCATCAGCCCCACGACCGTCTGGACCAGCGCGGCGGCCACCCCCACCCCGGCGAGCTGGGGGGTGCCGAGGTGGCCGACGATCGCGGAGTCCGCCAGCAGGAACAGCGGTTCGGCCACGAGCGCTCCGAAGGCGGGGACGGCCAGGGCCAGGATCTGCCGGTTGAGCCCGCGCGGGCGTGCGGTCGTGGTCACCGGACCAGGCTACCGACCGGCGGCCACCCGGCCGCCGCGCCGCCTCGTACGGAGCCCCTCAGAGGCCCCGGAGGCGGTCCAGCTCGCGGCGGTCCTTCTTGGTGGGCCGGCCGGCGCCCCGGTCCCGGCGGGGAACGGCCGAGTGCAGGGCCGGGGGCGGGGGCGGGCTGTGGTCCACGTAGGCGGCCGCGGCCACCGGCGCGCCGACGCGCTTGGTCAGCAGCTGCACGACCTCCAGGACCTGCTCGTAGCCGGGGCGGCGCACCGTGACCCGCTGGCCGGGCCGCACGGGCTGGGCGGCCTTGACGGAGGTGCCGTCGATCTTGACGTGGCCCGCCCGGCACGCGGTCGTGGCGGCGGAGCGGGTCTTGAACACCCGCACCGCCCACAGCCACACGTCCACGCGCACGCTCGCCGGCGCCGCCGTCATCGGTCCCCCTGCGGGGTCGGGGAGTCGTCGGTCCGAGTCATGGGCCCATTGTGCCCAAGAACGGGCTCCGGGGAGGACCCGGCCGCCGTGAGGACGTGGGCGGCAGTGGGGACAGCCGATGTGCTACCGACCAGTGGTGGGCGACACACCAGCGACCCGGGACGCCCTACACTGAGGCACATTCAGCAGTGGGTCCCGCTCCGGCACGACGCCGCGCCGGGGACGGCGGCCGACCACCTCCCGAGGGAAGGACAGATCCATGAAGAGCAGGTTCCACGGGGCAGCGACCCTGTCCGTGCTGGCCGTCTCCGCGCTGGCCCTGAGCGCGTGCACGAGCACCGGAGGGGGCGAGCAGGCCGCCGAGGGTGAGGTCAGCCTGATCAGTCCCGGGACCCTCACCGTCTGCTCGGACATCCCCTACGCCCCGTTCGAGTACGTGGAGGACGGCGAGACGGTGGGCTTCGACATCGATCTGGTCAACAACATCGCCGAGGACCTCGGGGTCGAGACGAACGTCATCACCACGGGCTTCGAGGCCATCGAGACGGGCTCCGCCCTGGACACCGACCAGTGCGACCTCGCCGCCTCCGGCATGACCATCACCGAGGAGCGGGAGTCGGTGATGGATTTCTCCGAGCCCTACCTCGAGGACAACCTCGCCCTGCTCGTGGCCCCGGACTCCGGCATCAGCTCCGTGGCGGACATCGAGGGCCGGCGCGTGGGCGCGCAGCAGGCCACCACCGGCGAGGAGTACGCGCGGGACAACGGGGCGGACGTCGTCCAGTACGAGACCTCCTCCCTGATGATCCAGGGCCTCAACACCGACGACGTCGAGGCCGTGCTCGGCAACATCTCCGTGACCGGCCCCGCCATCTCGGACAACCCGGAGCTGAGGCTGGTCGAGGAGATCGAGACCGGCGAGCAGCTCGGCATGGCCGTGAAGACCGGCAACACCGCCCTGCTGGAGCGGGTCAACGAGTCGCTGGCCACCATGGAGGAGGACGGCACCCTCGACCAGCTCAAGGCCGAGTGGCTGGGCACCGCGGACGCCGGGGACACCGAGGCCTCGGCGAGCCCGTCGCCGACCGCCGGCTGACGCACCCCGCACCCGCCGGACGGGTGTGACCAGCACCACGGACGCCGTGGTCCGCCCCGCGCGGGCCACGGCGCCGTCGTCCGTAGGCTGGGGCCGGGCGGCGACGTCGCCGGCCCCGTGCGTTCCGACACGCCCCACCACGACGACAGGGGATGCGCCCGTGACGACCGTCTCCGGCCTCGAGATGCAGCACCTCCACCCCGGCGTCCGCCCGCAGGACGACCTGTACCGCCACGTCAACGGCGGCTGGATCGAGGCCCACGAGCTGCCCGACGACCGCGCCTCCGACGGGGCGTCCGCGGTCCTCACCGACCTCAACGCCCGGCGGGTGCACGAGATCGTCCGCGAGGCGCCGGCCGGCTCGCGGATGGGCGCGCTGTACCGCTCCTTCCTCGACGAGGACGGGATCGAGCGCCGCGGCCCGAGCGCCCTGGACCCCGACCTCGCGGTGCTCGACGCCGCGTGCGGCAAGGAGCAGCTCGCCCGGGCCTCGGCCGCGCTGCAGCGCACCGGCGTGGACGGCCTGCTGTCCTTCTTCGTGGAGAACGACTCCGGGGACTCCTCCCGGTACTCCTTCTTCCTCTGCCAGGACGGGCTGTCCCTGCCCACGAAGTCCCACTACACCGGCGATCTGCACGAGCCGCTGCGCACGGCGTTCACGGACCACGTCGCGGCGATGCTCGAGCTCGCGGACCTCCCGGCGCGGTGGGGACTCGCCCCCGGCGAGGCCGCCGCCACGGTGCTGGCCATGGAGACACAGCTGGCCGCCGCCCACTGGGACACCGTCGCGGCCCGGGACGTGGGGCGGATGCACAACCCCGTGGACCTGCCCGGACTGGCCGCCCTGGCCCCCGGCTTCCCCTGGGCGGCATGGCTGGAGGGCACCGCCCCGACCCGGGGCACGGGCGTCTTCGACCGGGTCATCGTGCGCCAGCCCTCCTTCGTGACCGCGCTCGGCCGGCTGTGGGAGGAGTGGTCGGAGCAGCAGATCCGGATCTGGCAGTCGTGGCGGACCGTGTCCCGGCGCGCCCCGTTCCTGCCCCGGTCCTTCGTGGAGGAGAACTTCCGCTTCTACAGCACCGCCCTGTCCGGGATCACCCGCCCCCGCGAGCGGTGGCGGCGGGCCGAGTACCTGGTCACCCGGGTCCTGGGCGACGACGTGGCCCGCGCCTACGTGCAGCGCTGGTTCCCGCCGTCGCACAAGGCACGGGTGGAGCAGCTCGTGGAGCACCTGCTGGCCGCGTACCGGGAACGGATCTCCCGGCTGGAGTGGATGTCCCAGGCCACCCGGGCCCGCGCCCTGGAGAAGCTGTCCACGTTCACGGTCAAGGTCGGCTACCCCGGCACCTGGCGGGACTACTCGTCCCTGGAGCTGGACCCGGCGGACCTGCTCGGCAACGTCCGCGCCGGGCTGGCCCTCGAGCACGACCGCGCCGTCGGGAAGATGGGCGCTCCCGTGGACCGCGGCGAGTGGCTCCTCCACCCGCACTGGGTCAACGCCTACTTCCACCCCGTGCTCAACGAGGTGGTCTTCCCAGCCGGGATCCTGCAGCCGCCGTTCTTCGACGCCGACGCCGACGACGCGGTGTGCTACGGCGCGATCGGGTCCGTGATCGGCCACGAGATCGGCCACGGCTTCG
>NZ_JAVHZE010000083.1:0-604 GCF_040981185.1 Kocuria sabuli
TAATTCGCGTTATGCCGTGTTTCAGTAACTTGATTTTGCAAGTTGGAAGGAGCCGCAACATGTTAGATTTTCGCGTTTCGTCACATTCACACTTCGATGATGCTTGCCGTAAGTTCGCTTTGACTCATAACGTCAAGGAGCTGGCGGTTAAGGCGAATATCAAGCCCCACACACTCTATAACAAGCTCAACCCTGAGCAACCGCACCAGTTAACGCCTCGCGAGATTTGGACGCTGACCGACCTGACAGAAGATTCAACGCTCGTAGATGGATTTCTCGCTCAGATTCATTGCCTGCCATGTGTGCCGGTTAACGAACTGGCAAAAGACAAATTGCAGTCATACGTTATGCGAGCCATGAGTGAACTCGGTGAACTGGCAAGCGGTGCTGTGTCTACAGAACGTCTAACCCCGTCTCGTAAGAGCAACATGATTGAGAGCGTTAATGCCGGTATTCGCATGTTGTCGCTTACTGCCCTCGCGTTACAGGCTCGATTCCAGGCAAATCCAGCAATGGCAAGCGCGGTTGATACCGTGAGCGGCCTCGGCGCTTCATTCGGTCTTATGTGAGGTGGCTATGTTGAAAAATGAACCGTCTTTCGCAT
>NZ_JAVHZE010000084.1:0-592 GCF_040981185.1 Kocuria sabuli
GGCGAACTGTTCCAGGCCGTGCGCATGGAGAAAAACATGATGGGGCTGCTGCTGAGCCTGATCGTGGCCGTTGCCGCGTTTAATATCATCACCTCGCTCGGGCTGATGGTAATGGAGAAGCAAGGCGAAGTCGCCATTCTGCAAACCCAGGGGCTGACTCCGCGCCAGATCATGGCGGTATTTATGGTCCAGGGTGCCAGCGCTGGCATCATTGGCGCGCTGCTCGGCGCGGCGCTGGGGGCGCTGCTCGCCAGCCAGCTCAACAATCTCATGCCGATTATCGGCGCGCTGCTTGATGGCGCGGCGCTGCCGGTGGCAATCGAGCCGCTCCAGGTGGTCGGTATTGCGCTGGCCGCGATGGCCATTGCGCTGCTTTCTACGCTTTATCCTTCCTGGCGGGCTGCCGCCACTCAACCCGCTGAGGCTTTACGTTATGAATAAGATCCTGTTGCAGTGCGACAACCTGTCCAAACGCTATCAGGAAGGCACTGTGCAGACCGACGTGTTGCACAATGTGAGTTTTAGCGTGGGCGAAGGCGAGATGATGGCGATTGTCGGTAGCTCTGGCTCCGGTAAAAGTACGTTGCTGCAC
>NZ_JAVHZE010000048.1:0-1176 GCF_040981185.1 Kocuria sabuli
TGTGGGTGGGTACTCGATCTTGATCAGGCCGGATCTGCTCCAGGTGTTTTGGGAGCGGATGCAGGCCGGGGAGTTCATAACCGGGGCGGTAGCAGCTATCCGTACAAGTCGGCGCACCGGGGCCCGGGTCCTGGAGGAGGCCGGTGGCGTGCGGCCACGCCGCGGACGCAACCTCAAAGGCCGGTGCCTGAGCTTCGCTGAGCGGGAGGAGATCGCCCTGTTGCGCGTTCAGGGACAGTCTTTGCGGCAGATCGGAGAGGCGATCGGCCGATCACCGTCGACGATCTCGCGGGAACTGCGACGCAACGCCACCGCCCAAGGCGGTTATCGGGCTACGACAGCGCACGTGCTGGCCTATGAACGCGCCGCACGCCCGAAGCCGGCGAAGCTGCACACCCATCCCGAGTTGCGTGCGATCGTCGTGAGAGACCTCGCCAAGAAGTATTCGCCTGAGCAGATCACTGGGCGTCTGCGGCGAGAGTTCCCTGACAAGCCGGAGATGTGGGTGTCGACCGAGATGATCTATCAGTCCCTTTATGTGCAGTCCCGTGGGGCCCTGAAACAGGAGCTGACCCGATATCTGCGCACCGGACGAGCTGTGCGCCGGCCCTGCCGCAAGGCCGGGCAACGCAAGAACCGAGTCCCGGACATGATCAATATCAGTGCCCGGCCCGCCGAGGCCAAGGACCGCGCGGTGCCGGGCCATTGGGAGGGTGACCTGATCATTGGCAAGAACAACCAGAGCGCCATCGGGACCCTGGTGGAACGCACCACCAACTACACGATGCTGGTTCATTTGCCGGAGGGCTACAAACCCGAACAAGTCCGCGACGGGCTGGCCGTGAAGATCAAGACGCTGCCGGAGGCGCTGCGACGGTCGCTGACGTGGGATCAAGGCACGGAGATGCGCGACTGGAAGCAGGTGCGGGTGGACGCCGGGATCGAGATCTTCTTCTGCGACCCACACTCGCCCTGGCAACGAGGCATCAACGAGAACACCAACGGCCTTTTGCGCCAATACTTCCCGAAAGGCGCCGACCTCTCAGCGTTCACTGCCGCAGAGCTCGACGCGGTCGCTGAGGAGCTCAACGACCGTCCCCGCAAACGCCTAGAGTTCCTTCAAACCGATCGAGGTGATCGGCGACCTGCTGTTGCAATGACCGCCAGAATCCGCCG
>NZ_JAVHZE010000085.1:0-584 GCF_040981185.1 Kocuria sabuli
ATACCAACGTGCTGATTGCCGTACCGGGCGCAGCGGACGTCAGCGTCGAGAATGAACCCGGTATCCATACCGACGGACGCGGCTATGCGGTGGTGCCTTACGCCTCGGCCTACCATCTGAACAGGATGGCGCTGGACATTAACTCCCTCTCAGACGCCATGGATATCGATGATGCCGTCACCAGCGTGGTGCCGACCCACGGCGCCATCGTGCGCGCCACGTTTAACGCCCGTCTGGGCGCACGCGCGCTGGTAACGCTGCGCTACCACGGCAAGCCGGTGCCGTTTGGCGCCATGGTTTCCCGCGACGATAACGGCAGCGACACCATCGTAGGCGAAGAAGGCGAAACCTACCTCTCCGGCCTGAGCCAAAAGGGAGTGTTGAAGGCGCAATGGGGAGAAGGGGCGGATAAGCGCTGTACGGCCAACTACCACTTACCTGAAAGCAAACAGCCGCTGCTGCGGATCACCATGGAGTGTTCATAAATGAAATTAAGGATGATGCTTCTCTCTGCCGCTGGGCTACTTTTTTCGCTGAGCAGCCTGGCCGCAACGTGCAAAAACGCTAACGGCGGAATTTCCATG